>CAZMXB010000233.1:0-125 GCA_964569855.1 uncultured Rhodoferax sp.
GTGATTCAACACCTCCGCTCTTCCGACGTGAAAACCACGATCTCACGGAAAGCAGTGTGTCGAACCATCACTGGCCCTGGTTTTCAGGTTGCTGGATGATCAACCGACCTCCGCAACCACCACAA
>CAZMXB010000233.1:135-7954 GCA_964569855.1 uncultured Rhodoferax sp.
TTAGTACTCACATCGGCTATTGATGCACTCATGCGGCATGGCGTCGAATTGCCAACTGAGTTACGTTACGGCATGTCGTCGGCTTTTCCCTGATGCTTTTTTTAAGACTTCTGTCTGTAGGTGTTCGATTTTCTGGGGATGGGCACATTTAGCCTATGTAGAACCCTCACTGACCCTGGTTTTCAGGTTGCTGGATGCTCAGCCGACCTCCGCAAACACCACAAAGAATTGCGGCATCTGGCGCTGCCCAAGCTTTTGTCTCGCACTTGGAGCAACTGAACTTGTACCTCGTCTGCGGCTTCTTTGGCGGCGGAGACCAGACGGACGGATTGCCGGCAACCACCGTCGGTATAACGGTAACTGGCGCGGGTGTCATTTCGTTCATCACCCCCGCCGTCGCAAGCGCGCGTTGGTGTTCCACCTGCGCTTCTGGTTTGACCGGAGCGTGGCGATCCATCCACGGTAGAGAAAATCCCTGTGCCAGCAGCTCACGGCAGGACTTCAAAAAAAGACCATCTGGCAGTACGTAGTCACTCATCGAACGCCCGGTCTTTTTGCCACCAGGCAGTCCCGTGTGGGATGGTTGCAACCCAATGGACACCATCTTTTCGGACCATTCACGGTTGTGCGGGTTCGACGGGCTTGGCGTGCCAGCATGGTTCTGCCAGTGATGCACCATCTCGTGCACCAACGTTGACAACACGACTTCGACCGGTTGCAAGGTGAAGAATCCCGGGTGCATCCCTAATTCATCGACCAATTTTCCATCAGGCGAAATAAAGCGGGCCGCGTGGTGGTAGCCATAGACTCGAGTGGCCGAACGCAACGTGATCAAGCAGGGCTGCAAATGCGCGCCGAAAAGGCGGCCGTTGAAGTGGTCATACGCCTGCTCCAGTGCGGTGTACAGGCTCAGTGTTGGGCTGTTCATATCAGGCACCAGTCAAACCTTCATCAGTCGACGACCCGTGCATGAGATAGTGCAGCACGACAATCATCGCTTCTGTATCGCGCGTGCAATATTTTCTCAGCGCGTTTTCAAGCTCTGCCTTGCGCTGTGGTGTGGTGGCGGTGCCAATGGCCTCCGCAAAGGCGTCTTGTGCGGCCGTTCCGCTGGCGACTTCTTCCAGATTTGAATAGTCGAGCTCTGGTGCTATGGCCGGCAAAACCGCCTTGATTGACCATGAACCCTGCATGCTGGGGTTGTAGTAGTGGGAGCCAGCCAATGGCAACAAGTCCACCACACGACTGAGGAGGCTCGTAAGAGGGATTTCAAGGTCGGCAAAGCGCAGTGCCAACTCCCGGATGATCCGTTTTTCGAAGCCTTGGTTGTAAACAATGATGGGGCCATCGTCCTTGAGAACCTGAATCAACGACTCAGCGAAGGCGCGTGACGGATCATTGCCGCTTAGATCCAGAAACATTTCGTGCGTGACCGCGCCATCGGGCGCCTCGACGTGACAACTCCACTGGAAAGGCACCTGTTGGTAGGGTCGTGTTCCTGCCCAGATCGGCACGACAAAAGCCATCGTCTCGAAATCCAGGTAGTAGCGTGTACCCGCGAAGAGGGCGCATTCGGATGCCGACAACGGTTCAAAGTAGGTTTGGTTGCTGAGTGTGGCCTGTAGCACGCGGCGCTGCTTGTCAGACAACTCCTCAGGCTTGACATCGCGCAGGTCGACGACGCCAGCTTCCTCGTAGCGTGAACGCTTCGTGTGGTGCAGGTTGGGTAACCATGTAATCGGAAATTCGACCGGAGGTGTTAGCGCCCCGCAATAGCTTTGAAAGCTGCAGGCAAACGGCGTGTTGCACTGCTTGCCGACTTTGATCGCTGGTTCCGACGCGTTCACAGTCGCTTGCGCGGCGGCCAACCACTTGGGAATTTCTCCCAGCAGCGGCGCAATTGCCGCATCCACCGGGGTAGTCTTGAGCAAGCCCGCGTAGTCTGATTCACCTGGATAAATCCAACTGCTGTCCACCACCTGCAATGAAGTGCCAGTCAGAACCAGTCCCGCTTGGCTTGCAACCCAACTCTGAATGGCAGCGTCGTCAAGGTGGTAGTCCTTCACCTGCGTGGCGGACTTCACTTCGATCATCTGCCATCCCCGCTGGTCAGGTATTAGCAAATCGGCGCGAACCAGCAGCCCCTCAGCCTGAAAGGTTGCCTCAAACAGAACTTTTGGTGGTATCTGATGAAGAAGCGTTTGGGTCTGTGCGAGTGCACTGGTCAGGTTGTTGTCGGGCGCAATGAGCACACCGCCTGGGTATTGCGCCTGTGCCAGTTCACCAATCTTGTGACCGGAAGCAAACCGGGCCATGGCCGATGCGTCTTCCACCTTCAGTTCTGGACGGTGCACTTCAAGCCAGAGCCGCTTTGCACACTGGCGGAACGCGATGAGCCTGGATTTTGAAAGCCTGACACTCATGGCTGTGGTTCCTTGTTGTAGCGATTGACGGCAACTGTCAGTCGCGCGCGCAGTTCTGCGCGGAGCGGTGTCGGGGCAAGCACCTCCACGCGATCACCGAACCCCAGTAGCCACCACTTGAATTGCTCGGTTAGAGGCACCGTCACCAGGAGGTCAATGTCGCCGTCATCCCGAATCTTCAGTATCTGATCGGCATGAACAGGTGTTTCTTCCAGGTGCGCTCCAGCGCCGTCGTAGAAACGCACATGCACGGCATGCACTGAGGCCTCGCCAAAGCCCAAGGCGCCCGATTTGATGAACTGGTCCAGATCGAAGTTGAGCGGCGGTCGAATCTTTTGCTCTGTCTGCCTGACTGAAGAAAAACGGTGCAACGCCATGAGCGTCGCATCCTGCGCCCAGGGAAAAACTGCAGCCAGATACGTCACACTGCCGCGCACAATGATTGCCAACGGTTCAATGTCGTAGGTCTTGGCCTTGTCAGCACCACGTTGCCGGTAGGTGACATTCAGAACAGTGCCACGCAGCACACCAACGTAGGCACCCGCCAGCACATTGCGGGATGTGGTCGGCTTGAGCAAAGGTTGAGAGGCAGGAAGCAAGCGAACTTTTCCCAACCAGGCACGGTACAAACTCTCGTCTTTGAGTTTGGCGTCGGCCTGGTGGAAGTACTGTTTCAGGTCGTCCAGGACCTCCGCCGGAAGCGCCTCGCCTAAATAGCGCTGCGCCAACTTTAAAGCCAACGCCTCCTGCGTTGACATGATGCCCAAGTTGACTGGTGCGGTGGACGCAATCGACCAGCCAAAGGGCTTGCTGCGGTCGTCACAGACGATGGGCTGGGAAAGCGACAAAGAAGCGAGCCGACGTTGCAATGACCGCGGCGTCAACTGGTGCCCTGCTGCCGCGAGCCTGGAAAGCAATTCCGGGGTTGCGCGTTTTTCCGGGGCGCGTGGCAGTAGAGCAAGTAGGTCAAAGTCGGAAAGGGACATATCAAATTTCTATTTTTTTTGTAGTGGAAAATTGCACTTGCCACTTCAAAGCGTCTACGCAACTGACTTACACTGACACAACACAATGCTACTCATTTTGGCCTGAGACCTGCAAAAGGGGAGATATGGGCATCGTCATTTACTATAAAAGTCGTCCAAGGTTGGGGGCAACGTCTGCCCAGGTACTCGATCTTCTAGTTCCAAGCCAACAGCATCAGAAGCTCTTCATGCCTTATCCGGTTTGGAACGCTCAGAGTTTTCCCAAGACTGACTACCCAAACGACCTCGCAACCGCTAGTAACCGATCTCTTCAAGGCGCGAAGAATCCGCAGCAGAGTGGGGTCACCAATTTGATTCAAAGAGTAAATCAAAGTGGATCGGACAATCGATGGGCAATCATTCCCCGGTTGGGGGAAGGCTTGTGCTGGATTGCTCCAATTGCAGGTGAGTACTCAGTTTGGTCGAAAAGCTCTCCATGGTTCAGTGGTTTTTCCAGCGATTTGACTTATCAAGATCTCAGCGATGTAGCACAAGGCTGGAACACTGGAGTTTGGAAGCCAGTTCCGTTTTCATATTTTCCTAGATGGTTCGGCAAGCAGCTTCTTTCGCGAATATCGTATGGCAGCATTCATCCCTTGGCAAATTACCCAAACCATAGTAACTACTCCCTGCCAGAGACAATCGTAGCCAGTGCATATGGTGGGAGCCATACATCTCACCTCCCAGTGTTAGCGCCCGAAGGCACAGCACCAGAACCAGCGACAATATTAGCTCGTCTGGTCGAACGACTTTCACCAACATTGTTCGAGCTTCTATGTGTGGAATTGCTGCAACTAGATTCGGTAACTGGCAAATATTCTTGGATGCATGTCGCAGGTGCAGGAGATGGTGGAGCTGACGGCATTGGATTTTGTGGTACGACAGGGCAACCACTGATGGTTCTACAGGCAAAGTGGCAAATTAACCCAAGTACGTTGATTCCTCAAAATGCCACCCATCTGACTTACCTTGTCGGCACGCCACCACCGGCAATCAAACTGCCAGGGACTGTCGTGGCGACATGGGGGCCCACAGATATTGCATCGGCAGTAGTAATGCACTGGTCGGGGCTGTCTGATTACTTTCGCCGCAGCCTAAGTTAAGAGATTCGGCGACGACCCGCGAGCAGCGCCGACGTAGATTTTGTTGGCTATCGAATTCGATAGTCCTCACACCCTTGCATATAGCAATTGCGTGTGGGTACAGTAGCCAATTCAGACAAATCCTATTGTCAAACATCGATAGTCCGGCTTCGCTGCTAGTTCTTGGCTTAACTCTTCAAGCCAAGAATGTGCTGTGTCATCACCGTTCACTAGGCTGATTCTGCGCCGAACATTCCCAAAGTCCCCTGCGGTCAGCCCATTGCATTTTTCCAAATGACGGTAGTCCACAGTACCCACCGCCAGTTGATGGCCCGACACATCCGCGAACATCGCAACCCGCTGTTCCAGCGTCAGCGGCTTGAATCCCAGTCGAAACGCAAAACGCCGCATCAGCGCGCCATCCAGATTGCCGACATGGTTCGTTGCAGCAATGAAAATGCCCTTGAACTGCTCAATCTGCCGCAAGAATTCATTCACCTGCGTGACCTCCCAGCATCGTTGCGCGCCCTCGCGACTGCCCAGCAAACCTTCTGCTTCGTCCAGAAAAATGATCTCGCGTTCGACATCACATGACCGAAACAGTTTGGCAATTCTCTGTTCCGTGCCACCCACATACTTGTTCAACAAGTCCGAGCCGGTTCGGTAGATCATTTCGCGGTCCAATTGCTGCGCCAGATAGTTGGCCAGTTGGGTCTTTCCCGAGCCCGAAGGCCCGTGAAACAGAAGACCTGCACGGCCTGTTCGCCTCAGAGCGCCCATCAGGTTCTCTACGCTGATGCTGGAGTCCAGATTGATGAAGCGGGGATCAAACTCGGTCTCACTATCCACGATAGAACCGGCAGGCTCCATCTTCAACGCCCGTTGGCTCGCTTGTACATGCCTGACAAGTGCCGCGTCGGCCTCCGTGCCTACAGGCTTGACCAAGCGGACAAACTGGGCCGCCATACCCAGCATGGCAGGCGTCAGTGCATCATTGCGTGCCAGTTGGGTGATGGTTGCGTCCGTGATGGCAAGCCCCTCCGTTTGCAGGCGCACAATTTCGCGGCGCACGCTGATCGGGGGCGTAGCGAACTCCGTGACATAGGCAAAGCGCCTGAGGTGTGCAGTATCAATTTCGATATCGTTGGTGATCCAGATCGTGGGGATCCGCATGCCTTCCAGCAGGGCATTCATCCATGCTTTGCTGCCAGTGCGGGGCGAGCGGCGGTGCTCAGACTGCCCACCGATGGAATCAAATATGTCCTCCGCTTCGTCCAGCAAGATCACCGCACGCTCTTCAGGCGAAATCAACCTGTTGGCCAATTTCAGAAAACACAGGCGGTCGTTTCGGCTCGCTTCCATGCCTGTCTCGTCGGATGCATAACCGACTTCGTAGCAGGTCACTCCCAGTTCACACGCCAGTTTCTTGGCAAACTCAGTTTTACCAGTGCCCGGCTGGCCATACAGGAGCACATTGATTCCCCTAGCACCGGTCGTGATGGCGCCACCCAGCAGCGCGGAAATGTCGCATTGCTGTTGCGCCAAATGGGTAAAAACCAGCGAAGGGTTGGCTTCAAGCACCAGTTGGCTGAGTACGCGTTGGCGAATGGCGGCTTCGTTTTCAAACGATTCCGAGGCAAACAGCTGCCCGAGTTCGCTCAAGCGCAAGACATCGTCCAGGTCGTAGCTTGAAATCGCAGCGTGGTACAGCAATCCGGATGAGCGCAATGGCGACGTGCCACTAAAAACCGATGACAGGTCCTCAACCGCACAGTTGACTGCCGGAGCCAACCGGGTCATCGCCTGCCTGCGCCCAGAGCGGCAGTAGAAAAGCTCCTCTATGCACTCTGCCAAGGCATTGTTTTGACCCTTCATGCTGGCAAAGGAGAAAGCGAGCTTGGCAACCTGGGCTTCCACATCCGAGAGACCAAACAGGCCTTGCAGGATGTGTACATTGGTGTCCATCCAGTCCTGCTCCGATTGCAGGCTGCTGGCTTCCCATTTTTCAAGCAACGTCAGCGCCAGACTCTGTATCGCTGGTGCCTGCGCAGCCTTGATTGCAGCCACCACCCTGGATCGTGGTGTGACGGAAAGGCGACTGTTTCTTGTCGGGTTGGTCAGCATCTGCAATAGTGATGTGCTTCCATCAAGATCACCGTCGAAAGGATCATCGTCCTCATCTACGGGCTTGCGCATAGCCTGCTCAACCGCCTTTCGCTGCCCCACCTTGGAAAAGCTTGCAAGCAAGTCGTCCGGGCCGCTAACACAGCCAAGAAATTTGAGCGCCTCGGAGGGCAGTCGTGCGCCATGGGCGGGTGACTTTGCAATAAGTCGCAGCAACGCAACAACACACGACTGCACCGCCGGGTCGGCAATGGGGGTATGCTCTAAGACAGAAATCATGGGGGGCTTGGGCATGGGTGACTCCGGGTTTGAGCGCCTGATTGTTCAGCCGTTATGCGACAACATTCGTCGCATACAGCCAGTTGGAGTTACCGCTCGATCAAATCGTCCACTGCTTTTCCCAAAAGCCAGAGAAACATCCCGTATCCGACACCGATGCCTGCCAGCATCCAGAAATACCAAAGGTTATTTGGATAGGAAATACGCCAAACAATGGTGAGCAGCCCACCAATGAAGATGACGCATAGCAAGACCCCCACGGCCGCCAGGCATGGAAATCGGCGTGTGAGGTACATCAAGATGATGGCGGTGGCGGCAATGCCAAAGGTCATATTGGTCTCCAGTCAGTTTTGTTGTCCCAAGCACCCGCGACATGCTGCCAATGTGCCCTGAACGATTGGATTCTTGAATCGTTGTGCGACAGTCAACGTCGCATGCAAGTTGGACAATCCAGCGTGGTGGCGAAACAAGGAGCCTGCCTTTTACCGGACTCGGGATGACAGACAGGCTCGTATTGACATTTGAAGAACCAAGGAGATGCCTATGGCACTGACACATAGCGATTTTCTTTTGACGGATGAGGAGTTGAGCAAGATCACTCGCCATTTCAGCGAAATGGCAGATTCGTACGCCGAAGCGCGCGAGGATCCCCCTCAGGGTGTCAGCGTCACCTTTGAGTTCATGCCGGGTTATGGCCGGACCGTCGTCGCAAAGTTTGATGGTGAGCTAAACGGGCGAACGATTTCTGATGAATCTGAGGATCAATTGCCTGAAACTGTGGATGGTGAAGAGCGGAGCGGCACCGCCAACGAAAGTGACCGGGAGAAACTTGCCAAGCACGGGTTCTTCATATCTGAGGATATTGAAGGCAGCGCGGAGGCTGATG
>CAZMXB010000234.1:0-7940 GCA_964569855.1 uncultured Rhodoferax sp.
GTGGAAAAGCTGATCCGGGTGCTGCACCGCCTGGTCAATGGCGGCCACAGCGTCGTGGTCATCGAGCACGACCTGGATGTGATCGCCGAGGCTGATTGGGTGATTGACCTGGGGCCGGATGGCGGCAACGCCGGTGGGCAGGTGGTGGCGGCAGCGACGCCGGAAGCTGTGGTGGCGCTGGGCACTCACACCGGTGTGGCGCTGGCGGCGGTATTGGCTCGGTAGTACGATAGGTCGCTGGAGCCACTATGAAAAAGATAGCTGCTTGCGCAATGGATACGAGGGCTGAAGCATGATTTCATCAGAAGAGCTGCCAGCCAGCGCTGAGGTGACCCCGAACGAGCCCACCGTGGGCAACAAAGTCGCAGACCCGCTGGAGCTGCTCATCCAGGCCCTGCGCGCATTCGCAAGCGCGCGCGACTGGGAGCAATTCCACACCCCCAAGAACCTGGCCAGTGCACTGTCCGTGGAGGCGGCGGAATTGCTGGAGCACTTCCAGTGTCTGACCGAAGCACAGAGCCAGTCTTTGTCGGTGGACAAAAAGGAGCAGGTCGCAGCCGAGGCGGCGGATGTTTTCCTTTACCTGCTGCGGCTGTGCGACACGTTGGGCATCGATCTGCTGGCCGCCGCGCAACGCAAGCTCGTGGTCAATGGCGAAAAGTACCCGGTAGACAAATCGCGCGGCAACGCCAAAAAATACTCCGAGTTGTGACATTTGGGTGGGCCACCCGGCAACTCGCCCGATCCTAGGGAAAACACCAGCATCGGTAGTAACGCGCTGTTACCTGCCAACACTGCGGCTGCCTAAACTGAAACTCTCAATCAACCAGGAGATGTTCATGTCCAAGAGAGTTTTGATGCTGTGTGGTGACTATTGTGAAGACTATGAAACCATGGTCCCGTTTCAAACCATGCTGGCCGTTGGCTACACGGTGCATGCCGTATGCCCGGACAAAAAGGCGGGTGATTTCGTGATGACTGCGATCCATGACTTTGAAGGCGCACAGACCTACAGCGAAAAGCCCGGCCACCGTTTCACGCTGAACGCCAACTTTGCAGATGTCAACACCGCCAACTACGACGGTTTGCTGATTCCTGGCGGGCGCGGCCCCGAGTATTTGCGGCTCAACGCCCGCGTGTTGTCCATCACCCAGGAATTTGCAGAAGCTGGCAAGCCCATTGCAGCGGTGTGCCATGGTGCGCAGATCCTGACTGCGGTGCCTGGCATCATCCGCGGCAAACGCATCAGCGCCTACCCCGCCTGCCGCCCCGAAGTGGAGTTGGCGGGCGCCAACTGGGCCGAGATTGCGATTGACGCGGCAGTGACCGATGGCCAGTTTGTCACCGCACCCGCGTGGCCCGCGCACCCCGCCTGGTTGGGCCAATTCATGGCCTTGCTGGGAACCAAAATTTCCCACTAGCCATTCCCGTGCCCCGGGCCTATGCTTGGGGCCATGCTTTCCCCGATGTGAAGGATTCCTGCATGTGCCAGATCTTTGTCCGTGCCAACCCGCAGAGTTATGAGGCCACCACGCGCAGCATCCGCCTGCACGGTGTGGTCACCAGTGTGCGGCTGGAAAACCTGTTTTGGGACACGCTGGACGAGATTGGCACCCGTGACGGCATGAACGTGCCCCAGCTGTTGTCCAAGTTGTATGACGAACTGCTGGAGCACCGTGGCGATATTCCCAACTTCACCAGCTTTCTCCGGGTCTGCTGCCAGCGTTACATGGCGCTGCAGGTGTCCGGAAAAATCCCTGCGGACACCCGCATTCCCATCAGTTCGCTGAACGCCAACGCAGTGCTGCGCGTGGTGCGCACCTGAAACAAAGCGAAACAAACCGATACCGCGCAGAGATGACCTGCGCCGTATCCCCCGGCACCATTGCAGTCCTGTTCAACACCTTTTTTAATAGGAACTACTGCCATGAAACGCTGGATCAAACGCTCCCTCTTCGCTCTCTTTGGTGTCTCCGTGCTGGTGGCCGGCTTGTCCGCCTGCGGTCACCGTCACCACGAGTTTGGCGCCAACCTGAGTACCGAGGAATACTCCCAGAAGCGCGACAAGATCGTCAGCAGGGCCGCCAGCAAGCTGGACCTGAACGACGACCAGAAGAAGCGCCTGGCCACGCTGGGCGACAAGCTCTATGAGCAGCGCACCGCCCTCATCGGCCAAACCAAGGACCCCCGTGCCGAGATGAAGGCGCTGGTGGCGGGTGCCACGTTTGACAAGGCCCGCGCCCAGAGCCTCATCACCGAAAAGACGACCGCCCTGCAGACCAAGAGCCCTGAAGTCATCGCCGCACTGGCGGACTTTTACGACAGCCTCAACCCCGCGCAGCAACAGAAGGTGCGCGACTACATGGACGGGCGTGGCCACTGGTTCCGCCGCGGGTAAAGTCGGGGTGCCATGCACCGCATTCTGCTGATCGACGACGACACGCAACTGGGCCCGCCCCTGGCGGCCTACTTTGCGCGGTTCGACATGGTGCTGGAGTGCGCCCTGCGCCCCAGCACCGGCCTGGAGCGGCTGCGCCAGGGTGGGCTGGACGCCGCCATTCTGGATGTGATGCTGCCCGAAATGGATGGCTTTGCCCTGTGCCGCGCCATCCGAAAGGAAAGCGATATCCCCATCATCATGCTCACCGCGCGCGGCGACGTGATGGACCGGGTGGTGGGGCTGGAGCTGGGCGCAGATGACTATGTGCCCAAGCCCTTTGAGCCGCGGGAACTGGTGGCCCGGCTGCAAACCGTGCTGCGCCGCCGGGTGGTTGTCCCCGCCGTCAACGCAGAAATATCTGGCCCGGTTCGGCTGGTGTTCGATGGCCTGGTGATCGACCCCGTCACGCGCGGCGTGCAACGTCACGGCGAGACGCTGGAGCTGACCAGCACCGAGTTTGACCTGCTACACCTGCTGGCCACCCATGCGGGCAAGGTCTTCAGCCGCGACGACGTCCTGAATCAGCTTCGCGGCCATGAGGCCGAGCTGTACACCCGAGCGGTGGACATTGTGGTGAGCCGCCTGCGCAAAAAGCTGGAGCCGCTGGACTGCATCAAAACGCTGCGCAACGCCGGCTATTCGCTGGCGCTGGCGCGCCTGCCAACATGAGAGCCGCCGGCAGCATGGGGGCAAAGGTCCACTGGCACCGCCGTGCCCGCCACGCGCTGGCGCACTCGCTGCGCGTGCGCCTGGTCGCCCTGTTTCTGCTGCTGGCCCTGGCCATGACGGCCATCTTTGTCATGGGCATGCAAAGGGCGCTGTCCATCGGCTGGCGCGACGCCGCCCGCCCGCTGGTGGTGGACTATGTGGATCGGCTCGCTGCCGAACTGGGCAGCCCGCCCCGCATCGACGCCGCCCAGGCACTGGTGCGGCGCCTGCCATTGAGCGTGCGCATCAGCGGCCCCCAAGTCAACTGGCGTAGCAACCCCAATGAGCCCGATTACGATTACCAGCGGCGCGACAGCACCGCCGACGCCAACAACTGGAATGCCGACGCCCCGCGCTTCTTCGAGCGCACCACCGCAGATGGCCACCGCATCCGCTTTGGCCTGAGCGTGCAGGCCTGGCACGACCGGCCCCGCTTCATCGGCTGGATCACGCTGGGTCTGCTGCTGGGGCTCACCGCCCTGGCCTATTCACGGGTGCGGCGCATGTTGCGCCCGCTGGACGATATTCAGGCCGGCGCGCAGCGCTTTGGCGCGGGTGACTTTGCCCAACCCATACCCGTGCGCCGTGCAAGGCACCCGGATGAACTGGGCGAACTGGCTACCACCATCAACACGATGGGAGCCGACATTCACCAGATGCTGGACGCCAAGCGCACCCTGCTGCTGGCCATCAGCCACGAGCTGCGCAGCCCGCTCACCCGCGCCCGGCTCAACACCGAGCTGCTGCCCGAAACCCTTGAAGTACAGCCCGCCCGCGACGCCCTGCTGCGCGACCTCGGACAGATGCGCGACCTGATCAGCGACCTGCTGGAGAGCGAACGCCGGCCCAGCCCGCACGCCGCGCTGCACCGCGGGCCGGTGGACTTGGCCGCCCTGGCCGGCGAGGTCGTCGCCAGCCTGGAAGGTGCCCCCGCCGTGAAGCTGACGGCGGCCAGCGACTTGCCCACGCTGGTGCTGGACCGCACCCGCATGCGCCTGCTGGTGCGCAACCTGCTGGACAACGCGTTGCGCCACAGCGTGGATGCGGCCCAGCCGCCCGAAGTCTCGTTGGCGCAAACCGCAGACGGTGGCATTCAGATCACCGTGCGCGACTTTGGCGCGGGCGTTCCGGACGACCAGCTTCCCCATCTGGCCCAGCCCTTCTACCGGCCCGACACCGCCCGCACCCGCGAGGGTGGCGGGGTAGGCCTGGGCCTGTACCTGTGCCGTCTGGTGGCATTGGCACACGGCGGCACGCTGGTCGTGCGCAATGCCCGGTCGGGACTGGAAGTGGCTGTGTTGCTGCCGGTTCAAGGCGGGTAGCTTGGGCATTTGCTCACTAATTCATAGCAGCTAGCGCTCGTCATACAGGCGCTGGAGCCCAGTTTGGTGTGTCACCGTGGTACGCGGCTTCAGGGCCTTGCGCGATCCCGATTTCCTTGGGAAGCTCAAATACATCCTGGGTCTGTACATGCCGCACCCTGAACATATCCAGGCAGGCCAACCTGCCAGCGTTGATTGGGCCCGCGGCCCGCGGTTCGGTGCGCTGCCACACAGACCATTTGGCGCGGAGATTCCATCCTTGCCCAGCCGTATTTCATTAGTTAGTTACGCGCAACACCGGGGAATGGCCATGTCAGATATCAAAGCGAAATCCTTGAAACACATGCTGGTCAGCGTCGCACTATGCGCCGCGACCGCCCTGGCCGTGAACAGTCCGCTGCGTGCCCAGGGGCCGGCAGACCAGGATAAGGACAAGCAAAAGCAGGAAAAGCCCCAGAAGGGGAATCGGGCCGAAAAGCCGCCTGCGCCGCCGGACCACGCCCAACCGGACCCGCAAAGGGAACCGCGCCAGGCCGAGCAGCAAAAGCAGCAAGCTGATCAACAGAAGCAACTGCAATCCCAGCGCGACCAACAGCAGCGCGCGCAGCAGGTCGAACAAAAGCAGCGAAACGACCAGGCTGTGCAGAAGCAGCAACAGCAGCAGGCCACACAGAAGCAGGCTGCCCAGAATCGCCAGCAATTGCAGGCCGCGCAGAAGCAGCAAGTTGATCAACAGAAGCAACAGCAAAGCCAGCGCGACCAACAGCAGCGCGCGCAGCAACAGGAGCAGGCCGCACAACGACTGAAACAGGAACACGAGAACTACGCACAAAAGGAGCAGGCCCAGCGCAATCAGCAGCAGCGTGCGCAGCAGCAGGAGATGTCTGCACTCAGGAAGCAGCTGACCCAGCAAGAGCAGCAACTGCACGCGCAGAAGCTGCAACAGGAGCAGGCCGCCCGACAACTCCAGCAGGCCCGGTTTGAAGAGCAGCAACAGCTTGCACAGAGCCGGGCACAGCAAGTCTCGGAACAGCGCCGGCGGCAGCTTGATATCGAGCAGAATCAGCGTCTTGCATCGTTCCGGCAACGCGAGATTGCACAGGATCGCCTTTGGATTCAGCGCGAAGCCATGCTTCAGCAGCAAAACCGTGCGGCACAGGTTCGTTTCCAACAGCAGTATCAGGAGCGCCGGCGCGAGCAGATGCAGAACTGGAACGCGCGGTCCTACACATACAACAACGACTGGTTCTTCTACTCGGCGCCAAGCTACCGCTATGTTCGCGCCAACCGGTCGTATCAGACCAACCAATACGGTGCTGACTTGCTGCGGCAGGCCGTGAACTACGGCTACGAGCAGGGGGTACCGGCAGGTCAGGCGGATCGCGAGGATGGTTGGCGCGCCAGCCACACCAGTTCCCCGGCCTATCTGGATGGAGACTATGGCTACAACGGCTACTACGTCAGCGCGGACGAATACCGGTACTACTTCCGCCAGGGCTTCAGCCGCGGTTATGACGATGGCTACAACCGCCGTGCCCAATATGGCATTGCCGACAGCAACGGCAACCTGTTCATGTTGAGCGTCGTCCTGACGTCGATACTCAATCTGCTGTCCAACTAGGAGTTTTCGGCGTCTTGCGTGGGTGCTGCACCAAGGGTTGCAGTTGGCATAGACTTGCTGCATGAACCTTGCAGTCAACACGCCATCTGCTGCGGACCGGATTCGCGGCCAAATCGAGGCCGGTAGTCTTGGCGAGGCAATAGCGGCCGTCAACGTGGCGCTGGAGAGCGGCACCAGTGCCGAACGGCCCATATTGCTCGGCCTCAAGTCCCTGGCCCAAGTCTCAACCGGGCAAGCGCTCGAAGGCCTGCGGGTCGCCACGCACGCACGCGAACTGGCGGCGGCGGTGGCCGATCCGGCGGTTGAAAGCGAGGCATTGCTGGCACTCGGATTCGCGCTGCAGTCCCTCGAAGAACATACCCGGGCGTTTGACATCCTCACCCAGGCGGAGCGCCTGGCGCAGCAGACGGGAGACAACACGCTACTTGGCAAGGCCAGGCGGCGGCTTGGCATATCGTGCTCGGTGCTGGGGCGCCATGGGCAAGCGCTTGAAATGCTGGAGGACGCCGCGCGCACGCTGGACCAGCACGGTTCGCTGGCGGAGCGATACCATGCCAGATACTCGGTGCTGAACGCCAAAGGGCGGGCGACCGACGATTCGACCGGTGACGATGCTGCGCGGCAGCTGCAATATGCCGCGCTATTGGCTCAATGGAATGGCTTCCTTGAAGAAGTTACCGCGCATGGTCTGACGCGGCTTGAGTTGATGGCGCTGGCCAATACCGGTATCGCAGCGCGGCGCGCGGGCAATGTCGAGGCTGCCACGCAGATGCTGCAACGCGCCGTTGACGGCCTCGCCAAAGCAGGTCTGCGGGGACACGAAGCAGTCGCACAAAGCCACCTTGGTGCAATACTGATGACGCTGGGCCGCAAGGAAGAAGCGGTCGTCGCATTTTGCCGCAGCATCGCCCTGCAGGAAGGTGGCAACCCCCGGGAACTGATGGGAACATGGCTGGAGCTGGCCGAGGCCTATGAAGCCATTGATGACCCCAGACTTGCGCTGGCCGCATTCAAGGAGGCAAGAAGACTGGAGCGCCAATTGCACGATGACGAGGCACGCCAGGCGGCTACCAAGCGCGAGCAACGCGAAGAAATCGCGCGCCTTGCAGAACAATGGTCGCGCTTGGCCGAAGAAGACCCATTGACCGGCATCGCCAACCGACGTGCCTTTGATCGCTCAATGGCCCACATGGTCAGCGCTGCGCGCGAGGGGCGTCACTTCGCTTTGCTGTGTTTCGACCTCGATTTTTTCAAGCGCATCAATGACACCCACGGACACGCGATTGGCGATAGCGTGCTCCAGCGATTTGCCACCCTGCTGCGCGCCGACCGTCGCGCTGGCGATCTGCCCGCCAGGGTTGGTGGTGAAGAATTCGCTTTGCTGTTGCCGATTGACTCGAAATCTGCCGCCGCCGACGTTGCTGCACACATCAACCGCGCCTGCAAGGCGGCGGACTGGAACTCCATCGCCGGCAATCTGAGCGTGACGGTAAGTGTTGGCGTAGCAGTGAGCCACGAAATCGACCCCGGCAAATTGAGCCCGGAAACCATGTATGGACTGACGGACAGCAGACTGTACCGTGCCAAGCACGAAGGCCGCGATCGCGTGATGGTCACTGCCGAATAGTCTGTCGCGCCCGCTCTGCTATAAAAAGAGAAGCTGCTCACGCATATTCCACGAGGGCTAGTGGCCTTTTTGGCTTGTAACCTAGAATGCAAATCAAGGGGGACGTAGGGCGTGACGCCAGAGCAAAAAGCCAGAGTCAGCATCGACGCACTGCTTGTGCAAGCAGGCTGGCACGTTTGCAACGTCTCCAACGCCAACATCCACGCAGCCACTGGCGTGGCC
>CAZMXB010000235.1:0-7935 GCA_964569855.1 uncultured Rhodoferax sp.
CAGATCAGTAGCCAGGTGTTAGCGGACCTGGTTTCGACGTGTAGTGAAACTGACCTTGTGATTATTGGGTCGCCGATGGCTGGCTTGCGTGGGCTGCTGGTGCAACTGCAGCATTGCAAGGCGTCGGTGGCCTGGTTGTGCAAGGGCTTTGAGGCCGGTTTGGATGATGCGCCTGGCTTGCTGGGGCATGAAATCCAAAACCGCGTCGCTCCTGATTTGCGCGCCGGTGTCTTGAGCGGGCCGAGTTTCGCCCAGGAAGTCGCTGCCGGCCTGCCAACGGCTTTGGTTGGAGCCAGCAGCCATGCGGGCGTACGCGATGCGCTGGTAGCGGCATTTCACAATCCAACCTTGCGGGTCTATGCCAACGAGGATGTGGTCGGTGTCGAGATCGGTGGGGCGGTTAAAAATGTATTGGCGATCGCGACCGGCCTGTGTGATGGTTTACAGCTGGGATTGAATGCCCGTGCGGCCCTGATCACCCGGGGATTGGCCGAGATGACGCGTTTGGGCCTGGCACTGGGTGCGACTTCGGACACTTTCATGGGTCTCAGTGGCTTGGGCGACTTGGTGCTTACGGCTACCGGAGACCTGTCACGCAATCGGCGTGTCGGACTCGCTCTGGCGCAGGGCAAGACGCTGCAACAGTCCGTTGATGAACTCGGTCATGTGGCTGAAGGGGTTTACAGCGCCCGTACCGTTGTACATCGTGCCCGCTTGCTGGGTGTGGACATGCCCATTTCAAACTGTGTGGTGGATTTGCTGGATGGCCGTTTACAGCCGGTCCAGGCAGTTGCCGCCCTGATGGGGCGCGGCCCGACGGTTGAGAGCGCCTGAAATCAGCCTTTTTTGACGCGCGCAGCGATGTGGGCCATTGCCTCGTCCACCTGGTCCACCAGAATCAGGCACAGATCACCCGCCGTCAGTTTGTCCATCGCGGTGTCAATCGCCAGGAACTCCCCCTTGATTTCACTGGATTGTGTGGTGCGCCGGGCATTGGCAAGCCCTTGGCGTAGCAAGGCAATCACTTCACCATCCTGCCGTCCACGCTGGCACTGGTCTTCGTAGAGAATCACCTCGTCAAAGGCGTCACCCAGAATTTCAGTCTGCTGGCGAATGTCTTGATCGCGCCGAT
Organism: uncultured Rhodoferax sp.; assembly: GCA_964569855.1. GTDB lineage: Bacteria > Pseudomonadota > Gammaproteobacteria > Burkholderiales > Burkholderiaceae_C > Allorhodoferax. Next base: position 1,133 of record CAZMXB010000235.1, read on the forward strand.
CTCCGGCACCACTGATGACTACCGAGCGGTGTTTGGCGGGCATGGCCTGGACCGCCTGGACCAGTGCAATCATGGCGTCGGGGTTGTGTCCATAGTCGGCAATAACAGTTGCTCCGCGGAACTTGAACAGATTGAACCGTCCCTGCGCGTTGTCGGTGTCATTGGCAAAACCGGCCAGCCCGGCGCGAATGGTGCTCCAATCCAGTCCCAGGGCCCAGGCGGCAGCCACCGAGGCCATCACGTTTTCGACCTGGAACGGGATCAACCCGCCCATGGTGACCGGAATGTTGGCCAAGGCGATGGTTTGGTGCAAATCCCCCTTGCTGGCGACGATCTGGCCGTTTTCCACATACACCACCGCCTGCCCCTGGGCGCGGTGCGTGGCCATCACCGGGTGGTATTTGTCCATGGCAAAGAAGGTGACCGACCCGCGGCATTTGCTGGCCATGGCGGCAACCGTAGGATCAGTCGCATTCAGTACCGCCGTGCCGTTGAGCGATACGTTTTGCACGATCACGCGCTTGAGAACAGCGAGGTCTTGCACCGTGGTGATGTAGTTCAGTCCCAGATGGTCTCCACTGCCCACATTGGTGACCACGGCGACATCGCAGCGGTCGAAGGCCAGTCCTTCGCGCAGAACGCCACCCCGCGCGGTTTCCAGTACGGCTGCGTCCACATCCGGGTGCAGCAAAACGCTGCGGGCGCTCTTGGGACCACTGCAATCGCCCGTATCAATACACTGGCCGCCAACATACACACCATCGGTATTGGTCATGCCCACGCACAAACCTTTTTGCGCCAACAGGTGCGAGATCAAACGAACGGTGGTGGTTTTGCCATTGGTGCCAGTGACCGCCACAATCGGAATGCGGCCATCCTGGCCATTCTTGAACATGCTGGAGACAATGGCCTCACCTACTGCGCGCCCCTTGCCGAACGACGGGCTCAGATGCATGCGCAACCCGGGCGCTGCATTGACCTCGACAATGCCACCACCTTGCTCCTCAATGGGCCGCAAAATGCTGTCGCAGACCACATCGACCCCGCAAATGTCCAGGCCCACCATATGCGCCGCCGCGACCGCGCGGGCAGCGACTTCAGGGTGCACATCGTCAGTCACATCGGTGGCAGAACCGCCGGTCGACAAGTTGGCGTTGTTGCGCAGGTTCACCCGTTGCCCTTTGTCCGGAATCGTCTCAGGCGTAAACCCCTGGTTGGACAGGCAACTGCGTGCGATGTCGTCGATGCGGATTTTGGTCAGTGACGTCGAATGCCCCGACCCGCGGCGGGGGTCCAGATTGACTTGCGCCACCAACTCGGCGACGGTATGCACCCCATCCCCCACCACCTTGGGTGGATCGCGCCGGGCCGCCGCCACCAGCCGGTTGCCTACCACCAACAAGCGAAAGTCGTTGCCCGGCATATACCGTTCAACCAGGATGTTGTCGCGGAACTCGGTGGCCGTGGCGTAGGCTTTTAGCAGATGTTCCTTGGTCGTGATGTTGACCGTAACGCCCTTGCCCTGATTGCCGTCCTTGGGTTTGACCACCACCGGCAGGCCGATTTCACAGGCTGCCCGCCACGCGTCTTCTGCATCGCTGACTGCACGTCCGGCAGGAACCGGCACGCCCGCCGCTGCCAGAAGTTTCTTGGTCAGGTCCTTGTCTTGCGCTATGGACTCCGCGATGGCACTGGTAATGTCCATCTCGGCTGCCTGAATTCGCCGTTGTTTGCTGCCCCAGCCAAAACGCACCATGCTGCCCTCGGTCATGCGACTGAACGGGATGTTGCGGGCCACGGCCGCATCAACAATACAGCCGGTGCTGGGGCCCAGTCGAACATCTTCATCCAGGTCCCGCAGTTGCGCCAGGGCATCAGCCAGATCGAACGGCGTGTCGTCCATGGCCGATTGGCAAAGCAATTGCGCAAGGTCCATCGCCAGACGCCCGACGGCCTCTTCGCTGTATTCCACCACCAACTGGTAGACGTTTTCGTCGACGGTGGGTGTGCTGCAACTGAAGGTGACGGGGCATCCGGCTTGAGCTTGCAGGCCCAAGGCAGCGAGTTCCAGCACATGCACCATGGGGATGGAATCATGATGGCCGGTTGGCTGAAAAGGGCCGATTTCCGGAAAGCGCTCGCGCAAACGGACCTCAAAACCGTCAATCTGGCCAACTGAGCGTTCCACGCCCTGGCACGACACGATGGACTGAATGGCGGTGTGGTGGCTCCACAGGTTGGGTCCACGCAGGGCTCGAATACGGGTTACTTCCATGTTGGATCTCGATTTTTCCAGGTGCGCATGCTTGCAGGTTCAAGCCAGCGGTCAGTAAGGTGTTTTTCGGGGGTTGGATTCAAAGGTACGCAAGCCCGCGCCAATCAGTTCCGGCGGTATGCCCAATGCCCAGGCAGCGGCCACGGCCGCCATGACCATCTCGGGCTGGGAGGCCTTGGCCGGTTTGAGCGAGGCCAACGGCAACAAGGCAATTTCGGTGATGCCGTGGGCCAATACGATCTGGTCGTTGCGCACGAACACCACTTTTTCACCGGCTTGCTGGTGCTCCGCCATGGCGGCCTGATTGGGGTCCATGCCGTAAAAAATCACCGTGCCATCGCACAACTCGGCCAGTTCAACCACCTGCGGATCCGCAGCATTGAGCACCGCGGTGCCGGATGGCAAAATTACATCCACCTGGGTCCGCGCCACCTTGAATGTCTGTTCGGCGTCGAGAATGTCAAATGGAATCAACGACTCCTCCCACCCAACGTCGGTCACCACGCCCACTGAACACTTGTCATATGCAAGCCCCTCAGCCAGGATGACTTGGCTGCCATTCTCAAACACAGCGGCTTGCACCGAGCGGTTAATTAACAGGCGCTGGCCGGCTTCCCAATGTGCGCAGTCCGCGGACTCAACCTGGCGCCCATCCAGGTACAGGCCTTCGCTGCAGGCCAGGCCCACATGTTTGCCGCTGATGTGCGCCAGCCAGGCGACCAGGCGGGCAATCCGGCCAGTTTTTTGTGTGCCGGTGATGCCCACGATGGGGATGCGTCCGTCCCGATCCGCCTTGAACAGGTGTTCGATGATCGCCTTGCCAACCGGTCGACCTTCGCCATCGGCTGGTTTAATGTGGGACAGCAAGCCCGGGCTGGCATTGACCTCGATCACCGCGGCGCGTTGCTGCTGCATCGGTTTGCTCACGTCTTCCAGCACCATGTCTACGCCTGCGATGTCCAGGCCCACGACCCTTGCGGCCAATGCGGCTGCCGCTGCCACGCTTGGGTGCACGAGGTCAGTGACGTCAAAGGCCACATTGCCATTGCGCTGAATCAGCACCCGTTGGTCCTTGGCAGGGACCGACTCGGGCGTCAGCCCGGCCCGTTCGAGTTCCAGCATGATTTCGCCGGATTTGCTGGGCATCATGGCATTGAGTGGAAACTCTTCGCCCGTGCCGCGGCGGGGGTCTGAGTTGATCTGGTCATCGGTCAACTGGTCGATGTTGGACACGCCGTCTCCAGTGACCCAGATGGCCTCGCCCCGGGCCGCCGCCACCATGTGTTTGCCGACCACCAACATGCGGTGCTCGTTGCCCGGAATGAATTTTTCCACAATGACACTGCTGCCACCGCCCTTGCGGTGTGCCAGCGCGTAGGCTGCTTCCACATCGCTTTGGGTGCGCAGGTCCAAGGATACGCCACGTCCGTGGTTGCCGTCATAGGGCTTGAGTACCACCGGCACGCCAATATCCTGGGCCACTTCCCACGCCTGCTCTGCCGATTTGACCAACTCGCCTTCGGGAACCGGCACACCGCAGGATTTCAGCAGTGACTTGGTCAGGTCCTTGTCGCTCGCGATTTCTTCGGCGATGGCCGATGTCTGGTCGGTCTCTGCCGTCCAGATGCGCCGCTGGTTGATGCCATAGCCCAGTTGCACCAGATTGCCTTCGGTCAAACGAATGGACGGTATCCTGCGCTGGGTCGCAGCGTCAACAATGTGTGCCGTGCTCGGGCCCAGACACAAGTCATCGACCTGGTCCCGCAAATGACTGATCATGCTGGCGACGTCGTAGGCGGTGTCGTTGATGGCGGCCACCACCAGGTCGCGGGCACAGACCAACGCCTCGCGGCCCACCTGTTCCTGCCGCGTGCGAAAAGCGATTTTGTAAACACCTCGTTTGGACGTTTGCCGCGCTTTGCCAAACCCCGTGCGCATGCCCGCCAGGTTTTGCAGTTCCAGTGTTACATGCTCCACGATGTGGGCCGCGTAGGTGCCGTCTTTCACGCGTTGCAAAAACCCGCCCCGGACGCCGGGGCTGCAATGGTGCTCTATCAGGCTGGGCAAGAGCCCGGTGAGGCGCTCGTAAAACCCGTCGATAGTGTTGGAAGGGTGGTCTTCCAGGCTGCCAATGTCCACCCATGCTTCGATGATGGGACGGTAGGTCCAAATGTTGGGGCCACGCAGGTAGGTTACCCGGAGAATGTCTATTTTTTTCTGGTCCATCATGGCCGCTTTTCAGTTGTGCAGTCCACCAATGTGGCTGTGGCCGCGTTATATATATATTCTCGCTTACCCCAGCCGCCTTGGCGTTGGCTAGAAGTGTCCCGAGCTGGGTATCGTAAAGTATGCAGCCCTCTTCACACAGTTTGCACCCGGCTCCCGTGCCAACGTAATTCGGAAAATTGTTGTTTCACATGACCTCTGTTGTTTTGGCTGCGAGCCCATTTTCCAGCGAGTTGCCGGCCTTCTGGCGCGATGCCCTGTTACCTCAACTCCACCCACAGGAAAACGTTTCGTCAACGCTGGAGGTTGACCTGAACCGCCATTTGCATTTTGTCCCCGGCTTGCTGGTGGTGACGGACCGACGCCTGCTGAGCCGCGCAGGCGGCGCAGACCATTGGCAGGAATGGCCCTACCAGGACGGCCTGGACCTGTTGCACCACGACCATGCCGGTGTTGGTCATCTGGATTTGGTCAACGCCACCGGTTTGCTTGCAACGTGGCGTTTCACACTGGGCCAGAACCTGCAGGCAATTCGCCTGCTGGACCAGTTTCACGCGCAACTGCAAAGCCATGTCAGCGGCAAACCGCTGGCGCAGGCTTTGCACAATGTGTGTCCAAGTTGCAAGGCGCCACTGGAGCCGGACCAGGAAGAGTGCCCGGTCTGTACCAAGGTGATGCACACCCCACCGTCCACCTGGACGTTGTTTCGATTGTGGCGTTTTGCGAAACCTTATCGCGGCCAACTGCTGCTCGGTTTCTTCCTCATGTTGTTGGGCACGGCGGCCAGCCAGGTGCCTCCCTATTTGACGATTCCGCTGGTAGACGAGGTTTTGATTCCGTACCAAAACGGGCAACAGATTCCGGTTAGTACCGTGGTCTGGTACTTGTCGGGCCTGTTGGGTGCCGGGCTATTGGCCTGGGTCTTGAGTTGGGCCAAGTCCTACATCCTGGCGCTGGCATCGGAGCGCATCGCGGCGGACTTGCGAACCACCACCTACGAACACTTGCTGCGACTGTCGCTGGAGTATTTTGGCGGCAAACGCACGGGTGATCTGTTGTCACGCGTAGGCAGCGAGAGCGACCGCATCGCGGTGTACCTGTCCCTGCACCTGACTGACTTTGCCAGCGACGTGGTCATGATCGTCATGACAGCGGTGATTTTGTTTTCCATGAACCCCTATCTCGCGCTGATCACCCTGGTGCCACTTCCGTTTATCGGCTGGATGATCCATTTTGTGCGCTACCGCTTGCGCACGGGCTTCGAGAAAATCGACCGCGTGTGGGGCGAGGTGACCAATGTGCTGGCAGACACCATTCCCGGCATTCGGGTGGTCAAGGCCTTTGCACAAGAGCGACGCGAGGCCAAACGTTTCCGTGAGGCCAACCGGCACAACCTGCTGGTGAACGATCGCATCAACAAGATTTGGTCGCTGTTTTCCCCCAGCGTTTCCCTGCTGACCGAAATGGGGCTGCTGGTCGTCTGGGGCTTCGGCATCTGGCAGGTGTCCAAGGGCGAAATTACCGTGGGTATGCTGCTGGCGGCCATTGCCTACATCGGCCGCTTCTACGGACGCCTGGATTCCATGAGCCGTATTGTCTCGGTGACCCAGAAGTCAGCATCGGCCGCCAAACGTATTTTCGACATTCTTGACCACGTTTCCAGCGTGCCCGAGCCTGTTCAGCCCGTGCCAATGGGCAAGGTGGAAGGCCGTATCGAGGTGCGCGATGTGGGCTTCCGGTATGGCAACCGCGAAGTGAACCGCGGCATCAACTTGTCGATCGCGCCGGGAGAAATGATTGGCCTGGTAGGCCACAGCGGATCGGGCAAAAGCACCCTGGTCAATTTGATTTGCCGTTTCTATGATGTGTCGGAGGGCTCCATCAAGGTCGATGGGGTGGACATCCGTTCTTACGCAATATCGGATTTCCGTCAGAACATTGGCCTCGTCTTGCAGGAGCCGTTTTTGTTCTTTGGCACGATTGCCGAAAACATTGCCTATGGCAAGCCCGGCGCCACACGCGACGAAATCATTGCAGCGGCCCGTGCGGCCCATGCACATGAATTCATTTTGCGGCTGCCCCAGGGTTATGACTCCATGGTGGGTGAGCGTGGCCAGGGACTGTCGGGTGGCGAGCGCCAGCGTATCTCGATTGCCCGGGCTCTGTTGATTGATCCGCGTATTCTGATCCTGGATGAGGCCACGTCCTCGGTGGACTCGGAAACCGAAAAGGAAATCCAGAAGGCATTGGAGAACCTGGTCAAGGGCCGCACCACGATTGCCATTGCGCACCGGCTGTCCAC
>CAZMXB010000236.1:0-7903 GCA_964569855.1 uncultured Rhodoferax sp.
CGGTGTGGCTGATGATGTAGTGGCGAATGGCCTCATGGCCAAAGCGCTCACGCATGAGCTTGGCCATGGAGAAGATGGCCAGCTCGTGCCGGGTGTGGTCCGAGTACGTGACTCCGTGCACCGTGAGCGAGCGTGCGTCTCCCAGCAAGCCCATCAGCAGACTGCGTTTGGCAGCTTCGTCGAGAGCGCTGTAACGGCTTGCAACACCTGCCGTGGCCAGCAATTCGGCGACTACCTCTTCGTGTTTGTCCGAACTTTGGCGCAGGTCCACGGTGGCCAGGTGAAAGCCAAACACGTCCACCGCGCGGATCAGTGGCTGCAAGCGCTCGGCCACAAGTGCCTTGCCATGGTTGGTTTTCAGGGATGCTTCGATAGTCCGCAGCTCTGCCGCAAACTCTTCAGCCAATATGTAGGGGTTCTGGGGTGCCACGGCGTGGCGCGCGGCCTCAGTGCCGGTCAGTTTTTGCAGCGTCGCAGCCAGCCGTGCATAGACGCCGGTCAGCGCGCGGCGGTAAGGCTCGTCCATGCGGTGCACATTGCGGTCGGGCGACGACTCGGCCAGCGCCTGCATCTCGGGCGAACAGCTGGCCAGCATGGCAGAAACGGACAGTTCTCCACCCAGGTAGTGCACCTCGGTCAGGTAATGGCGCAACGCCACCTCGGCCTGGCGGCGCAGCGCGTATTCCAGGGTCTGGGCGCTGACGTTGGGATTGCCATCACGGTCGCCACCTATCCACTGGCCCATACGCAGAAAGCTGTGTACCGGCTGGTTACCCAGCAAATGCTCCAGATTGGCATAAAGCTTCGGAATCTCGCGCAGAAACGTGGACTCGTAATAACTCAATGCGTTCTCGATCTCGTCGGCCACCGTCAGCTTGCTGAAACGCAACAGGCGGGTTTGCCACAGCTGCATGACACGGGCGCGCATTTGCGCTTCGTTGGCGGCGAGTTCGCGGGCGGTCAGGGCGTCTTTTTTGCTCTCAAAAAACACACCGCGCATCTTGATCTCATCGCGCTCGGTCAGGAGCTTGGCAATGTCCCGCTCGGCATCCAGGATACTTTTGCGCTGTACTTCGGTCGGGTGTGCGGTCAGCACCGGGGAGACAAAACTTTGCGCCAGTGTCTGCGATATGGTCTTGGGCGCAATACCTGCCCAGCGCAGGCGTGACATGGCAACATCAATGCTGCCTTCCTGCGTGTCGCCAGCGCGTTCGTGGATGGCGCGGCGGCGGATGTGGTGGCGGTCTTCGGCCAGGTTGGCCAAGTGTGAAAAATAGGTGAAGGCGCGGATCACACTCACCGTCTGGTCACCGCTGAGGCTCTTGAGCAGCTTTTTCAGCGCTTTGTCGGCTTCGTGGTCGGCGTCGCGGCGGAAGGCCACGGACAATGTACGGATTTTCTCGATCAACTCAAACGCCGCCGGACCCTCCTGTTCCCGGATCTCGTCCCCCAGAATCCGGCCCAGCAGCCGGATGTCTTCCACCAAGGGCCGTTCATTGTCTTTTTCGCGCTTGGCAGGCGCTGGGGCGGATAAATGTTTCATGGCTCCCATGCTAGCATTGCCAGTTGCCAATGGATTACAGATGGGTTACGACGGACAGTCATGGTTGCACACAATTTCACGATCGCCACGCGCGAAAGCCGACTTGCCTTGTGGCAGGCCGAACATGTCAAATCCCTGTTGGAGCGAATGGGCCATACGGTCACATTGCTGGGCATGACCACCCGTGGCGACCAGATTCTGGACCGATCCTTGAGCAAGGTCGGTGGAAAAGGCCTGTTTGTCAAGGAGCTCGAAGTTGCTTTGGAGCAGGGGGAGGCCGATCTGGCAGTGCATTCCCTGAAAGATGTGCCCATGGAGTTGCCGGATGGTTTCACTCTGGCCTGCGTGATGGAACGTGAGGATCCGCGTGATGCCTGGGTGTCTGGCAATTACGCAAGCCTGGGTGATCTGCCCCAGGGAGCCACTGTTGGAACCTCCAGTTTGCGGCGCATGGCGCTGTTGCGCGCCCTGCGCCCGGACCTGAAAATTGAAGCCTTGCGCGGTAATCTGGATACACGGTTGAAAAAACTCGACGATGGTTTGTATGACGGCATTGTGTTGGCCGCAGCCGGACTGAATCGCTTGGGCTTGGCGTCGCGCATCCGTTCGGTGTTTGAGCCCGAACAAATGTTGCCAGCGGCAGGACAGGGTGCGCTGGGTATTGAGGTGCGTACCGACCGTTCCGATGTGACGCAGGTTTTGCAGGCCATGCTGCACACGCCCACTTGGTTGGCCGTATCTGCTGAGCGTGCTGTGAGCCGGGTGATGGGGGGCAGTTGTTCCATGCCACTGGCGGCCTTTGCCACCTGGCAGGGCGAGGTGCTGAGCATTCGCGCTACCTGGGGTGATCCCGAGGGCGTTTTGCCTTTGGTTTGTGCCCAGGCACAGGAAGCGGTCGCGGATGCGCAGGCGGCGACTTTGCTGGGTGAGCGGGTTGCGCGCCAACTGCAGCATGGCGTGGCATTGCAGACCGGCCAACAAGGTTGACGGTATGCGCGTTCTGGTCACCCGTCCGAAAAAAGAGGCCCAACAGTGGGTCAATGCGCTGGTCGAAGCTGGGTACGCCGCCTTGTCCCTGCCGCTGATTGGTGTACTGCCAGCACCAGACCCTCAGGCTGTCGTGTCGGCATGGAACCGCATGGCGAGTTTCGACGCTGCCATGTTTGTCAGCGGCAATGCGGTGGACCACTTCTTTGCCCTAAAACCCGGATCAGCCCTCGCATTTACTGCGGCAGGTGCTATAGAAACGAGAGCATTTGTCACTGGCCCCGGCAGTTTGTCCGCGTTGAAGCGCGCACAGGTGGATGTCCGTTTCATTGACATGCCGGATCGTGATGCCGGGGAGTTTGATTCCGAGGCGCTGTGGGGCGTGGTCTCACCGCGTGTTCGGCCCGGCTATCGGGTTTTGATTGTTCGAGGTTCCGGTAGCGCCTTGGTGCCGCAGGGCGAGCACACCGCTTTGGCGGATGGCGTCGGCCGGGACTGGTTTGCAGACCATGTCCGTGCCGCGGGTGGCGAAGTGGAGTTTGTCGTGGCCTACCAGCGCCGCCCCCCGGATTTGCCCGAGGCTGACCGGTTATTGGCGCGACAGGCCGCTGCTGACGGCACAGTCTGGTTGTTCAGCAGCTCGGAAGCCATTGCCAATTTGCAGGCTGCTTGCCCTGGTCAAGACTGGAGCCGAGGCAAGGCCGTCGTCACCCACAGCCGCATTGCGCGGGCTGCGCGTGAAGCTGGTTTTTCTGTTGTTTGCGAGTCACGCCCCACGCTGGCGGCCCTGATGGCGTCGATAGAATCGCTTGAATGAACATAGAGTCGAGTGTGGCGGAGGCAGTGGAGCCCCTGGAAGGGGCTCCGTCGACCGCTCAGGCGGGCGCAACACCCGCCCACCGCAGTGGAAATCGAACTGACCGGGTGCAATGGGTTTTTGGTCTGCTGGCTCTCGCCGCGTTGGTTCTGAGTGGCTTGTTGTGGCAAAGGCTCGGCACAATTCAGGAGCAACTGGCGCGGCAAAGCGCAGACGCTGGAATCCAGGCATCCGAGGCCCGCGCCAGCGCGCGTCAGGCGCAGGAGCTGGCGATGGAAACGGCGGCCAAACTGGCGGTGACCGAGGTGCGGCTCAGCGAGGTGTCGCTGCAGCGCACGCAACTCGAAGAGCTGATGCAAAGTTTGTCGCGCTCGCGCGATGAAAACCTCGTGGTTGATATTGAGGCTGCGGTCCGCTTGGCCCAGCAGCAGGCGCAGTTGACCGGTAGTCTGGACCCATTGCTGGCGGCCCTCAGGAGTGCGGAGTTGCGGGTCACCCGTGCCGCGCAACCGCGGCTGACACCCTTGCAGCGCGCCATTGCGCGGGATCTGGACCGCGTCAAGGCCACCGCGTTGGCGGATACCCCGGCCCTGTTGGTCAAACTCGACGAACTGGTTGTACTAGCCGACGAACTGCCGGTTGCCAACGCCGTACCGGTAGCGCGCAACAATGAGACCATCAAACGCAAACCGGACGAAACCGTTTCGTCGTGGTGGATGCGTCTGTTGTCTGTAATGCAAGAGGAGATGCGCAAGCTGGTGCGGGTAAGCCGCATTGAGAACCCTGAAGCTGCATTGCTCTCGCCCGAACAGTCTTTTTTCTTGCGCGAAAACCTCAAACTCAAGTTGCTCAACGCCCGTTTGGGCTTGTTGTCACGGCAAATCGAGTCCGTGCGGTCAGACCTGGCGGCGGCATCCGTGGCGATGGGGCGTTATTTCGATACTTCGTCGCGCAAGACCCAGGCAGCCACCGCGCTATTGCTGCAAGTGCGCGGGCAACTCAAGGCATTGGAACTTCCGCGTGTGGATGACACGCTTGCCGCCTTGGCGACGGCTGCCGCGGGACGCTGAGTATGCGCGTTGCCCTGTGGCTTACGGCCTTGTTTGCCATCGCGGTAGCGAGTGCCCTTTTTGCTGGCAACAACCCGGGAACGGTCACTCTATTTTGGGCACCACATCGCGTTGATCTGTCGCTGAACTTGTTTTTGGTGTTGCTGGCCGGCAGTTTTCTGACTTTGCATTTGGCCATGCGGGCCTTGTCGGCTTTGATGCGCATCCCGCAACAGGCACGGCGCTGGCGCTTGCTGCAAAAGGAGCGTGCGATTCACAGCGCTTTGCTTGATTCCTTGTCCCACTTGGTGGCAGGGCGGTTTATCCGGTCACGCAAGGCCGCCGATTTGGTGCTGTCGCTGGAGGAGTCGGTGCAACGCAGCGGAGAACAGCTTTCTTACGGCGGGCGCTTGCGCGCGCTGACCCATTTGCTGGCGGCGGAGAGCGCCCATGCCCTGCAAAACCGTGTAGTGCGCGATGGCCATTTTGGACAGGCGCTGGAAGAAGCGGCCGGCCGTGAGGCCCAGGAAACCCGCGAAGGCGTTCAGCTGCGGCGCGCCCGCTGGGCGCTGGATGACCGTGACCCGGTGGCTGCCTTGAAATGGCTGGACCAACTGCCGCAAGGCGCCTCGCGCCGAACCGTGGCACTGCGAATGCGTTTCAGGGCAGCCCGCCAGGCCGGGCAGTCTCAAATGGCGCTTGAGGCGTCGCGCTTGTTGACCAAGCATCGGGCATTTTCAGAGACCGCAGGGAGAAGTATTGCCCGTGGGCTGGCCATCGAGTTGATCCGCGGTGCCCACGATGCGGTGCAATTGCAACGCGCCTGGGATGCACTCGACCCGTCCGAACAGGCCATTCCTGAAGTGGCATGTGAAGCTGCCGAGCGCCTGTTGTTTTTGGAGGGCGATGAATCCGTGTCCCGGCGCTGGGTATTACCCGTGTGGGACGTGATGGTGCAAGGTCAGGACCGCTTGTCATTGGTTCAACGCATCCGTTTGGCGCGCGTGCTGGAGCAAGGCTTTGGATTGGAGGGGCGTGCGCCCGATGCCGCTTGGCTGGCCCGTATTGAAGCCGCACAAACGGGAAACCCCCGCGATGCGGTACTGCAATACTTGGCAGGAGTGGTATGCATGCGCTTGAGTTTATGGGGCAAGGCGCAGCAATTGCTCAAGCAGTCCTTGTCGATATTGCCAAAATCTGATCTCACGCGCGACACCTGGCTGGCCATGGCATACATGGCGGAGCAGAGGCAGGATTTACAGGCCGCGTCTGACGCTTACCGTGAGGCTGCGCGAAAATAGAGTTCAGCTGTTTCGTGGTCCATTGCAAATGGCTGCGCACGCCGTAAACGCGTTGTTGAATAAAAAAAGGGGCCTGTTGGCCCCTTTTTCTATCGTTGCTGACCCTCTATTTCAGGGCCGCTGAAAAATCAAGCAGCCGGTGGCTGTTCAAACGGCAAAGTCATGTTGCGCAAGTCGCGCCGCGTTTCCACGAGGACTAAAGGGCCAGTGTCCATTTGCACCAGCTCAGGCCGTTCACGGGGCACGTGGATGGCCTTGGGTTCTGCGGCAATTGCGGCCTGCACCGCCGCCACTTTGGTTTCGTCAGAATTAACCCATTGCAGACCCGAACTGACGGCAACGGCTTGCAGAGCGTCAGTCGGAAGCGAGAACGGCGTCACGCTGGGCATACGTGCAAGCGCCTCGGCTGGCGCTACAACAGTGCTCGCTTTTGGTGTGACAGTCAGAGCCGCAACATGGACTTTCTCGGTCACTGGTGCCTCAGTCAACGCCACCTCAGCGGTTTCTGGCGCCACATTGTCGTGACTGACCTTGGCGGGTTGCGCTGGAATGCGCAGATCCGGACGCTCCTCGGACTCACTGCGGTCTCCACGCGCGCTGCGCTCGCGGCCGTAACGGTCACGATTGCGCTTCTCACGGGGTTCACCGTTTTCGCTACGGGCAGCAGGGGCTTGCACCTCCTCGTCGGTGATTGCTAGTTCCAACGCACCATCCCGCTGGTGGTTATCGCCTTCTGCAAAACCCAGTTGAGATTGACGGGTATCGCCCGATGCATTGCGGCTCTCTCCGTCGCCACGGGGTCCACGGCCATTTCGGCCACGACCGCCGCGTCCCTCACGGCTTTCTCGGGGTGGCCCCTCGGCGTTGCGGCCTTCCGGGTTGCCATCGGCGGCGGCCAGGTTGTCGGTACGCCCTTCGTTGCGCGGCTCGCGGTCGACTTCGCTGCGTTCGGCACTGCGTCCGCCACGATTGCCACGGTCATTGCGTGGTCCCCGTTCGTTGCGCTGGGTTTCCTGACGCGGTGCAACTTCACCCGCCGCGGCCGGTTGGCCTGGAACCTGCAGGTTGGCGTCGTTGAGCATGGGTTTGCCTTCGGCATCCATGCGTTCGCGCTGCGCCCCGCCTTGGCGCTCGCCACCGCGACCACCACGTCCGCCGCGTGTATTGCGACCCTCGCCTCGGCCGTCACCACCGCGGCCCTCACCACGAGGGCTACGTCCCTCCGGACGCCCCTCGGAGCGGCCTTCGCCGGGCTTTGCGCCACTGCGGGCGCCATCGCGGCCTCGCCCTTCCGGTGACTTGGGCATTGGTACAACCACCGGTTTTGCAGGAGCAGCAGTCGGCGTAGCAGCGCTGAACAGACTCTTGATCCAACCAAAGAATCCTTTTTCCGCCGGCACATCGGTTTTCACCGGTGTGGCCGCAGCCGCGACCGCTGCAGGCGCAGGTTGAGCGGCTGCGACGGGCGCCATCGGGCGAGGAGCGGCCATTGGTGCCGGCGCATCCGGCAACACACCCTTGATGATGGGCGTCTGCTTGTTGGTGGGCTCCTGCGACCGACGCGTCACGCCAGTGGCATCTTCCATCTCGTCAGCCATCTTATAGCTGGCTTCAATGTTGTCCAGGCGCGGGTCGTCGTGCTTCAGACGTTCGAGCTTGTAGTTGGGTGTTTCCAGCGTCTTGTTGGGCACCAGCAGCACGTTGATGCGCTGCTTCAGCTCAATCTTGGCGACTTCAGAGCGCTTTTCGTTCAACAAGAACGATGCGACGTCCACTGGCACCTGGCACAGCACGGAAGCGGTGCTGTCCTTCAGCGATTCTTCCTGGATGATGCGCAGGATCTGCAACGCGCTGGATTCGGTGTCACGGATGTGGCCGGAACCACCGCAACGCGGGCAGGGGATCGAGGCGCCCTCAGACAGGGCAGGGCGCAGACGCTGGCGGCTCATTTCCATCAGGCCGAATTTGCTGATGGTGCCGAACTGCACACGGGCGCGGTCCTGGCGCAGGGCGTCGCGCAAGCGGTTTTCCACTTCGCGGCGGTTGCGGGACTCTTCCATGTCGATGAAGTCGATCACGATCAGGCCGCCCAAGTCGCGCAGGCGCATCTGGCGGGCCACTTCGTCTGCGGCTTCCAGGTTGGTGCGGGTCGCGGTTTCTTCGATGTCGCCGCCCTTGATGGCGCGGGCCGAGTTCACGTCCACCG
>CAZMXB010000237.1:0-7860 GCA_964569855.1 uncultured Rhodoferax sp.
TGGCCTTTGCCTCTTCTCTCGCCAGGTCCAAGGCCTTGGCAAGCGCGTCCGCCTTAGCCTTGGCTTCTTCCAGTGCCTTGGCCTGAGCAACCGCCTCGGCCTGTGCCTTGGCTTCAGCCTGTGCCCTGGCTATTGCTTGCGATTTGGCTTCTTCCAATGGTTTGGCCGGTTCCTGTGCCTTGGGTTTTGTGTCGGCCATAGCCCTGGCCTTTGCCTCGGCCCGGGCTTGCTCCAAAGCCTTAGCCTGTGCGAGCCCTTCAGCCTTTGCCTCTGCTTTTGCCTGTTCCAGCGCTTTGGCAAGCGCATCTGCCTTGGCATTGGCTTGTGCCAGTGCCTTGGCATTGACATTGGCTTCTGCTTTGGCTAACGCGTCTGCCTTGGCTTTTGCCTCAGCTTGTAACTTGGCCTGTGTTTGTCCATCGGTCTTCAGCTTTGCTTCGGCAATCGCCCTGGCCTGTGCATCTTCTCTTGCCTGCTCCAATGCCTTGGCGAGTGCATCTGCCTTGGCCCGGGCTTGTTCCAGTGCCTTGGCCTGGGCAACCGCCTCTGCCTGTGCCTTCGCAAGCGCGTCGGTCTTGGCCTGCTCGACCGCTCTTACCTGAGCCTCTGCCTTGGCGGCTGCGTCAGCCTGGGCCTTTGCCTCAGCTTGTAACTTGACCTGCGCTTCGGCCGCTGTCCTGGCTTGTGTCTCTGCCTTTGCCTGCGCCAGTGCCCTGGCCTTTGCCTCTTCTCTGACCTGTTCCAATTCCTTGGCAAGCGCATCTGCCTTGGCCCGGGCCTGTTCCAATGCCTTGCCTTGTGCTAGCCCTTCAGCCTGTGCCTCTGCTTTTGCCTGCTCCAGCGCCTTGGCAAGCGCATCGGTCTTGGCCTGCTCGACGGCTCTTGCCTGAACCTCTGCCTTGGCGGTTGCGTCAGCCTGGGCCTTTGCCTCAACTAGTACCTTGAGCTGCGCTTCAGCTGCTGTCAGGGCTTGTGTCTCAGCCTTAGCTTGGGCCTTTATCCTTGCCTGACCTGGGGCGGTCAGCGCGTCGGTCGCGGATGCGGCGACGCCAGGTCTGCGAGTCGGGATGGGGGTGGATTGGTAGGCGAGTGAAGCACTGGAGACGGGAGAACTGACCGGAGTTGATGCCGCAACTGAGCCGGGGTTGTCGGTCGGCGTTGCCGGACCAATGCCGTCGTTATTGCTCACACGGTAGGCCACCCACCCGGCGATCGCCAAAAGTGCCACCAAGGCAACCGCGATCTCACGTTGTCCCAGCAGCCATTGCAGCTTCTGCTTGATGGTCATGTCCTCCAGAAGCTTCTGGCGACGAAAGCGCTGACCGTGTTCCAGCAAGTGCGCACCAGCTACCGAGAGCAGGAAAGTCAGAAAAAGCAACGCGACAAAAACGACCATCATGTCCTCATCGGACAAACGCAAAGCGCTAGCCAATGCCCAGGTGAGCAGAGCGGGAATTAGCAGGGTTGCAAGCAGGACGGGCATATCAAGAAATTTGGTGATCGGCCCGGGCGATTGTGCGCGAAATTCAACTTGAATTTATCGGTTGCGTGGCAGCGAACTCCGCTGAACGAGGTCGCGCAGTTACTTTTCCAATAATAACTACAGGTTTTAGTACCGCTGCCACGCTAACCAGCCGCGCGAACGTGTCAGAACCATCAATGTCGGACATGGATCACATCCCCCAGGATGATGTCTTGTAGATGCTTCGAGGCCGGTGCAATGCCAGAGCGGCAGGGGCAAGATTGCGAGGGCCTAGGGCACAGGTTAGAGCGGTTACTGCTGCAAAGCCGCCTGCCAAAAGCTCACAAGCAACCTGTGGCGCCAAAAAAATTGGTGACGTCACCCACATCCAGCACGTTGGCGGTCGCCATCGGCAGGTAATACAGGTGATTGTCTGCCGCCGAGACCCCCAGGTAGGCATTGGTTTGGGGGTAGTAACGAAAGGTCAGGGACGCATTGATTTGCGATGTTGCAGGTGTTGGCGCAAACAGTGTCGGCAAGTTGGTCTCGACCCAGTTCATCAGGCAATGCCCGCCGCGGTCATGCAAAAAGATGCCTGCGCTGTCAAATCGCTTGTCCAGACTGTCGCCAGAAAAAAAGGCGACAAACCGGCCGGCGTTATCGCTGGAAACAACCGGCCGGGCACCACTGCCAAATCGGGGACTGGTCGCGAAGTCGAGGGTTTGCCCGCTCAGATGGTTGTGGGCTACCGCGTTGGGGCCCTTTCGCGCGGCGAGATTGGTCGCCGAGGTACTGAAAACCACCCACGAACCATCACCCGACAGCGAAGGGCGTTCACCCTGCCCACTGGGGCTGTCGCCATTGCCTTGAACACCGCTGCTTGAAACACTGACGCGCGTCAATGCGCCGGTCGACAAGTTTTTGAGGAATACGTCCTGCAAACCATTGCTGTCGTCAGCGACCAGGTTCGTGGACGAAGTGGCAAACGCCACATAACGTCCGTCGGCGGAAATTGCAGGGGCCACCACCCGGCTCGCACTTTCGTTGCCCTGGTTGCGCAATGTGCCGTTGGAAGCGACGCTGACCAAGCTCAGTTTTTGAGAGGCCGCGCGGTCATATAGATAAATGTCCCAAACGCCGTTGGTGTCGGCCGCTACCAGTGGGGGGTAGCTGTAAAAAGCCACCCGCGAGCCGTCTGCACTGAGCGAAGGGTTGCCGGCGGACTGGCATTTCCCGCTCTCCTGGGCGACCGATAGACACTCCTCAACCCCGGTGTCGAGCGTGCGCAGGTAGAGACCCTCGGACTTGCCGGCGCGTCCACTGTAACCACCGAAATAGTAGGCGAGATATTTTCCATCGGCAGAAATATCCGGCTCGGAAGCCCCCGCGGCGGGGTAGCTTTGTTCACCTTGGCTGATCCACACGGTCTGATTGGGAGTACTACAACGATCGCGCAAGTAAACGTCGACGCGACCATTGACATCGGCCGAGTGGAGGTTGCTCGCATAACTTTCAAACACCACTTTGCAGCCATCTGCGGAGATTCTGGCGTTGTTGCTGGCCGCATTGCCGGGCAGGCCCGCGTCGTTGGCGCTCACAAGCTCGGTGCGGTTGGTCTTGCGGTCAAACAAAATGATCTGCGTCAAGCCATTGCTGGCAGGCGTAACCAGTTTGCTTTGACTCGACTCAAAAACGATATATCGGCCATCGGCTGTCATGGCGGGGTAGTCGCTGTTGTACAGGGCGTTCGGCAGCTCGGCGCTGACCGGGTTGCGTGACAGCAATTCAAACGCTTCCTGCTGGGCCAGTGCCGCACTGGCTGCAACAACGAAAAGGCCAACCGGCACTGCCAGCAGCGCTCGCACCCCTGTTTTTTTCGCGTTAGAAGTCATTGGCCACCTCCTGAAAACAACGAGAAGTCGTCCGTGCATCCTACTGCGCATTGGGGCGGCTTTGGGGATGCCGCTGGCGCCAACGACGCCGATAAGACGTTTCAATTGATTCCATCTGTAACAAGCATGCGCCAGGCGACGCGATCCTGCTTCCAAGCCGGGACCCACTGGCCGACGGCAGCAGCGAGGCTGCGATACTGAGGCCGGGTTCTCGCGCAGGGCCGTCGTCGCGAGCCCAATCAGAAGCTTGGAAACCGGAGATTGCTATGGCATCGTTTGTCTGGAACAACAATTGCGAAACCGGACTGCCCACGGTGGACCAGCAACACCGCAAACTGGTCGAATTGCTGAATCACTTTAGCGAATTGCTGACGCTGGGTGCACCGGTGAGCAACCAGGAGATGGAGTCGCTGGTATAACAACTGGCGGCCATAGCCGAGGGCACGGACGCCGGACAGGCCTTTGTGACGGACAAGGAGAAGCTCGACAACGCAACCGAGCCGCTGCTGGCAGCACTCAATGGCCTGTTTGAACAGGTGGGTGAGCGCAACCAAGAATTGCGCGAGCTGAACCAGTCTCTGGAGGCCAAGGTAGCGGATCGCACCCGCTCGCTGGCGCAGGCGAACGAGCGGCTGGAGCAACTCGCCATGACCGACGCGCTCACCGGTCTGCCCAACCGGCGGCTGATGGGCGACCGCCTGCACCATGCCATGGTGGGCGGCAAGCGCAGCCGGCGTCATGGTGCGCTGATGTTCATGGACCTGGACAACTTCAAGTCGCTCAATGACAACCACGGGCACGAAGCGGGTGACCTGCTACTGAAGGAGGTGGCACAGCGGCTGACCGGCAGTGTTCGCGAGAGCGACAGCGTGGCACGCCTTGGAGGCGACGAGTTTGTGGTGCTGCTGCAAGAACTCGACAGCGACCTGTCCCGCTCGCAGGCGCAAGCCGCCCTCGTCGCTGAAAAAAGATCCGCAATCGCCCGGGCCAGCCCTACCGGCTGGTGTGTCAGCAAGATGGTCAGACTGATACCGTGGTCGAGCATCACTGCAGCGCACGTATCGGCGTGATGGTGTTTGCCGGCCAGGAGCAAAGCCAGGACGAGATTCTTAAAGGTGCCGACGCGGCCATCTACCAGGCCAAGGAAGCCGGGCGCAACCGGGTGCAGCTCTACGTGGCGTCCGCCGGAGAACCAAAGTCACTAGACGACCGCCACTGAATCTTTTGAATCAGTTGGCTACCCGGCCTGCCGTCGATTGGCACCTCTTTCGCTGGCATCTACCTGATCTGCGTGCCCCCGGTGACAAAGATAGTCAGGCGAATCTGTCCACCGCACCGTGGGTACAGCAGAGACAGGTAAGCCAGTCACTCCTGAATTGATAGCTGTCCGCGCATATTCCACGAGGGCTTCCATATGTTTTTATATTGCACGCTCTGCTACGGACGAAACACAACCTTGCACAGGGCTATTCAAACCGCTACCCTTCCAACCCCCGCTTCAACCGCCATTGCCTGACCAGCGCATCAATCGCCGGAATCACCGCCAGCGTCAGCACGGTGAATGACACCATGCCGCCAACCGTGGGCGCGGCGGTGCGACTCACCACTTCGGAACCGGTGCCGGTAACCCAAAAAACCAATAGTGGGCCGGCGATGATGGTCAGCACCGCCAACTTGGGCCGCAGCCGCAGCCACCTCAATCTGCAACAGGGCTGCGAGATGCTGGACACCTGGCCGAGCTGCCGATGCATATCGATGTCGCCAGCGTGTGCCTTGACCTCCTGCAGGCAGAGGCAGTCGGGTTTGGTGCTGGCGATCCGCGCTTCGACACCCTTGCTGGTGGCAGAGCGGATTCCATTGGGGTTGAGGCTGGTCAGTCAGAACATGCAATTTGATCGGTGAGGCATTGGGCAACTCGCGCCAGCAGGGCGTTGCGCTCGCCGGGCGCGTGCTCGCGCCAGAGCGTCATGGTCGGATACCAATGGGTGTCGGTGCGTTCGATGCCCCATCGCCAGTCGGAGTTGAACGGCAGCAGCAGCCACGTCGGTCGACCAAGTGCGCCGGACAAGTGCACGACGCTGGTATCGACGCTGATCACCAGGTCCATACAGGCACAAAGACCCGCAGTGACACAAAAATCGGTGAGCTGCGACGAGGCATCGAACACATCACCGCGCGCTTGCATCGCCTCACGGTCGCCGGCGCGCAAGTCGCGTTGCAAGCAGACATAGTGCGGGCCTCGCGGCAGTGTGGCGAGCAGGCGTGCGAGGCCAATGCTTCGCGCCTTGTCGTTGCCGTGCGCCGGGTTGCCGCCCGCCACCAGCCCCACGCGCGCTTTCCTGGACTCACCGAACCGCGTGCGCCATGCATGGATCTGCGATTCGGGGGCCGACAAGTAAGGATGCGCCACCGGCCATTGCCGCAAGGGCTCGCCGGCCAACCACGCAATGCTCATCAGCGGCGCGTGCAGGTCATACGGTGGTAGCGTCGCGCCGCTGGCGACGATCTGGGTGTTGTCGAAAAGTCCCGCAAGCAGCGGGGCAATTTCGGTTTGCACCAGCAGCAGAACGCGTGCGCCTTGCTCGACGACCCAGGGAACGTATCGGCAGAACTGCAGGGTGTCGCCCAGGCCCTGCTCGGCATACAGCAGAACGGTCTTGCCCTGCAACGCCGCGCCGGGCTGCCAGCGGGGTTTGCGAAGGTGACGTCCGGCCATGGGCATCGAAGGTCGCTGCCAGCGCCACTCGAACTCCTGCCAGGAACGCGCCTCATCGCCCAGGCGCAAGAGCACCAGTGCCAGATTCCAGTGGGCTTCGACGTGATTCGGGTCAGCGGCAATCGCACGCTCCAGCGACACCAGCGCCTCGTCATGGCGGCCCAGATCGGCAAGGGCGAGTCCGCGGTTTTGCCAGGCGGTTGCGTTCTGCCCATCCAGGGCCAGGGCCTGGTCGTAATCGGCGAGCGCCGCCACGCGGTCGCCCAGGTCATATTGCGTGTTGGCGCGGTGCAGCCAGGCCCGGGTGTAGGCGGGATTCAGGGCGATTGCGCGGTCGAAGCTGATGATCGCTTCGCGCAAGCGGCCCAGTTGACGAAGCGTCTGGCCGTGTTCATGCTGCAGCGGCGCGCACCGGCGGGCGGCTTCGCTCGAGTTGATGGCAGGGGTCAGCAGCGCCAGCGCCTGCGCGGTCTGGCCCGCCTGACGCAGCGCCCATGAGCGGTGAGCGAGGGCGTTGGCCTGGGTTTCAGTCAGTACAGCGGTCAATACAAACTCGTCCACGAGCAAAGGTTGCACGGCTAGGCGTTTCAACTACATAGGACCAAGTATCGCACCTTGGAATCGACATCAAAGTCGGTTGCTGCTTGCGCCGCCAGCTACCAGTCTGCTGGCTCGGATGCCTGCCGGGTTTTGGCCACTATCGGGCACGCTAACAACCGTGGCCAAGTCATCGACAACCCGGTAGTAGATGGAAAACGGGAAACGCCTTCCCGTTGTTCGATGAAGTCCAACAACCGGCGTCTCTGCAGTTGGCCATGCGCCAAGACCTGTCCATTGGCACCCAGGATGCCGCCCAGTATCGGGCTGCACAGTGGGCCGAGCTGGCCATCGTATGACGCTGGCTGATGGATTGAACGTCTGAGCAAGTGTCTCTGTCTGACCGCCACCCGGCCCATCGACGGGGCCTTGAGTCCCGTCGGGGGCGTGTTGTTCGCGACCCCCACACCCGGCCCTAAGCTGGAGGGGTTGCGTGGCGTGTTCTGTGCCTGGGAAATGCTCGCCTGGGAAGCTCCCACCGGGGGCTACTTGTTGCAGGCCTGCTTTGCCAGCGGCTCGCGCGCCGAGCATGGCGTGCGGAAACAACTACAAAAGAAATAGCGCCCTTGCCCTCGTGGAATGTGCGGTAGCCGCTAGAAAAAGTGTAGCGAATGCGTGTTGAATGGGTGGACTAGGCGATTCGGCTCGATTTGGGCGCGATGCCATCCATGAACTTGGGGTGAACTATGGAACACGCAACTGAATGGGGGTATCTCTTATCCGCCACCCCGTGGCACGCCTATGCGTCTGCCCTGCCGCGCGCCGACACCATCAATGTGCCGCCCACTTGGCGTGCGCAAATCATCGGCACGCTGGACTATGGGCAAATTCTCTACGCACCCGGTACCCCAGCGGACGCCAATGGCATCGTTGCGCCCATCACCTACCAATGGATGGCCGACGGCGTGGCGATTGCGGGCGCGACCGACACGCTCCACCTGCTCAGCCATGCCGATGTGGGCAAGGCCATCACGGTCACCGCCAGCTTTGTCGACGGCCTGGGCAAGCCCGAACAGATCAGCACCAACCCGAGTGCGTTGGTAAACGTTTCCGTCAAGGCTGAAGCCCTGTATGCGGCCGGGGTGGCTGTGACGATGCTGAACCGCGCGTTCAATGACATTTCTCCTCCCGTAAATGTTTTTATGAACCAACGTGATATTGCCAGCCGATCGGATGACGGCATCGCGAAGTTA
>CAZMXB010000238.1:0-7852 GCA_964569855.1 uncultured Rhodoferax sp.
GCTTTTCCAGGCGCTGATGGTCCATTGCCACTGGCGGGCGGTGGCCACCTCCGCGCTGCCGCCGGCGTCTTTCAGGATGCTGGTCACATCGTCACTGTCCAGGATGCTGAACTGGGGTTTCAGACCCAGCACAGCGCCGTCTGAACGCAGCATCCGCACACCCAGGGCGTGGAAGGTGCAGACCACGACGTCCTTGGCCGCCTTGCCGATCAGGCCCTTGGCGCGCTCGCGCATTTCCGCCGCCGCCTTGTTGGTGAAGGTGATGGCCGCAATCTTCTGCGGCGGCATGCCAGTCTGGATGAGTCGGCCGATCTTGTGTGTGATGACTCGGGTTTTGCCGGAACCGGCGCCAGCGAGTACCAGGCAAGGGCCATGCAGGTAGTTCACGGCTTCCTGCTGGGCCAGGTTCAGGCCATGGGCCATGGAAGACGAATCGGACACGGGGGAGGGCGAAGACATGCAGACTTTGAAGGCAAACGAGCGCGCCATCTTACCGGTTGGACTGTTGCCTGGCGCCCATGGCTGTCCCCGTTTGCCGCGACAATGCGCGGGTGCTGCAAATTCTTTCGGTTACTTTTCCCTTTTTTGCCCTGGTGCTGTGTGGTTTTATCGCCGCCCGCCGCGGCATGTTGCCCATGCCGGCCATTCCCGGTCTGAACGCGTTTGTACTGTTTTTTGCATTGCCGTGCATGCTGTACCGCTTTGGCGCAAGCACACCGATTGCGCAATTGCTGGACCCCAGCGTGGCCCTGACCTATTTGTTGTGCGCCCTCGTCATGGTGGGCTTTGTGGTTGCCGTGACGTTGCATGGGCGCATCGGCTGGAATGACTCCGCTTTTGGAGCCCTGGTTGGGGCTTTTCCCAACACCGGTTTTATGGGTGTGCCGCTGCTGGTGGCGTTGTTGGGGCCAAAGGCTGCTGGACCAGCGATTGTCACCATCCTGGTCGACATGGTAGTTACGACCTCCTTGTGTATCGCGCTGTCCCGGTTGGGTGGTGATGGTGGAGCTGGTGCAACCGCCGGACAGGCGGCCAAGAATGCATTGAAAGGGGTGGCCACCAACCCCATGCCCTGGTCCATTCTGTTGGGGGCGCTGGTGTCCGGGCTGGGGATTGAGTTTCCCAAACCGGTTTCACAAACCGTCGGCCTGTTAGCCGATGCGGCATCACCGGTTGCCTTGTTCACGATTGGTGCCGTGTTGGCGCGTTCCCAACTGATGGCACAGTCGGGAGAAGCCCATCCGGTCCATTGGATGGAGGTCGTTCCCGTGGCCGCTATCAAGCTGTTTTTGCACCCGCTGTTGGTGCTGCTGGTGGGTGCCGGAGCCATTCAGATGGGCGTGCCCATGGACCGCTTTGCCCTGACGGTGCTGGTATTGCTGGCCGCTTTGCCCAGTGCGAGCAATGTATCCTTGCTGGCCGAGCGTTTTGGTGCCGACAACGGGCGTATTGCCCGGATTATTCTGGTGTCTACTGCAGCGGCGTTTTTTACATTTTCCGGGGCGGTGGCACTGATTGCCTGACGGTGCTGCTTGCGGCATGAGCGGCGGGGATCTTTTTCGGCGGGCTGAAGGAAAATAGGCTTCTAGCCCTCGTGAAATATACGCTTGTAGCTATAAATTCAGGAGTAAATTCCCGTGATGGCGGTCGTTACAGCTTGTCTCTGTAGTTGCCCGGACTTGCCTGCGTCCATTCCCTGAAGGCGTGGCTGAAAGCGCTCTGGTCCTGAAACCCCAGCAAGAACGCGATATCACTGAGGCTCAGGTCGCGCTGGCGCAGGTAGGTCTGGGCCAGTGCCTTGCGGGTCTGGTCCAACACCTGTTGAAAGCTGGTACCCGCTTCGCTGAGTCTGCGCTGCACCGTGCGTGTTGAGTGGTTCAAATCCCGGGCCACGTTCGTGAGCCGTGCCCGGTCATGGGACAGGTTGTGGGCAATCCGTGCGCGGACCTGAGTGACGATATCTGCCTCGGCGTTGGCGCGCAATTTCTCGCGCAACAAGGCTTCTGCATGCTGCTGCAAAACCGGGTACAGCCCTACATCGGCATTCGGTACGGGCAGATCCAAGAGAGCGGCATCAAAGCGGGCGCTATTGACCGGCGCGTCAAAACAGAGTTCGGAGCCAAAGATCCGCAAGTGTTCGCCGCGGTCCCGCGGTGCGGCATGGGTGAAAGTGACCTGGGCTGGCGGCAAATTCCTGCCGGCCAGCCAGTTGCTGAACACCCGCACGCCTGCGAACACACTCTCCGCCAGATGACAGCTGGCATGAGGGTAGTGGCTGTGCCATTGGTATTCGGCGGTACTGCCCGTCACGTGCAGCGTGGAGTGACCGAGGTCATGGGCCAGACTCTCAAACCGCAGGGTCTGCCGCAGCACCTCGCCAAAGTCACGGCAACTCAGCAAAATCAGGCCATAGACACTGTACGTGCCCAGCTTGACCCGTTCACCCACCAAGAGGCCAAAGTGAGGCTGATGGGTCAGGGCGGCGCCTGCATCGAGCAAGCGGACATAGGCATCCGCGTCCAGTGCGTCCGGCAGCTGTGACAGCGCCTGGGGCGTAAGCCCGGCCGTGACCGCCAGCGCTGGCAGTGCGACGCCATGGTCAGCAACCACCTCCAGCAGCGGCTGCACATAGGCGCCCGCCACCCGCCCGCTGGAACGGGGGGGTGTGGCGATCGGATGGGTTGGCATGATTGAACAAATCCGCTGGCACAAAAGCGCAATACAAATTGCGCTCCAGTGACTACAGTGATGACCAGTGTAGCAACGGCCCGGTGTTGCTCAGCCAACATGTGGAGAGCAGTTATGAAGCGATGGAATGGATGGGGTGACGCGTCAATCGAGTTGGTCGTGAATGCGGATGCCCTGCAGTTTCTGGCGCAACGCATAGGCGCCGGCGTGGTACCGGTGGACGCGACGCGGGCGCAAGCTTGTTCGGGCATTCCGCCCAGCCGTCTGCCCCAGCATCACCTGGTAGACACCAGCCCTGAAGCACGCCTGCGCAGTAGTCTGGGCCACAGTTTGCCGGACTGGCTGAAGATGCGCAGCGGCAAGGTGGGCACCGTGACCGATGGTGTGGCGTATCCCGAAAGCAGCGAACAGGTTCGCGCGCTGCTGGACTATGCCAAAACCTGTGGCGCGGCCGTCATTCCGATGGGCGGCGGCACCAGCGTGGTGGGACACCTGACCGTTCCAGAGGGAGCGCAAGCGGTTCTGACCGTCAATATGTCGCGGCTTTGCAGCCTGATCAACCTGGACCCGCAGGCCCAGCTCGCGACTTTTGGCGCCGGTGTCTTGGGGCCGGACCTGGAAGCCCAGTTGCGGGCACACGGCTACACGCTGGGGCACTTTCCGCAGTCGTTTGAATATTCGACCCTGGGCGGCTGGGTGGTGACGCGATCCAGCGGCCAGCAATCGTTGCGCTACGGGCGCATCGAGGCGATGTTTGCCGGTGGTCGGGTCGAAACGCCGACTGGCACGTAGAACTTTGCCACCTGCCCGGCTTCGGCTGCCGGCACGGACCTGCGTGAAATGGTGCTGGGCTCGGAGGGGCGCATCGGCATCCTGACCGAGGCCACAGTTCGTGTGACGCCGCTGCCGGTGCTGGAGGAATTTCACACCATCTTCTTCCCCGATTGGGACCGTGCGCAGGAGGCGGTGCGTGCCATGGTGCAAGCCAAAGTTCCCTTGTCAATGCTGCGCCTGGCCAACCCGATTGAGACCCTGACCACGCTCACCATGGCCGGCCACAAGTCGCTGATCGGTGCGCTGGAAACCTATCTGGGCTGGCGCGGTTGCAAGGACCAGAAATGCCTGTTGATGCTGGGCGCCAGCGGCCAGCCGGCCGGTGTGCGCCACGCGTTGAAAGAAGCGCACCGCATCGCGCGGCGTCACCAGGGTGTGGCCATCGGTCAGGCCATGGGCAAGAAGTGGAAAGAAAACCGCTTTCGCAACGTGTACCTTCGCAACGCGCTGTGGCTCAAGGGGTACGCCATCGACACGGTGGAAACCGCCTGCGACTGGACCCGGGTCAAACCCATGATGCTGGCGTTGGAAAGCGCCGCCACGCACGCATTGGCGCACGATGGCGAGAAGGTGCACACCTACACCCACCTGTCCCACATTTATGCGCAGGGTGCTAGCGTCTACACCACGTTTGCCTACCGCCTGGCCGGGGACTATGCCAAAGACCTGGCGCGCTGGCGGCGCCTTAAGTCGGCGGTGTCCGGGGCCATCGTGGCCAACGGTGGCACCATCAGCCACCAGCACGGCGTGGGGATTGACCACTCCCCCTATCTGGAGGCGGAAAAAGGTGCTGCGGGCATTGCCGCCATGCGCAGCCTGTTTCAGCATTTCGACCCCAGCGGCATGATGAACCCCGGCAAGTTGCTGTTGGCAGAAAAGCCATGAGTGAGGGGCGGAACAGCGCCCAGGGGGCCGACCGTGCACGTCTGATCGCCCAATGCGCACAAACCGATTGGGACATCGTGGTGATTGGTGGCGGCATCACCGGTGCGGGCATCTTGCTGGAGGCGGCGCGCCGGGGCTTGAAAGTGCTGTTGGTCGAGCAGCGCGACTTCGCCTGGGGTACCTCCAGCCGTTCGTCCAAGCTGGTGCACGGCGGCCTGCGCTACCTGAAAGAATGGCAACTGGGCCTGACCCGCGATTCGGTGCGTGAGCGCCAGAATTTGCTGCGTGAAGCCCGAGGCCTGGTGGAGCCGCAAAGTTTTGCCTTTGCCGACTACAAGGGCCGCAAGCCCGGCCGCTGGATGTTTCAACTGGGGCTGGCCATTTACGACCGCCTCGCCGGCACCCGCGCCCGCCACTACTACCCCGCCGGCGATTTTTTGATGCTGGCGCCTCACATCAACACCGCCGATCTGCAGGGGGGCATGTGTTACGTCGACGCCAAGACCGACGATGCGCGCCTGGTGTTGCGGGTCCTGCAAGAGGCCCGCAGCCTGGGTGCGGTCGCCATCAACTACCTGGCAGCGAAAAAGCTTCAACGTGAGCGCGAGCAACCTGACGGCGCTGTGAAGGGGGTGGAATTGCACGATGCCGTGGCGGTTCAGGATGTGACCGTGCGGTCCAAAGTGGTGATCAATGCCACCGGCGCATGGGCCGACAGGCTGCGCCAGCAGCAGGGCGAAAAGCCCAGGCTGCGGCCCTTGCGCGGCAGCCATCTGGTCTTTCCAGCGTGGCGCTTGCCGGTGGCGCAGGCGGTGAGCCTGATGCATCCCACTGATGGGCGGCCGGTGTTTGTGTTTCCGTGGGAGGGCGCTTCACTGGTCGGCACTACCGATGTGGATCACGGCCATGACCTGCAGCAAGAGGCCGTCATCACGTCCGCCGAGGTGGCCTACCTGATGGCGGCGTTGCACTTCCAGTTCCCGCAATTGCAGCTGACGACGGACGATGTCATGGCCACCTATGCCGGTGTGCGCCCGGTGATTGACACCGGCAAAGCCGACCCCAGCAAAGAAGGGCGTGACCATGCCGTCTGGATGGAAAACGGCCTGCTGACGGTGACTGGCGGCAAGCTGACCACGTTTCGCCTGATTGCACTCGATGCGTTGCAACACATCGCGGCGCTGTTTCCGGCCCATCCGTTTTCAGCATCCGACACGTCGTTATGGACACCCGTCGAACCCCTGCCCCACCAACGCGGGCTCCACACACAACAAGCACAACGCCTGCTTGGCCACTACGGAAATCGGGCCAAAGACGTGCTGGCGGCGGCACAGCCCGGTGAGCTGGACGCCATCAGCGGCACCGAGACCCTGTGGGTCGCGTTGCGCTGGGCCGCCCGCGCCGAGGCCGTGGTGCATCTGGAAGACCTGCTGCTTCGCCGCACCCGTTTGGGCCTGCTGCTGCGCGGTGGTGGCGTCGAGTTGTTGCCGCGTATCCGCGCCATCTGCCAGCCGGAACTGGGCTGGACCGATGCACATTGGGAGGCCCAACAGGCTGCCTACCTGGCGCTTTGGCGCAAACACTATGGTGTACCGGAGTCGCTTCATGTCTGAACCCACTATCCTGGCCATCGACAACGGCACGCAGAGTGTGCGCGCCCTGTTGTTTGACCTGCGAGGCAATATCGTCGCCAAGGCCCAGGTGCATCTGGAAGCCTATTTTTCCGAGCACCCCGGCTGGGCCGAACATGACCCCGAAGACTACTGGCAAGCCGTCTGTACCGCCTGCCAGCGCCTGTGGGCGGAGCACCCGAATGCCCGCGCCAACCTCAAAGGCGTGGCGGTCACCACCCAGCGCGGCACCATGATCAACCTGGACGTGGACGGCAAGCCCTTGCGCCCGGCCATCACCTGGCTGGACCAGCGCCGCACCGACGATGTGCCACCCATCGGCCTGCTGTGGCGCTTGGGTTTCAAGCTGGCCGGTGTGCAACACACCATCAACTACTTTCGGGGCGAGGCCGAGGCCAACTGGATCAAGGCCCACCAGAGCGATGTCTGGGACCGCACCCACAAATACGTGATGTTGTCGGGCTATTTGAACTACCGCCTCAGCGGCTTGTTTGTGGATTCCATCGGCTCCCAGGTCGGCTACCTGCCGTTTGACTACAAAAACCTGGCCTGGGCCAAATCGGGCGATTGGAAGTGGCAGGCGCTGGCCGTCAAATCCGAGTGGCTGCCTGAGTTGGTGGCGCCCGGCACACACATCGGTGTCGTCACTGCATTGGCCAGCGCGGCCACCGGCATCCCCGCGGGCCTGCCGCTGATGGCAGCGGCTGCAGATAAAGCCTGCGAGGTTATTGGCGCTGGTTGCCTGGAACCCCACATCGGCTGCCTGAGCTACGGCACCACCGCCACCATCAACACCACCAGTGAAAAGTATTTGGAGGTCACGCCCTTCATCCCGCCCTATCCATCGGCCATCCCCGGGTCGTACAGCACCGAAGTGCAAATCTTCCGGGGCTACTGGATGGTCAACTGGTTCAAGCAACAGTTTGGCCACCACGAACAACACCAGTCCGCCCAAACCGGCGTTGCACCCGAGGTGTTATTTGATGAACTGGTCAACTCCGTGCCGCCCGGCTCCATGGGGTTGATGCTGCAACCCTACTGGTCGCCCGGCATAAAAATTCCCGGCCCCGAAGCCAAGGGCGCCATCATTGGGTTTGGTGATGTGCACACCCGAGCCCACGTCTACCGCGCCATCCTCGAAGGCCTGGCCTATGCTCTGCGCGAAGGCAAGGAGCGGATTGAGAAACGCAGTGGTGTGCCGGTGACCGAGCTGCGCATCTCGGGTGGCGGTTCACAAAGCGACGCCGCCATGCAGCTCACCGCCGACATCTTTGGCCTGCCAACCTCACGGCCGCATATTTACGAAACGTCGGGGCTGGGCGCTGCCATTGACGCGTCCGTGGGGTTGGGGCTACACCCGGACTTTAAAACCGCCGTCCAGGCCATGACCCGTATTGGCAAGACGTTTGAGCCTATTGCAGCCAACCAAGCCACCTACAACGTGCTGTACCACCGGGTCTACCAGAAAATGTATGCCAGGTTGCAGCCGCTGTACCGGGCGATTCAGACGATCACAGGTTATCCGAAGATGCCATAGGCGTCACTCTGCGCGCATCGCACCAAAGGTAAACCCCCTTGAACTGGAGCTCTCGCAAAAATTGCGCAAGCCGCTATCAATTGAGGAGCAAATCCGTCAGTAACCCCTTTCCGGGCGGTTGATTTGCGGTTCAATTGACGGTTGGGCGCAGAAGCGGCGCTGGGCATCACTCGTCGGAATAAAAGCTTGCGCATTGATGCGCTGTTCACGGTAGCATGCTGGCTGCGGCTTGGCAAACATCGCGCGTCGGGGTCGCATAATAGCCAACCATTGAGAG
>CAZMXB010000239.1:0-2679 GCA_964569855.1 uncultured Rhodoferax sp.
GCGGCTTCATCCGCGCGCAGACCATCGCCTTCGACGACTTCATCGCCTTCAAGGGTGAACAGGGCGCGAAGGATGCCGGCAAGATGCGCGCCGAAGGCAAGGAATACGTCGTCAAGGATGGCGATGTGATGAACTTCCTGTTCAGTTCGTAGGCGCACATACAACAGTAGTACCACTTTTGCCAATGTAAAATCTCCGGCCGGACGAAAAGTGGGCGCAACGCGAACTCAAAAGGACGACATGAAATATTACCAAGTGATTGCCGGATCGTGCATAGCCACGTTGCTGAGTGCCTGCGGGGGCGGAGACAGTGACAACAGTACATCGACCACATCGACGACAACCACCACAACGACGGTTGCCGCTGTCAATTACAGTTTGGCGACTCCGACCAAATTGACATCGGCACCAAGCGTGGGCACGCCATCGTTCCCCATCGCTGTCTCCAATTACGGTGTAGGAACAATTGCCTTTGACTCCGTCTTTGATTTTGGCTACTCCAGCCCGGCGACGGTCACCGGTTCCCTCGCCATCTTTCCGACCACGCACCTCACCGACACCGGGGCAGCCCAGGCGTGGGCCGCTGGATGGACCGGCAAGGGCGTGAACATTACGGTCATTGATGATTTCTACATGAAGCACATTGACACCAGCCAGAGCCTTTCTGGCATCACGCGGTCCAAGTCCTACACGGATTCGGTCGGGTCCTTTACCGGCTTCTACAACGTCAAGGTAACCTTGAGCGGAACCGATTCCCACGGGGACCTGGTTTCCAACATCACAGGCGGCGACTATGACGGGCAGGCCAGGACCTGGGTTACGACACCGACGTACGATGCGGCGGACAGCCTGGTGCGCTGTGACGTTCAATCGTTTACCAGTTCGGTGTCCAGGACGAGTTGCCCCGGTTCCTATTTGTTTGGATTCAGCAGTCTTTCTGCCGCCAGTGCCACGGTGTCGTATGCCAAGGTTGCGGGTGTTGCCAAGGAAAGTCTGGTAACCGACGACAACGTGGACTTGTCCAATTCGCAGAATGCCTACAAGACCATCACTGACATCCAGGGCCATTTGATCAACGCCAAGGGCGGCGGCATCATCAACCTCAGCCTGGGTTCCGAGATCAACACGACGGGACAGACGTTTGCCGAGGTCATGGCGGTCGTCGCCGCCACGCCAGTAATCAAGAAGATGGACAGCGTGGTGGTAGTTGCGGCCGGCAACGGCGGTGCGCCGTGCGCCACTGACGATTTGAGTGGATGCAATGCAATTGCAGTGGCGATGGCGTTTCAGGAGGCAACCAAGGATTCGACCATTGTGGCTGGTGCGCTGTCGGGTGCCGGAAGCAACGAAAACATCGCAATCTATTCAACACGCGCCGGTATTTTGGCCAACCGCTTTTTGCTCGCGCAAGGTACCGCCGGGTATCCGGATGTCGTGGGGACGTCGTTTGCCGCACCACGCATCGCTGGTGCAGCGGCCATTGTCAAACAGAAGTATCCGCAACTGACGTCCAAACAAATTGCTGACGTCTTATTGTTGTCGGCCAACAAAGACATCAACAACAGTGGTACCCCTTCGTTTACCGGTGTCCACCCGGTCTATGGGCACGGCAAGCTCGATTTGCAGCGTGCCTTGAGTTTGGCCGGGGCGTTGTAACACAGTCCCTTGCCTGCGGAGAGTTTGCGTTAAAACAGTTGGGCCAGGCCCGACAAGGCTACCGTGATCGTGACATAGCGCGCAAACTTTCCCACAGCCATGTAGCCCACACAAGGCCAGAACGGCAGTTTCAACCAGCCCGCCACTGCGCACAACGGGTCTCCGACAAGGGGTAGCCAAGCCAACAGGCAGGCCTTGGGTCCAAGCTTTTGCAGCCAATCCAGAGCGCGGGAATGGACTGCGGAGTGGTGGTATTTATTGACCACGGCATGGGCTCCGTAGCCCATCCACCAATCGAGTGCACCGCCCAGGGTATTGCCAGCCGTGGCGACCAGCACGACCGGCCAAAAGAGATGTGGACTGAGTTGGACCAAGCCGAACACGACCGGCTCCGATCCCAGAGGCAACAAGGTGGCGGAGATAAACGACACCACAAAGACCGTCGCCAGGCTGTATTGCGGCAGCGACAACAAGACTAGCAGGGAGTCAATCCAAGGGGGCATGCCGGCAGTGTAAGCGGCGTGCTGCGCGAACAGAACGGACTCTGCGCAAAGCCTTGTGACAAAAAATGGGCCGTCGGTTGAATTCATGCAGCAGATTTCAATTGCTGAAATTTTGAGCAGCTAGAATCAGTTTCGACTTTCGTCACCGCTTGCTCCCCTACCCCAAATCCCATTCGTCCTGCATATGTACATCGGCCCGTTCGCGTTGGCGAATCCCTTGTTTGTTGCTCCTATGGCGGGCGTAACAGACAGACCGTTTCGCCAACTGTGCAAACGTTTGGGCGCGGGTTATGCCGTGAGTGAAATGGTGACCTCGCGTCGGGATTTGTGGGATACCCTTAAAACCTCGCGTCGGGCCAACCACGATGGCGAACCAGGACCCATCGCGGTACAGATTGCGGGTACCGACGCGCAGATGATGGCCGATGCGGCGGTCTATAACATCGAACGCGGCGCCCAGATCATCGATATCAATATGGGCTGCCCGGCCAAAAAAGTGTGCAATAAGTGGGCCGGATCG
>CAZMXB010000239.1:2689-7837 GCA_964569855.1 uncultured Rhodoferax sp.
GCTTTGATGCAGGACGAAGCGCTGGCGCTGTCCATCGTCGAAGCGGTGGTTGTTGCCTGCTTGCCGCACCGGGTCCCGGTGACCTTGAAGATGCGCACGGGCTGGTGTCAGGCACATAAAAATGCGGTTGCACTGGCCCGTGTTTTTGAAGGAGCCGGTGTACAGATGCTGGCAGTCCATGGGCGTACCCGCGAGCAGGGCTACAAAGGGCAGGCCGAGTACGACACCATTGCCGCAGTCAAGTCAGCGGTGCAGATTCCCGTGGTGGCCAATGGCGACATCACTACGCCCGAGAAGGCACTCGCGGTGATGCGGTCAACGGGTGCCGATGCGGTCATGATTGGTCGTGCGGCCCAAGGTCGGCCCTGGATCTTTCGTGAGATCGCCCACTATTTGGCAACGGGAAGCCTTCTGGCACCACCCTTGGTGGTTGAAGTGAAGCGCTTGCTGGTGGAGCATCTGCACGACCACTACAGCCTGTACGGCGAGTTCATTGGAGTTCGCTCTGCGCGCAAACACATCGGCTGGTATGTGCGCGCGCTGCCGGGCGGTGAGACTTTCCGTGCTGCAATGAATGCGCTGGAGGACAGCATGTCCCAAATCGCAGCAGTGGAACGATTTTTCGACACACTCAATGAAAAAATGGACCGCATCCCGGTTGACGCTGGGCAGGCCCATACAAACGGGCGAGACAACATGATGGAATACGCAGCATGAGCAAGAAGGTCCTGGAGGACTGTGTGCGTGGCAGTCTGGAAACTTATTTCCGCGATCTGGACGGCACCGAACCCGGCGGCATGCACGACATGCTGGTTCGGGCGGTTGAGAAACCCCTTTTGGAAGTGGTGATGTCGCAGGCCGATCACAACCAGTCTAAAGCCGCGCAGTGGTTGGGCCTCAACCGCAATACCCTGCGCAAGAAATTGCTGGAACACAAATTGATTGATTGAGCCTGCGGCGGGCCAAGGTGGTCTGCCGCTTCCCTGCCGCTGCCCTTTTCTTAACTTCGCCCGCTTCCACTTATGAATGCACTTCTTTCTGTCTCTGACAAAACCGGCATCGTCGAACTCGCACAGGCGCTGCACGCCTGTGGGATCAAGCTGCTTTCTACCGGGGGTACCGCCAAGCTGCTGGCTGAAAAGGGCCTGCCCGTAACCGAAGTGGCTGACATGACGGGCTTCCCGGAAATGCTGGATGGCCGTGTCAAAACCCTGCACCCGCGCGTGCATGGGGGACTGCTGGCCCGCCGTGACCTACTGGCCCACATGGCTGCGTTGCAAGAGCACGCCATCGACACCATTGACGTGCTGGTGGTCAACCTCTATCCGTTTGAAGCCACTGTGGCCAAGCCCGGTTGCACGCTGGAAGACGCGATTGAGAACATCGACATTGGCGGCCCCGCCATGGTCCGCAGTGCCGCCAAGAACTGGAAGGACGTGGCAGTCTTGACCGATGCGTCGCAATATGCCGCTGTGATTGGTGAACTCAACACCAACGGCCGGGTGTCCGACAAAACCAAGTTCGCACTGGCGGTGGCCGCCTTCAACCGCATCAGCCAGTACGACGGCGCCATCAGCGACTACCTGAGTTCGGTGCAGGTGGTCGATGCAATGCCCGCGGGCGATGCGGCACCGACCTTGAGCCGTTTCCCGGCCCAATTCAATGCGCAGTACACCAAGGTGCAGGACATGCGCTACGGCGAGAACCCGCACCAGCAGGCCTCCTTCTACCGCAACGCCAGCCCGTCACTGGGTGCGCTGTCCACCGGCGTACAGTTGCAGGGCAAGGAGTTGAGCTACAACAATATTGCGGATGCCGATGCCGCGTGGGAGTGTGTCAAGAGTTTCGAGGCCACGGCCTGCGTCATCGTCAAACATGCCAACCCCTGTGGCGTGGCGGTGGGCGCGACGGCGCTGGAGGCCTACAACAAAGCCTTCCAGACGGACCCGACCTCGGCCTTTGGCGGCATCATTGCCTTCAACTGCGCGGTGGATGGCGAAGCCGCGCAAATCGTGGCCAAGCAGTTTGTCGAAGTGTTGATGGCCCCCGCCTTCACCCAGGAAGCGCTGGACGTGTTTAAGGCCAAGGCCAATGTGCGCCTGCTGCGCATCGCCCTGCCAGAGAACCGTGCTGACATCCTGAGCGCCGGTCGCAACAGCCTGGAGTTCAAGCGCGTCAGTGGCGGCCTGCTGGTGCAGGAAGCCGACAACCATATCCTGCACCTGTCCGACCTGAAGGTGGTCACCGCCAAGCCACCCACGCAGCAACAGTTGCAGGATCTGCTGTTTGCGTGGACGGTGGCCAAGTACGTCAAATCCAACGCCATCGTGTTCTGCAAGGGCGGAATGACCATGGGCGTGGGCGCCGGCCAGATGAGCCGCCTGGACTCGGCCCGCATTGCCAGCATCAAGGCGGGCCACGCCCATCTGTCTCTGGTTGGCACGGCGGTTGCCAGCGACGCCTTCTTCCCGTTCCGGGATGGCCTGGACGTCGTGGTAGATGCAGGCGCCACCTGCGTCATCCAGCCCGGCGGATCCATGCGCGACGAAGAGGTGATCGCTGCCGCCAACGAACGTGGCGTAGCCATGGTATTTAGCGGCGTACGGCACTTCCGGCACTGAGTTGGTGCGGCAGGCTTCCACCAGCGGCGGACCAAGTAACCAAGACCGGCTGGTTAAAGATCCATGAATAAATCAGGTGCTAGCCCTCGTCGAATATACGTAGTTCACTATTAGTTTTGTAGCAATCCTCAAATACTCTGGCTTGCGGGTGGGCTAGAAATGTCTTTTGATGGTGGTAGCATGTCCGTTTCCAACCCGTCATTGAAGAGAGAGGTGTAAACATGGCTGCTCCCGACATCGGTACGTGTGTTTCTGCTGGTATCAATGGTCTGAAAAAAGACCCGGTCACGCACATCGTGACTTCTCTGCTGATCGGTATTGTGGGTGGAGTGAGTGCGGGTTTGCTGACCGGTCCGATGATGGTGGGCTATATGCGCATGATCAAACGCGAAGAGGAGGGCAACAAGGCCGAAATAGCCGATGTGTTCAAGGGGTTTGACGACTTCGTGCCGGCCCTGCTGGCCGTGCTGGTGTCCAGCATCATCGTCGGCATCGGTTTCATGCTGTGTTTCATTCCTGGTTTGCTGATCATGGCCCTGGTGCCGACGGCGGCCTACCTGGTGGCAGTGGGAGAGAAAGATGGCATCAACGCCATCAAGCGTGCTTTTGACGCTGTCAAGGCCAATTTGCTGAGCGCATTCTTTTGCGCCCTGGTGCTGGGTATCGTGGGCTCCATCGGCGGGCTGTTGTGTGGTATCGGCATGATCCTGACGTTGCCCATCGGTTTCATCGGCAGTTACCACATGGCCAAACAACTGACAGACGGGGGTGCCGTGACCACCGCCATCACCCATGGCTGACATCAGCAACACCAGCGTCTTGCTCAGTCCGCCGGATCGCCAGTGGCGTTCCGCCATGATGATGGGCTGGCCGCTGGCCTTGCTGGGTGCGCCACTGGTTCTGTCGCTGGGCGAGCTACCGCTGTGTGGCTTTCGGCACGTAACGGGTTTACCCTGCCCGCTGTGCGGTGGCACACGTGCTTGTGCTGCGCTGGCGAATGGCAATTTTCTCGAGGCCCTGCAGCTCAATCCTGGGCTGATGGTGTTGCTGGCTCTTGCGGCGGTGCACTCGGTGCAACTGGGTTTCGAGGCCTGGACCGGGCGAAGGTTGCAGCATTGGCGAATGGGAGCCGGTGCCTGGCGGGTTGGTCTATTTGCGCTTCTTGCCGGTTGGGTGTTGCGTCTCCTGGGGTTTTTGTAAATGTCTATTGGGGTAGAAGTTGTCTACCGTTGTGGCGGCAGAGTTTGGGGTAGTGGCCCCCGCCTCATCGTGTCAAATGCCCACAAATCGGCGGGGACCACTGCCCCAAACTCTGCGGCTGACAGTGTTGGATCGCGTGACAGGAACTGGTAGTGAGTGATCGGTTTCCTGCAACCGAAAACGGTATTCCCGTTAAGAAATCAAACCCCTCACTCCAGGCGGGTGGTGGGGTTTGCGGGCGCAGGTCGCACTTGCGGTTGCGACAGAGCGGGAGCACCAATCAAAGTATTGACGCAGCAACATCGGTGGTCCAGCTCGGTCCGTCCGCGACGCGAGCCGGAGAACGCAAGCCACGCCGCCCGCCGTGCGCAAGGTGCCTGCATACAAGGTTACTGCCAGTTGTTATGAATGAAATAAGCCGCTAGCTCCCGCCAAAATTGGGTAAGCAGCTCCCCAATTTATAGCAGTTTGAACACTGCTTCTGCTGCCTGAACGGTCTCGGCCAAGTCCTCATCGGTATGCGCCGCGCTCACAAACCCCGCCTCGTACAGGGCTGGCGCGAAGTACACGCCACGCTCCAGCATGCCGTGGAACAGGGTGTTGAAGCGCTTGTTGTCGGTGGTCATGACCTTGGCGTAGTTCTGCGGTAGCGTGTCAAACAGGAAGAAGCCGAACATCCCGCCTTCGCTATCCACGCTGAACGGCACACCGGCCTTGTCGGCCGCGCCCTTCAATCCGGCCATCAGCTTCTGCGTCTTGGCACCCAGCGCTTCGTAGAAGCCGGGTTTGCGAATCTCGCGCAGCGTGGCCAGGCCGCATGCGGTGGCCACAGGGTTGCCCGACAGGGTGCCGGCCTGGTAGACCGGGCCCAACGGGGCCAGCATTTCCATGACGCCGCGTTTGCCACCAAAGGCCGCCAACGGCATGCCCCCGCCAATGACCTTGCCCAGTACCGTGATGTCGGGTGCAAACCCGGGGATGGCATTGCCGTACACGCCTTGCGCGCTGCCCAGGCCCACGCGGAATCCGGTCATCACCTCATCAAACACAAACAGCGCACCGTACTGCGAGCACAACTCGCGGCAGCGCTGCATGAAGGGCACGGAGGCGCGCACAAAGTTCATGTTGCCGGCAATTGGCTCGATCATCAGGCAGGCCAGTTCCGGACCATGCAATGCGAATGCTTCTTCCAGTTGCGGGATGTTGTTGTACTCCAGCACCAGCGTGTGCTGCACCACCTCGGCCGGTACGCCGGCACTGGTGGGGTTGCCAAAGGTGGCCAGGCCCGAGCCGGCCTTCACCAGCAGGGCATCGGCATGGCCGTGGT
>CAZMXB010000240.1:0-4955 GCA_964569855.1 uncultured Rhodoferax sp.
ACCGAGTTAGTTCCTGCCATTGAAGGAGGGAGCGGTGAAGCCCTAAGCGCGTTTGGCGACGGCACGCTGATGCTGGAGCGCCTGATTGACAACGGTCGCCATATTGAGATTCAGGTCTTCGCCGATGCCCACGGCAACGCGGTTTATTTGGGCGAGCGCGATTGCACGGCGCAGCGCCGACGCCAGAAGGTTATTGAAGAGGCACCATCCCCTGTGGTCACGCCCGCCATGCGCGAGGCCATGGGCAAGGATGCAGTGGCCGCTGCATTGGCGGTGGGTTACCGGGGCGCAGGCACGGTGGAGTTCATTGTCGATGACCAGCTCAAGCACTTCTTTCTGGAGATGAACACGCGCTTGCAGGTGGAGCATCCGGTGACCGAAATGATCACCGGCTACGACCTGGTGGAGTGGCAGTTGCGCGTGGCGGCCGGCGAGCCTCTGCCCGTACAACAGGCCGATATCACGCTCAACGGTCACGCAATCGAAGCCCGTCTATATGTCGAAGACCCGTACACCGGTTTCACCCCACAAACCGGCACCGTGCTGTGGTGGCAACCCGAGCGCGCTATGCACCCTGCAGTGGCCGCACCGGGCGTAGGCCATGGCGTCCGGGTGGATGACGGTATCCGCCAAGGCAGTGTGGTGTCACCGTTCTACGACCCCATGGTGGCCAAGATCATTGTGCATGGGCGTGACCGAGATGACGCCATTCGCCGCCTGCGTGCTGCTCTGGCCAACACGCCCTTGCTGGGCTTGAAGAACAACGGCCGTTTCTTGAGCGATCTGGTCGACCACCCAGCTTTTCGCAAGGCGGAGATGACCACGACACTGATCGACCAGTGGCTGGAGCAGGGCGAGCCGTTGTTGCAAGAGCCAATTCCCAGCGAAGATGTCTGGCGCGTGGCCGCGATGGCTATCGCCATGCGCAATGGCAGCAGCTGGCGTGCCAACAGCGTGGCGGCGTTTGACTTGCGCTTGCGGGCTGGTGAGGCGGTACGGACTATCCGCGTGCAGCCGGACCGCCAGGGTGGCCTGGCCTTGGGGCTGGATGGTGCAACGGTGCAAGCCAGCGTGCTGGGGTTCAGCGAAGGAATGTTGCGCTACGCGGTCGATGGCGTGGTACGCAGTGCCATTGCAGTGTTTGCCGACGCGCATGTGCACTTGGCTCTGGACGGGAATGCATTTGTGTTTACCGAGGTCTCCGCTTTCCCGGATGCCGATGCGCTCAAGGATGCCAGCAAGGCGCGCTCCCCGGTTGCAGGCAAGGTCACGCAGGTTCTGGTCGTCAGTGGAGCTGAGGTGGAGGTCGGCCAGCAACTGGTCTGCGTCGAAGCCATGAAGATGGAAATGTGGCTGTGCGCCGAGGCCACAGGCGTGGTGCAGGCGGTGCACGCCAAGGCTGGCGACCAGGTGGAGTCTGGCGCGCTGCTGGTGGAATTGGATTTGAAGAAGTAACAACTTTGCGGGACAGGTCTTTCGCTCTGTCCCCAACTGATTAGGAACCATGATGGAAAAAGCAATACTGACCTGTGCGCTGACCGGCGTGCTGACCAACCCCAAGCAGCATCCGGTGCCCGTGACTCCCGCGCAGATGGCTGCCGAGGCGCGCGACGCCTTCAATGCGGGTGCGTCCATCATGCACGTGCACATCCGCAACCAGGAGCCGGGCATGGGGCAAATGCCGTCCTGGGATCCGGATGTGGCCGAGAGCGTGGTCAATGCCATACGCGAAGCCTGCCCCGGCGTCATCATCAACCTGACCACGGGCGTGGTCGGTAAGGACATCTCCGGCCCGCTGGCCTGTATCCGCCGGGTCAAGCCCGAGATTGCGGCCTGCAATGCCGGCAGCCTGAACTACCTCAAGATCAAGGAAGACGGCCAGTGGGCCTGGCCGCCCATGGTGTTCGACAACCCGGTTTCCAAGGTGCAGCAGTTTCTGGATGTGATGCAAGAGTGCGGCACCCACCCCGAATTCGAGTGCTTTGACGTGGGCATCGTGCGCTCGGTGGGCATGTACATCAAGGCGGGCTTGCTCAAACCCGAAATGGGCCGAGCCGAATACAACCTGGTGATGGGTGTGGCATCCGGAATGCCCTGTGATGCAGACCTGCTGGCCCTGCTGCCGCAGTGGATGGCGCCCAATAGCGTCTGGCAGGCGACACTGATCGGCCGTGCGGAAATTTGGCCCGTGCACCAGAAGACCGCCGAACTGGGCGGCATGCTGCGCACCGGCCTGGAGGACACCTTTTACCTGCCCAATGGCGACCGCGCCAACGGAAATGGTGCCTTGATCACTGAATTGGCCCGCTGCGCTGCCAGCGCCGGCCGAGCGATTGCCAGCCCGCAGGAAGCCCGGGCCTTGTTGGGTCTGAAGGCCTGAATTGACCGAAAAGCCTGTGCTATAATTTTTAGCTTAGCGGCTGTAGCTCAGTTGGATAGAGTACTTGGCTACGAACCAAGGGGTCGTGGGTTCAATTCCTGCCAGCCGCACCAAAAAGTAAAGGCCTGTGACTGCAAAGTTGCAGGCCTTTTTCTTATCCAGAATCTGTCGGACCCGATTGTGTTTCGGGCGTTTTGCGCGCACTTGCATGAACAAGGCTTTTACCAAAGAGTCGGATGCCGACGGCGACGATGACGATCTGCAGTTGCCCCCCATTGCGGCGGGTGGCAAAAACTACATAACCCCCCAAGGCTATGCACGGCTGCGCGAAGAGTGGCTGGACCTGATGGACAACGAGCGTCCCAAGATGGTCGAGGCGGTGTTCTGGGCCGCCAGCAACGGCGACCGCTCCGAGAATGGCGACTACCTGTATGGCAAAAAACGTCTACGCGAAATTGACCGCCGTATCCGCTTCCTGACCAAACGTCTGGAAATAGCTGAGGTCACCAACCCATCCGTCCACCACGGAAATGACCAGATCTTCTTTGGCGCAACCGTGACCTATGCCGAGGAATCCGGCCAGCAACGCACTGTCACCATAACAGGGATTGACGAAGCCAATAGCGCGATGGGCGAAGTGAGCTGGATTTCACCCATCGCGCGCACCTTGTTAAAGGCACGCACCGGCGACGTGCTGAAGCTTGTGATGCCAGGACGTGTGGAAGAAATTGAGGTTATCGAGGTCAGTTACCCGGCTTCGTAATCGCGGGTGCCGGTTGGGAAAGAGAGAGGACTTGCCAGTGCCCGTTGTATTGTCGCTGATGGCGCTGGGGTGGCGACAGGGCGCTAAGGCCCTGGCATCGTCACCTTGCGGCGTTCGGCGCGCATCACCGATGGGGTCCGAATCAGGTTGCGCAGGACCACCGCCAGGTGCGCCGAATCGCGAAGACCCACCACGAACCGGAACTCCACGTCCTCTTGCGCACCGTCATAACCCATGTCGATGTGCACAATGTCAGCCTCCGCTGCCGCCAGCGCTGCTGCAACCTTGGCCAGCACACCTTTCCCATTTTTTGCCGTGACCATGATGCCAGTCTCAAACGCCCGAACCGGGTCATCCGCCCACTCGACGGTGATGAAGCGTTCACTGTCTTTGTGCTGCAATTTCTTGGCCACTGAACAGTCCTGAATGTGCACCACCAGGCCCTCGCCGCGTCCCAGATAGCCGACAATGGCGTCACCGGGAATGGGGCGGCAGCACTTGGCAAACTGGACCGACGCGTTTTCGCTACCGTCCAGCGTGATTGACCCCTGCAAAGTGGATTCGTGTGCAGTGAAACGCTCACGGGTCAGCAGCAAGGCATCTGGACGCTGGCCACTGTCGGCCAACAACAAAACCAGGCGTTTGGCAACGATACTGGCGATCCGTTTGCCCAAACCGATATCCGTCAGCAATTCCTGTCGGGTTCTACTGCCGGTAAAACGCAGCAACTTCTCCCAAATAGGTTCGTACTCCGGGTCTGACTCCGGAAATTGATCAATGCCTTCAGCGCGCAGCGCTTGGCTCAATAGTTTGCCCCCGAGTTCTTCTGACTCGGTATGCGCCATGGTTTTGAGGTGGTGGCGAATCTTGGAGCGGGCGCGCCCGGTGCGGACAAAGCCCAGCCAGGCAGGGTTAGGGGTTGCCAGTGGCTCGGTGACGACCTCGACAACGTCCCCGTTTTTCAGTTCAGTGCGCAGTGGAACGTGTTCGCCATTGATCCGTGCCGATACGGTTCGATCGCCAACATTGCTGTGAATTGCATACGCAAAGTCAACAATGGTGGCACCCCGCGGCATGGCCATAATTTGGCTCTTGGGTGTAAACACGTAAACCGCATCCGGGAACAGGTCAACCTTGACATGATCCCAGAACTCTGCGGCATCCCGCGTTTCATCCTGAATGTCCAGCAACGACTGCAGCCACTTGGTGCCCAGCCGATCGGACGACGCCTCATCGGGCTTGTTCACTTTGTACAGCCAGTGGGCCGCCACACCAGATTCCGCGACAACGTGCATGGCCTCGGTGCGCATCTGAAACTCCACGGCGACGCTGGATGGGCCAACCAGAGTGGTATGCAAAGACTGGTAGCCATTGAGTTTGGCGATCGCAATATGGTCTTTAAATTTGCCCGGCAGCGGTTTGTACAGTTGGTGCAACACGCCCAAAGCCGTGTAGCAGTCAATCACATGCGGCACTATCACCCGGAACCCGTAGATATCGGTGACCTGGGCAAAACTCAGGTGCTTGCTGTCCATCTTTTTGTAGACGGAGTAGAGCGTTTTTTCGCGCCCGGCAATACGCACGGTAATTCCGGACGCTGCAAATGCAGCTTCGACTTCGCGCTGTACCTTTTGGATCAGGTCGCGGCGGCGGCTGCGTGCCTTGGTGACTGCTTTGGACAAAACGCTGTATCGCCATGGCCGCAGGTACCGAAAGGACAGGTCCTGCAACTCCCGGTAAGTCTGGTTCAAGCCCAGCCGGTGGGCAATGGGTGCATAAATGTCCAGGGTTTCCGACGCAATGCGGGTCCAC
>CAZMXB010000240.1:4965-5268 GCA_964569855.1 uncultured Rhodoferax sp.
GTGCGCATGTTGTGGGAGCGGTCGGCCAGTTTGATCAGGATGACACGCACATCACGGGCCATGGCCAGCAACATCTTGCGGAACGACTCGGCCTGGTTTTCCTCCCGCGTGTTGAACTGCAGCTTGTCCAATTTGGTCAATCCGTCGACCAACTCGGCAACGGGTGAACCAAAACGTTCGATCAACTGCGTTTTGGTAACGCCACAATCTTCGAGCGCATCATGCAATAAAGCGGCCATCAACGCCTGAGCGTCAATTTTCCACTCGGCGCATTGCGCCGCCACGGCAATCGGGTGGGTGATG
>CAZMXB010000240.1:5278-7812 GCA_964569855.1 uncultured Rhodoferax sp.
ACCGCCTGCTAGATCAAGCGCCCGAAAGGACCCCGCCGCTGTTGCGCAATTGGCCCAAATGGGCCTCGTCGGCAAACCGATAGGCTTGCCGCACTTTTTCAAGATCCTCGGGTGACAAATAGTCCAGTTTGGAAATCAGGCCAGCAAAACTGGCGGCCGCAGCGTTGACTGCGGCCGGGTGAAGCGCGGACACGGCGTCCCCGTTTATCTTGGGGGCATCTTTCTTCTGCGGTATTGGTTTTACAGGAGTGCCCATGCAGTAAATGTAGCCTGCCACCCAAACATTGGCAGCACGACGCACAAAATGCCCAAAAAAAAGCACCGCTAGCGGTGCTTCTTGGGAGAGTCAAAGCTCAGAGGGGTACTTTTTTGAGCATCTCAATGCCGATTTTGCCAGCCGCAATCTCGCGCAACGCGGTGACGCCGGCCTTGTTTTTGCTTTCGATCTTGGGTGTGTGGCCCTGATTCAACATGCGTGCGCGGTAGGTCGCGGCAAGAACAAGTTGAAAGCGGTTGGGGAT
Source organism: uncultured Rhodoferax sp. (assembly GCA_964569855.1). Classification (GTDB taxonomy): domain Bacteria; phylum Pseudomonadota; class Gammaproteobacteria; order Burkholderiales; family Burkholderiaceae_C; genus Allorhodoferax. Next base: position 5,800 of record CAZMXB010000240.1, read on the forward strand.
CTGCACCAGGCAGTCTTCGACAGTAATACGGGCCATGGAGTTCTCCAAAAGACTAGAGGGTCAGCAATGCTTTGAACGTTTCAGCACGGGCACGACGTTGTGCTGAAAATTTGAGCCGCTGGGAATGAACAATGGCTTTCAGATCAAAAAGCGCACGATCAAAAGATTCGTTGATTATAACGAAATCGAATTGATCGACTTGAGCCACCTCAACAGCAGCGTTTTTCATGCGCACGTCTATGACTTCAGGGGCGTCTTCGCCCCGGCGTTCCAAACGGGAACGCAGCTCTTCCCAACTCGGTGGCAAGATGAATATCGAGATGGCGTTGGCAAAAATGTTCTTGATCTGGAGCGCGCCCTGGTAGTCAATCTCGAGGATCACATCGGCGCCCTGTGCCATACGTTCCTCAATGGCGCGTTTGGAGGTGCCGTAGCGGTAGTTGTGCACGTGTGCCCATTCAACAAAACCGTTGGCCGCCACCATGGCGTCAAACTCCTGCTCAGAAACGAAGAAGTATTCGCGACCGTGTTTTTCCTGGCCCCGGGGTGGTCGTGTGGTGTGCGACACCGAGGGCTGGACATGGGAGTCAAGTTCCAGAAGCGCCTTGACCAGGCTGGATTTTCCGGCCCCACTGGGGGCGGCGACGACAAAAAGGTTCCCGGGGTAGTCCATGGGCCTATTCTATGTTTTGCACCTGCTCGCGCATTTGCTCGATCAGCACTTTCATGTCGACCGAAATATGGGTGAGTTCCAGCGCAGCCGATTTGGAACCCAGGGTGTTGGCTTCGCGGTGTAACTCCTGTATCAAAAAGTCCAGTCGCTTTCCGATCTCCCCGCCTTTTCGGATGAGCCGGTCCAGCTCGTCCAGGTGTGAGCCCAAGCGGGTTATTTCTTCGGCGACATCGATGCGGATGGCAAAGGCGGTGGCCTCCGTTAGCGCACGATCCTGCGCTGCTTCGGGCAGGGTGGTTCCGTCGGTCAGGGCCATCGCGTCTTTCCAGCGCGTGAGGAAGCGCTGGCGATTCTGTTCGACCAACTGCGGAATCAGGGGAACCGCTTGTTGGGCCAGTGCACGCAACTGGGCGATGTGGTCCAGCAGCATCTCGGACAGTCGGGCACCTTCGCGCTGCCGCGCATCGAGCAGGGCTTTGAGTGTTTTGTCCGCCAGGGGCAGGATACAGGCGCCCCAGTTGCGGGTACCGCTTTGCTCGGCCGAAGACAGGCGAATCACGTCCGCCACGCTGAGTGGTGTGGCCGTTGGCAGCCAAGCCTTCACATTGTCCTGAACGGCATTGAGGCGCTGGAGCATCCGCGGACTTGGTTCCGCAATGTTTGACGCCGATCCCATTTCAATGGATGCACGAACCTCCACCTTGCCGCGCTTCAGTTTGCCGAGCAAGAGTTCGCGCAGAGCGGGCTCGTACTGACGCAAGTCTTCGGGAAGTCGAAATGACAAGTCCAGGAATCGGCTATTGACGGACCGAATTTCCACCCCGAGCTGTCCGGCCGGCGGTCTATTATCGGACTCCGGGACGGTGGCTGTGCTGTGCTGCGCACTGGCGTAACCTGTCATGCTATAAACTGGCATCGTGAATCCCCGTTTTCTTTATCGACCCTGAGAATAACCCGGTTCAGGCGGTCCAATCGCGTGTTCAACTCTTAATTTATGTCGAAGGTCAAGCCTGCTCCTCTACCTCCGGATACCACTATTGGTGGTTATCGCATTATTCGAAAAGTGGCAGCTGGCGGCTTCGGGCTGGTGTATTTGGCCCTCGATGCCGATGGACAACGTGTGGCGGTCAAGGAGTATCTGCCTTCGTCGCTGGCTAGTCGGGCCCCTGGGGAATTGCTGCCGCAGGTTCAGCCCGAGAAGCTGTCCCTGTACCGCCTGGGCCTGAAGAGTTTTTTTGAAGAGGGCCGCTCGCTGGCCCAAATTTCCCACCCCTCTGTGGTGAGTGTGCTGAACTTCTTCCGTGAGAACGAGACGGTTTACATGGTCATGAACTACCTGG
>CAZMXB010000241.1:0-7777 GCA_964569855.1 uncultured Rhodoferax sp.
CCATCACCGTGCAGGACCTGGAGGGCCGCACCATCGCCTGGAACCCGGGTGCCGAGCGCCTGTATGGCTGGACCGAGGCCCAGGCGCTGGGCATGAATGTGCGCGAGCGCATTCCGCACGCGGGGCAGGACAGCGCGCTGGCCAAAGTGCAACAGTTAAGCCAGGCACAAACCCTGGAGCCTTACCAGACCCAACGGCTGGCGCACAGCGGTGCGGTGCTGGAGGTAACCATCACCTGCACCGCGCTGGTCAATGAAGCGGGACAGGTTTATGCCATTGCCACCACGGAGCGCGCCACCGGCGGCTCGTCCCCCGGCGCCGCAGGAGGTAACCCATGAGCAGCTTTGGTGAATGGTCGATGCAGGCGCTGCGGGTGCGCGCCGAAGCGCAGGCCAAGGCCGCGCCAGACCATGGCCTGGCCGATACCGAAGGCCTTTCCACAGAGAACCTGCGGTCACTGGTGCACGAGTTGCAGGTGCACCAGATCGAGCTGGAAATGCAGAACGACGAACTGCTGCAAACCCAGCACCTGCTCGATGCCTCCCGCAGCCGCTATTTCGATTTGTACGATCTGGCCCCCATTGGTTATTGCACGGTGAGTGAGCAGGGCATGATCCTGGAGACCAACTTCACCGCCGCCGCCATGATGGGCGCTGCGCGCGGCGATTTGGTGAACAAGCCGCTGAGCCGTTTTATTGCCACGGCCGACCAGGACACCTATTACCGTTGCCGAAAAACCCTGTTTGAAGCCGGTTCGCCCCAGGAGTGTGAGCTGCACATGCTCAAGCGCAATGGCTCCGCGTTTTGGGTGCAGGTGCGGGTCAGTGCGGCGCAAGATCCAAGTGGCGCGCCGGTACAACGCATGGTGATGACCGACATTTCACAGCGCAAACACCTGGACGAACTGCTTCTGACCAACAACCAGGAGTTGCAGGTGGCGCGCGCCGGGGCGGACCGGGCCAACCAGGCCAAGTCCGACTTTTTGTCCCATATGACGCACGAATTGCGATCGCCGCTGAACGCCATTCTGGGTTTTGCCCAGTTGATCGACATGGGCGCACCGCCGCCCAGTGCCGCGCAGAAGACCAACGTCGACCAGATTCTGCGTGCCGGCTGGTATTTGCTGGACTTGATTGGCGAGGTGCTGGATCTCACGGCCATCGAGGCCGGCAAAATGTCCCTGGCCTTGAAAGCCACGCCGCTGACGGAGTTGCTGGCCGATTGCCGGACCCTGATGGAAGCCCAGGCGAGCAAGAAGAATATCCACATGGAGTTCTGCATGGCATCGCCTGGACTGGCTGCCCACGCCGACCGTACGCGGCTCAAGCAGGTGCTGGTGAACCTGCTGTCCAACGCCATCAAATACAACCGCCAAAGCGGAACCGTGAAAGTGACCTGCAGCCAGCACCCGGGCCAGCGCCTGCGCATCCGGGTGCAGGACTCCGGGGAAGGCCTGACGGCAGAAAAGTTGACCCAGTTGTTCCAACCTTTCAACCGCCTGGGTCGGGATGCCTCCACCGAAGAAGGCACCGGCATCGGGCTAGCGGTCAGCAAACGGCTGGTCGAACTGATGGGCGGCACCATTGGCGCGCGCAGCACCGTGGGTGTTGGCAGCGAGTTCTGGCTGGAGCTGGCTTTGGCCGACTCCGCCGGACAGACTCTGTTATGAAGCGCTTTCCGATTGTCTGTGTAGGGGGCTCGGCCGGCGGGCTGGACGCCTACATCCGCCTGCTGAAAAACCTGCCCGCCGACATGGGGGTGGCGATTGTGATCGTCAACCACATCACGCTGTTTCCCACCCAGCTTCACACCATTTTGCCCCAGTACACCCGGATGCCGGTGGAACTGATCACCGACCGCATGCAGGTGCAAGCCAACCGGGTGTATATCATTCCCGCCAATCGGGATTTGCTCGTGGATGGCGAGGACTTCCGCCTGGAGCCGATCTCCAAACCGCGGGGTTGGCCGGATGTGATCACGGTGTTCTTGACCTCGCTGAGCCAGTGTTGGGCCGGCAAACTGGTGGCGGTGATTGTGTCGGGCCTGGACGGCGACGGCGCCGCCGCCATGTGCAGCATTCAGTCCATGGGTGGCACCACCATCGCGCAGAAACCCAGCACCGCCGCCCAGCCCGACATGCCCGAAAGCGCCATGGCCAGCGGCTGCATTGACTTTGTTCTGTCGCCCGAAGACATTGCCCAGGAAATCATCCTGATCGCGCGTGCCCAGGACGGCACAAACCCCCATTCACCAGGAGCAACCCCATGCCCGACTCCATGATCGACCCGATCGATATCCTCAGCGCCAGCATCCTTATCGTGGATGACCAGGAGTCCAATGTGCAGTTGCTGGAGCAACTGCTGCAGGGGGCCGGCTACACGCAGGTCACTGCGACCATGCATCCCGAGGAGGTTTGCAGCCTGCACCGCACGCACCACTACGACCTGATCCTGCTGGACCTGCAAATGCCGGTGATGGATGGTTTTCAGGTCATGGAGGCGCTGAAGGCCGACCACCAGGACAGCTACCTGCCGGTGATCGTGCTCACGGCCCAGCCCGGGCACAAATTGCGCGCCTTGCAGGCGGGGGCCAAAGACTTTGTCAGCAAACCGTTTGACCTGGTGGAGGTGAAAACCCGCATCCACAACATGCTGGAGGTGCGCCTGCTGTACAAAAGACTGGCCCGCTTCAACAAGGTGCTGGAGCAAACGGTGCTGGAGCGCACCGCCGAGTTGCGCGAGAGTGAGGCGCGCTACCGCAGCCTGACCGAGCTGGCCTCCGACTGGTACTGGGAGCAGGACGAAACCGGAAAATTCACCAAGGTGTCGGGGCCGGTGCTGGCCATGCTGGGTCTGCGGATGGACAGTGTCACCGGCATCCAGGTCGATGACCAGGACGACGGCTGGAACAAGACCGAGCGCGAAACCCTGTTGGCAGCCATTGCAGAGCGCGAGCCGTTTCTGGACTTTGTGTTTCACCGCGTGCCAGCCCAGGGTGCACCCCAGCAGTTTCGCATCAGCGGTGAACCCATGTTCAACATCAACGGCCGCTTTCAGGGCTACCGCGGCATTGGTGTTGAAGTTTTTGCGGGCGGATGAATGCCCAGCCCCTACACGCCAACACCATGACTGCTTTACACACCCCCCAACAAAACCATTTGCTGGCCTCGCTCCCGGTCGCGGACCTGGAGCTGTTCGCCAGCCATCTGGAACTGGTGCCCATGCCCTTGGGCCAGATGCTGTATGAGCCCGGCACCCAGTTGCGCCACGCCTACTTTCCCACCACCTCCATCGTCTCGTTGCACTACGTCACCGAGAGCGGCGCGTCGGCCGAGACCGCCGGGGTTGGCAACGAGGGCGTGGTCGGCGTCTCGCTGTTCATGGGCGGTGACACCACGCCCAGCTCGGCGGTGGTGCAAACGGCAGGCCACGCCTACCGGTTGGACCGCCACCTGTTGCTCAGCGAATTCAACCGCGCCGGCAGCTTGCAGCGTTTGCTGCTGCGCTATACCCAGGCGCTGATGACCCAGATGGCGCAATCTGCCGTGTGCAACCGCCACCATTCGGTGGAACAACAGTTGTGCCGCTGGTTGCTGCTGACCATGGACCGGGTGCCGCTACGCGAGCTGGTCATGACCCAGGAACTGGTGGCCAGCATGCTGGGCGTGCGCCGCGAAAGTGTGACCGAGGCCGCAGGCCATTTGCAGAGCGACGGCTATATCCGTTACCGGCGTGGCCACATTGCGGTGCTGGACCGGGCCGGTCTGGAAACCCGGGTCTGCGAGTGTTACGGGGTGGTCCGTAAAGAGCTGTTGCGCCTGTTGAGTGACGTACACAACCAGCCGGATCGCCAGTAAGAAAAACCGCTACTTCTTGAGACTCATCTCATTGCTGACCAGGCGCACGCCGGGCACGCCTTTGGCGATCTCGATGGCGCGCTCCATCTGCACCTTGTTGTCCACAAAACCACTGAGCAAGACCTCGTCCTGGCGGGTGACCACACCGATGTCAAAACTCTTGACGTTGGTGTCGGCCAGCAGCGCGGCCCGGACCTTGCCGGTGGTAATGCCGTCGTCGACCTTGTTACCCACGGTGGACGCGGCTCCGGTTTTCAGGATCACGTTGCTCTGAACCGCCTTGACACCGGCCACGGCACGGGTGGCGGCGTTGGCGCGGTCAAGCTGGGCCTGGTTGTCGACAAAGCCGCTGAGCATCACTTCACCCTTGCGGGTCTCCACCTTGAAGTCAAAACTCTTGATGTCGGAATCGGCCAACAACACCGATTTGACGTTGCTGGTGATCACGCTGTCGTCAATGTCGGTTCCTACCGTGGTGGCGGGCATGGGGGTCACACCCGGGTTGTCGACCGGCTTGCTGCAGGCCACTACAACAACCGCCAGCAAGGTGGCGATGGTGGTCTGCAAGGCCAGGGTTTCAAGGCGATTTTTCATGGGGGCTCCGTTCTGGGTCACAAACGTGTGACGGTATTCACACGGTGCGCTGATTCGCGGCCCTGCTCTGTGCGCTTGCGCACAAACGCGGCGATGCGCGGCGCCTAAAGTCAGCGTGACCTATGCACACCCCACGCGCCGCACCCGCCACCCTCATCCGTACAGGCCCCCGTGCCTTGACGCTGGGTGGTGCCTGGACGGCGCGCAATGTGGCGCCCGTCGATGCACAACTGGGCGCGCTGGCGCTCGACGGCCGGGCGGAAGTCATTGTGGATGCGAGTGGCATCACCGCACTGGACACGGCCGGCGCCTGGGTCTTGCACACGCTGCTGGTGCGCCTGCGCGCCCAAGGCGGTACCACCAACCTGCAAGGCTTGCAAGCCAACCAGGCCCGGCTGCTGCAGGTGGTGACCCAGCACCGGGAAGACATGGCGCGCGGGCCTGCGCAGGCCGCGCCGCAGCCAAAGCCGGGCCTGCTGGAGGGCCTGGGTCGCAACACCGTTTTGGTGGCGCAGCAGGCCTACGCCATGCTGAGTTTTGTGGGCGAGGTGACGCAGGCTTTTGTCGGGAGCCTGGCCCACCCCTCGCGCATACGCTGGCGCCCGATTCTGTTCAACATCCAGCGTGCCGGTTTTGACGCCTTGCCAATCGTGGGTTTGCTGTCCTTCCTGCTGGGCGTGGTGGTCGCCTACCAGGGTGCCGCCCAACTGCGCCAGTACGGTGCCAACATTTTCGTGGCCGACCTGGTGGGCTTGTCCATGTTGCGCGAATTTGCGCCGCTGATCACGGCCATTACGCTGGCCGGGCGCTCCGGTTCGGCCTTTGCCGCACAAATTGGCACCATGGTGGTGACCGAAGAGGTGGACGCCATGCGCACGCTGGGCATTGCCCCGCTGGAGTTGCTGGTGCTGCCCAAGATCATTGCCATGGTGGTGGTAATGCCCTTGCTGACGGTGTTTGCCGATGTGCTGGGGGTGGCCGGTGGCATGGTAATGGCCAGCAGCCAACTGAATGTGGGCTTTGATGATTTTCTGGACCGCATGGCCAAGGCGGTCAGTGCCACCTCGTACCTGGTGGGCATCGCCAAGGCGCCGGTGTTTGCCGTGGTCATCAGTGTGGTGGGCTGCTTTCAGGGTTTTCGCACCCGTGGCGGTGCCGACAGTGTGGGCCAACAAACCACACGCAGCGTGGTGCAGTCGATTTTTCTGGTCATCGTTGCCGACGCACTGTTCTCCATCGCTTTCAGCTTACTGGATTTATGACATGCCCACACTGAAAAACCGCCCGGAATCCGTGATTGACATGCACCAGGTGGCCACCCGTTTTGGCGAACACACGGTGCACCAGAATCTCGATTTGCAGGTGCAGCAGGGCGAGATTTTTGCGGTCATTGGTGGCAGCGGCTCGGGCAAGTCGACGTTGCTGCGCGAGATGATACTGTTGCAAAAGCCCAGTGCCGGAACGGTCAAGGTGCTGGGGGTGCCGCTACAGGACATCGCGGACGTCGAAGCCCTGGCGCTGCGCCAGCGCTGGGGTGTGCTGTTTCAGCAAGGCGGCCTGTTTGGTTCGCTGACGGTGCTGGAAAACGTGGGACTGCCCCTGCATGAACACACCGACCTTGGCGACAAGCTGATCGATGACATTGCCCGCTGGAAGCTGTCCATGGTGGGTCTCAAACCCGAGGTCGAGAGCCAATACCCGTCGGAGTTGAGCGGCGGCATGATGAAACGCGCCTCGCTGGCCCGCGCTTTGGCGCTGGACCCCGAATTGCTGTTTCTGGACGAGCCCACGGCCGGCCTGGACCCCGCCAGCGCAGCCGGTGTGGACACCCTGGTGCGCGACTTGCGCGACCTGTACGGACTGACCGTGGTGATCATCACGCATGACCTGGACCTGCTGTGGCAAGTGGCCGACAGGGTGGCGGTGCTGGGTGACGGGCGGGTGCAGGCAGTGGGCTCCATGCAGGCGCTGTCACAACTGGACAACCCCTGGGTGCGTCCATTTTTTGACGGTCAGCGTGGCCGCAGCGCACTGCAGCAGCAAATACCCTTGCAGGCTCCGCCGCCTTCCGCAGCACCCCACGGCGAGGCACCGGCATGGAAACCAAGCTGAGTTTTGCCGCCGTCGGTGCCTTTGTACTGGGCCGGGGCGCGGTGCTGATTGCCGGGTTGTTGTGGCTGTCCACCGGCGGGGCCTGGCAGACCGAGTACGACCTGTACTGGGCCATTGAAAGTGAATCGGTGGCGGGCCTGAACCTGAACGCGCCGGTCAAATACAACGGCGTGGACGTGGGCAAGGTGCGCAGCATCGACCTGGACCACAGCGACCCCCAGCGGGTGACCCTGCTGCTGGCGATTGTGCAGGGCACACCGGTCAAACAGGACACCATTGCCATTTTGAAGACCCAGGGTCTGACCGGCCTGACCTATGTCGAGCTCAGCGGTGGCGCCAGCCACGCGCCAGCCTTGCGTGCCGTGGCACCCAACGCCTACCCCATCATCCAGACCCGGCCGTCGCTGAGCGCCAGGCTGGAGAACGTGCTGACCAGCGTGCTGGGCAAACTGGACAGCACCTCCAACAATATCAATGCCATTTTGAGCGAGGAAAACCAGACCGCTTTCAAGAGCATCCTGGGCAACACCGCGGTGGCGACTGCCAAGCTCGGCCCGCTGATTGACCGCCTGGGGCGCAGCGCGGATGCCGTCGGCAAGATGGGCGGCGACCTGTCCAAGGCCGGTCACAGCGCCTCGCTGGCGGCCGACGGCATCGGTGTGGGCATTCAGCGCCTGGGCACGCAAACCTTGCCCGAAGTCGAGCGCCTGCTGGCCGAGCTGGAGACCTTGAGCAGTTCCTTGCGCCGGCTGACCGAACAAACCACACGGGACCCCAGCGGCCTGATTTTTGGACGAACCCCGGTGCCCGACGGACCGGGCGAAAAGGACGGGAAACCATGAGTACGTTCCAGACACCCCTTTCAACCGGGCACCGGTGGTGCGGTGTGGCCACTATGTTGTTGGCGGCTGCACTCAGCGCCTGCAGTGTGCTGACACCCAAGGCCACGGCACCGCCGGCCTTCTACGCGCTGGATGACACCATGGCGGCCACGGCACGGCCAACACCGGCCAGCTCGCCGGTGGGTCAGCTGACCCTGATCGTCAACCCGGTGCGCGCAGCCTCGGGCTTTGACAGCCAGCGCATCATCTACCTGCGTGAACCCCACAAAATGGAATACTTTGCCCGCAGCGAATGGGTGGACACCCCGGCACGCATGCTGGGGCCTTTGCTGGTGGCGGCCCTGTCACAAACAGGGGGGGTTCGGGCGGTGGT
>CAZMXB010000242.1:0-7772 GCA_964569855.1 uncultured Rhodoferax sp.
TCTGAGTGCTTGGCTGATGCCCTTGCACTTTCCCCCATGGATCAGCTGGCACAACGAGCTATTGGTTTTTTCCGCTGTCATTGTGGCGTCAGGCCAACTACTGTGGAAACGTCGTGCCGAGGCATTCGCGCCGCATACCCCTGATTTGCCTTATGCAACTTGGCCTCTCGCCTTCTTGTTGTGCGTTGTAGCAGCGCAAAGTGGCACCGGCGTCATTGCGATGGCTGGATCAGGATTGACGCTGGCCATGTACCTTCTGCTTTGCATCATTTCACTATGGATCGGGTTTCAGGCCTCAACTCCTCAGGGTGGAGTCCACCACCAGGCAGGCGGCACGGCTTGCGTGGTCGAGCATCTGGCTTGGATGACGCTGCTCGGTGGCGCACTTTCCAGCATCTTTGCGATGGTTCAGGGACTCGACGTTTGGGAGTCCGTCGATTGGATCATGCGCATGCCCACTCTTCGCAGACCGGGTGCCAATATGGGGCAACCCAATCATCTGGCAACTCTGGTGCTCATGTCATTGGTGAGCGTTGTCTTTCTATACCTCAAGCAGCGGCTATCTGGCCTGCCGACTTGGGTCCTCGCCATGGTTTTGCTTCAAGGACTGGCAATTTCAGAATCACGTACCGGTGGCATTTCATTGATGCTCGTGACGGCCTGGTGGCTTTTTGCAACGGGCCGGGCAACAATCAAGAAAAGTGTGCTTGTTGCCGCTGGCGGAATCAGCTTCTACGCAATCGGACTCGTATTTTGGCCGATTTGCATTGAAATCGTCTCAGAGGGCGGCTTGTTCGAGCAAGTCCTTCCCCACATCAACACCACGCCTAACATGCGTTTGCAACTTTGGCAGCAGTTGGCAGAGTCGGTCACTTTGCGGCCCTGGTTTGGCTGGGGGCTTGGTGAGGTCGCCAAGGCACACAACGTCGTCCTGCATGGTTATTCAGAGAGCATGCCACTGACCTACGCACACAACATTTTCCTGGACATTGCAGTCGGTGCCGGGCTCCCTGTGGCCATTGTCCTGGTTGGCGCATACGTCATCTGGTGGATTCGGAGGGCCCGCAACGCAGGGGACACAGTCTCTTGGTACTGTCTTGCCATGACCATCCCGTTCACAGCGCATTCACTCCTTGAATTTCCGTTCGCTTACGCATATTTCCTTGCGCCGGTCATGTTTGCAATCGGGGTACTGGAAGCGCGCCAAGCACCCTCTGTCGGGTTGCGGGCCCCGCTGTGGTTGATGTCGACGATCTGGACATTGTTTGCCGCCGCGTCCATCGGCAGCACAATCGAATACATCCGTATTGAGGAGGACTTTCGCGTCGCCAGATTTGAATATTTGCGAATTGGCAAAACACCGTCCGATTACGAACGACCCAATCTGTACCTGCTGACCCAATTGCGCACGATGTTGTACGCCAGTCGCACCGACCCCCAGCCCAACATGTCGCAAGCAGACTTGGACATGCTCAAGGATGCGGCGGAACACTACCCGTGGTCGGCAATACAGAACCGTTACGCGTTGGCGCTTGCGCTCAATGGCAACCCGACTGAGGCGGTGCGCCAACTCATGGTCATGCGAGCCATGCACGGCGAAGACGCCTATGAATCCATCCGAACCAATTGGGAAAAACTTGCGCAGGCTAGACACCCCCAGCTGAACGCCATCAAAGTGCCATGAGCGTAGACGGGGCGCTGTATAAAACCATAGTCTTGGTATTGGCGTTGGTCTTCCCCTGGATCAACCCCTTTAGCCCGGGGCCCACGCCAGCGGTTGTACCCTGGCTTGTATCTGCCGCGTGCGGGCTGACGATTTTTCTCTTGCGCGCGCATTTGACGCATCGGCGGGTCGCCGTGGCTTGGCTGCTCGCGGCAGTTTTGAGCGCCGTTATCGGTCTAATGCAGTACTTCGGCAGGTCTGATTGGTTTGGAGCTTTGGGTAATTTTGCCACCGCGGGCGAAGCCTATGCCAACCTCAGGCAGCGCAACCAGTTTGCCACGTTGTTGAGCACCGGTCTGTTCGCCTGGCTTTGGCTGCAAAGCCAGACGGGCATTGATGAAGGGCGAGCCGGCCAGCATCTCGGCTCACTACACCCGATGTCATTTTGGACGGCACCGAGTCTCATGCTTCTTGCGATTGGCAACGCTGCCTCCCAATCGCGCACCGGCTCTCTACAGTGGGTGGTCATTGTCGCCCTCACGGCGGTGTGGCACATCGGCGCGCAGCGTCGGCTCTTTTACCTGACGGCAATTGCATTCGGGCTGTATGTGGTGAGCGCCCTGGCGCTCCCTTCATTATTGGCAATGGCCACCGGGATACAAAGCGACGGTCTGTTAGGACGATTGCAGGAAGAACCGGGCTGTGCCAGTCGCACCGTATTGTGGTCTAACGTAATACACCTGATCGCCCAAAAGCCCTGGCTGGGCTGGGGCTGGGGTGAGCTTGACTACGCACATTTCATGACCCTCTACCCGGGCGAACGCTTCTGCGACATCCTGGATAACGCACACAATTTGCCACTGCATATGGCGGTTGAGTTGGGAGTCCCTTTTGCGGTGACAGTTTGCGGTGCGCTGGCGTGGGCGGTTATTCGGTTCCGGCCCTGGCGCGACACGGACCCGACCCGTCAGTTGGCGTGGGGAGTGCTGGCCGTCATCGCGCTGCACAGCCTGTTGGAGTACCCGCTCTGGTACGGTCCTTTCCAAATGGCCACTGTGTTGAGTATCGGTTTGTTGTGCAAAGCAATTCCGGCAAATGCACCCCCGGCCCCCGTTAAATCGGCGCTGGCCGCTATCATTTGCATAGCGATACTCGCGTGGGCAGGGTTCGACTATTGGCGTGTCAGTCAGCTCTATTTGTCTGCGCCTGCGCGCTCCCCCGCGTACCAGGAGAACACCCTCGAAAAAGTACGGGGTTCACGTTTGTTTTCAAACCAGGTCGCGTTTGCTGAATTCACGACCACGACGCTCACGCCGGAAAACGCACTTGCTCTTCACGCGATGGGACTGGAATTGCTCCACTTCTCGCCCGAGCCACGCGTGATCGAAAAAGTGATAACCAGCGCGGACCTGTTGGGCCAGTACGACGAAGCCGCGTTTTACCGCGTGCGTTACCGGGCAGCCTTCCCGGAGGCCTACCTGCGCTGGGTCTCTGACTCAACCCAAGACGAAGCTCCCTGACTTGCCACCGTGTTTCTCCAGAAGCCGCACCTGTTGTATTGCCATACCGCGGTCTACCGCCTTGCACATGTCATAAATGGTCAGCAGCGCTACCTGAACGGCCGTCAGGGCTTCCATTTCAACACCGGTTGGTCCCACCGTTTCGGCGGTTGCGCGACAGGTAACGTGGGCAGGATGCTCGGTGTCGGCAGGTACAACCTCAAACTCCACGGCAACACGGGTCAGGGCAATGGGGTGACACAACGGTATCAATTCGCTGGTTCTCTTGGCGCCCTGGATGCCGGCAATACGGGCGATGCCGAGCACATCCCCCTTCTTGGCGTCGCCTGAAGCAATCAGCGCAAGAGTCTGCGGCAGCATCTCGATGCGGCCGCTGGCCACAGCTATGCGATGGGAGGCAGGCTTGGCTGCAACGTCCACCATATGGGCCTGGCCGGTGGTGTCAAAATGTGTCAATGTGGACATACGTAGGTGGCGGCAGAAACGAGCGGACTTGAAAATACGGTTCATGACCGTAAATGGCCAGGGTCCAACTTTACCTGACCTTCATCTGTGTGGGGCTTCACCTTGAACCAACCTGAAGCATCATCCGACTATGTTGTTGACAACACCTACCTTTTGGCGTGACCGGCTCAAGGCCAGTGGCATCCACCTCGGTCTGAGTGTGGTGATTGCCCTGGCCGCAGCCCTGCTGGTCTTTGGTATTTGGTATCCCTATCCCTACCGCGAAATCTCCGGAGGCCGAGAGCTCTTTTTGCTGGTGGTCACGGTCGATGTGATTCTGGGGCCGTTGATCACGCTGGCCGTTTTCAACCGGGCCAAGCCCTGGACCGAGCTACGCCGCGACTTGGTGATTGTCGTGTTGATCCAGGTAGCCGCCTTGGCCTATGGTCTTTGGACTGTCAGTGTGGCGCGCCCCGTCCACATGGTTTTTGAGATCGACCGGTTTCGCGTGGTTCACGGGGTCGACATCCCAGTCGAGCTGTTGTCGCAAGCTCCACAGGGCGTGCAGGTGCTCCCTTTGGCAGGCCCCACACTGCTGGCAGTGCGGCCCTTTCGGGATGAAAAGGAACGAACGGAAGCGACACTTGCGGCTCTACAGGGCGTGTCCATATCGGCTCGACCCGATCTGTGGCAGCCCTATGCCGATGCCGTGCCCAGAATTCTGCAAGTGGCACGGCCGGTCAGCACACTGAAAACACGCTACCCCGATCGGGCGGCCGAGATCGACCGCATCGTGACCGCTGCCGGGCGCAAACCGGAAACAGCGCTGTACTTGCCTTTGACCGGTCGCAAAGCGTTTTGGACCGTCTTTCTGGATCCCGCCAATGCCGACGTGATAAGCACCATGCCACTGGACTCGTTTTGAACCAATTCCTCAAGAAAAATCGTGCTCTAGCCCTCGTCACAGCAATGCAAGGCGCTATATTATGTATAGCAACCTTCAGTTCTGCCGGTGGCTTGGCGCAAGTGGTCACCGGCCGGGGCACCGCTCCCGCTGCGTCCTTGCCCAATTTGGGCGACGGCTCGGACATGACAATCGGCTCGGAACGCACCCTGGGCGATCGCATTGCCCGCGAACTGTACCGCGATGCGGACTATGTAGACGATGCCATTTTGATGGAATATGTGCAGGGCATCTGGCAGCCGCTGCTGGCGGCGGCACGTCAGCGCGGTGACTTGAGCCCGGAACTGGACGAGGCCTACGCCTGGGAAATTCTCTTGGGGCGCGACCGCTCGGTTAACGCCTTTGCGTTGCCGGGCGCGTATTTCGGCCTGCACCTGGGCTTGGTCGGCGTTGTCAGCAGCCGCGACGAATTGGCGTCTGTCTTGGCCCACGAATTGAGTCATGTTACCCAACGGCACATTGCACGCATGATGACTCGCCAAAGCCAGCAGGCGCCATGGCTGATTGGCGCTATGGTGCTCGGAATTCTGGCGGCAAGCAAGAACCCCGGCGCGGCAAACGCCATGATTGTTGGTGGTCAGGCGGTGGGCGCCCAAAGCCAGCTCAATTTCTCGCGCGACATGGAGCGCGAAGCGGACCGGATGGGCTTTGGAATTGCTGGCCAGGCCGGATTTGCGCCACAAGGTTTTGTGTCGATGTTTGCCAAACTCCAGCAGTCATCCCGGCTAAATGATTCGGACAATTTTCCGTACTTGCGCAGTCACCCCCTGAGCAGCGAACGCATGGCGGACATGCAGTCTCGCATTGACCAGGTAAGCGGCGATCCGAACGAACGTGCTACCTTGCGAAAGAATGTCCAGGAAATGGACCATGCCATGGTCTCGGCGCGCGCGCGGGTCTTGTCCAACCCGGCAGTTGGCGCATTGCGCAATTGGGCGGCAGAAGTAGAGCCAGCGGCGATGGGTCGCATGACCGCCGCGCAGCAGGCGGCGGCGCTGTATGGTGCTGTTTTGGCTGCCATCCGGTTTCGAGATTACCCACAAGCGCAAGTATTGTGGCGGCGTCTGAACGATCGGGTTCGCCATGACGCCGCGGCAGAACGTTTGGCGCACTTGCTCGGCGTCGAGTTGCTGCTGGCGCAGGGCGACAGTGGGGGTGCCATACGGTTGCTGGGTGACACCGGTGGGACCCCGGACACGCGCGGTCGGGCCGTGTTGTTTCTTGAAGCACAGGCCTGGTTGCAGGCAACGCCAACCGATGCATCTGCAGCGCCAGAGGCACGCGCCATCCCGAAAGACGCGAAAGCGGCAGGCGGCCTGGCCCGCTCGATTCAGAATTTGCAAACCTGGGTCGCGACCAACCCACGCGACGCGCAAGCCTGGCAACTGTTGGCAAGTGCCTATGCCGCACAAGGCCGCACATTGAGCGCGATTCGCGCGCAAGCCGAGGTTAATGTGGCGCAACTGGACTACCCAGCGGCCCTGAGTCGATTCAAGGCGGCACAGGACTGGGCACGCAAAAGTGGCGCCGGGACCGATCACTACGAGGCGTCAATCGTCGACACCCGGACCCGCAAAGTGGAGTTAATGGTTCGGGAACAGGCGCTGGAGCGCTGAGTCGATCACAATGCCCAGCACCGAATAAATCAGTGAACCGATCAGGGCTGCGCCAAAGCCCGCCACATTGAAGCCCGGCAACAAGCCTGCGGCCGCCCAGAACATCAGGGCATTGATGACGAACAGGAACAGGCCCAAGGTTACGACCGTGACCGGCAACGTCAGAATCACCAGGATCGGGCGCAGCACCGAGTTGAGCAATCCCACCAAAAAAGCAGCGATCAGAGCGGAGCTGAAACTGCTGATTTCAACGCGGCTATACAGGTAGGCAACGGCTAACAATGCGGCGGCACTGAGCAGCCATTTGAAAATGAGTTTCATGCGAGGAAGGATAGCACTTTGCCCGGCGCGTTATGATGCGCCTCCGTCACTTTTGCTCTGACACACGGAGGCAGGCGTTGCCAGGCATACACATCACCGACATTGAGTCGGCCATCAACTACTGGCGGCGACGCCAGCCTTCAATTGACGGCCTCTTGCTGCCAGACCAGACCCGCGCCTTGGCGGAGGTGTATGCGAACATGGCCTACTCTGGAAACAGTCACGTGGACGATGCTTTATTGCCACCAGCAGCCCTGAAAGCCTGGTTGCAGTGGTATGCCAGCACACCCGACACGCCTTGTATCGCGATTTGTTCCACCAGCCAGGGCGACGACGTGTGCAAGGGTTGCGGGCGGACTTTTCACGAGGTTCAGCACTGGCCGGAAATGACGCCCGTGGAAAAACGCCAAACCTGGCGGCGTATCACGGTACAGGCAACGGCCTGGCGTTTCAACAAATATGCTGAACGGGCCGCCGAAAAGATCTGAAGATGCTATCGAATAGATAGCTACTTGCGCTTGTTTTACGAGGGCTGGAGGCACATTTCATCACTGGTCACGGCCCGCCGACAGCTCTGATGTCTATTTCCAGCGTACCGGCTCCAGGCTCACCGAGTTCTTGTCATCACCCAAAGTCAGCGTATTTTCCTGAATCGTGGCCTGCAATTGCATGCTGCGTTGCGCCAGCTTGGCCAGCGCCTGTGAGCTCTCCGTCGGGATGCGCCAGACCTGTAGACGGTCGAGTCGGGTCAGCTTGTTCTCGATGCCCTTCCACCACACTTCAGCCGCGTGGTTGAAGCAGTAGACGACCGCCTGGTCTGCCTTCTGGCAGGCCTTGGCCAGCGGTCTGTCCTCGGGCTGTCCCACTTCGATCCATAAGCGTTTGCGGCCGGTAAAGTCGGTCAGCGACACGTCCGGGTCCTCCGGGTCCGACAGGCCTGCACCAAAGGCCAAAGTGCCATCCCCGTTGCAGACGTCCTGCAAAGTGTGTGCATGCAACGCCATGGCGGCGAGGCGGATCATCGAGTGCCCGACGAGGGGGGCCAGGTTCACGCCGGCGCCGGTGCTCTCGACCGCCGCGCGGTAGCCGGCGAGGTCGTCCCACGTCCATGGCACGGCCTCGTCGAAGAGGTGGCGGGGGACGTCCTCGATGTAGGCGAACAGGTCGCTCACCGTCGGGCGGGTGGCCGCGGTGACGGGGAAGAGCGACAGCGAGCAGTTGCCGATCAGCATGGTGGTGACGCC
>CAZMXB010000243.1:0-7768 GCA_964569855.1 uncultured Rhodoferax sp.
TGGCGGCTTTGGCCGGCCTGGGCAATGCCACCTTTCACCCGGTGGATTTCACCATCCTCAACCAGCGGGTGTCGGCACCGCGCCTGGGCTACGCCTTCAGCGCCCATGGTCTGACCGGCAACCTGGGCTGGGCGGCGGCGCCGGTTTTCTTTGCCGGCATGGGAGCCGCAATTGGCTGGCGTAACGCTTATGTGGCGGCCGCGTTGATGTACGCGGGCATTTTGGTCTTGCTGGTGCTGCAGCGGGACAAGCTCAGCACGCAAGTGGCGATCCGTGATCCGCAGGCCATTGCCAAAGGTCACGCGGAACACGACATGGCGTTTATGAAGCTGCCGGTGGTGTGGTGGTGTTTTGGCTTCTTTTTGCTCTCCACCATGACGCTGGCCGTGGTGCAAAGTTTTTCGGTGTCCATTCTCAAGGCCATGCATGGCATCAGCTTTGAGGCGGCCACCTACACCTTGACGGCCTATATGTTGTGTGGCGCGGTGGGCATGTTTGTGGGTGGTTTTATTGCCGCCCGCTCCGTCCACAGTGACCGTGTGGTGGCCATGGCCATGGCTGCAGGGGCTGTGTTGCTGGCGCTGTGCGGCACCGGCCTGCTGGGTGCCACGGCCACCATGGTGGTGCTGGCGATCACCGGCTTTGCCATTGGCATCGGTGGCCCGTCGCGCGACATGATGATCAAGAAGGCCACGCCCAAAGGCGCAACAGGTCGCGTGTATGGGCTGGTGTATTCCGGCCTGGACACCGGTTTTGCCATTTCGCCCATCATTTTTGGGGTTTTTATGGACCGTGGCTGGTATGGCGCAACGCTGCTGGGAGCCGCGTTGGTGCTGCTGTTGAGCGTCGGCGCAGCACTCGGTGTGGGCCTGCGCACCGCCAGGTAACTCGACCGCGGGCGCAATCGCTGGCATGATGGAGGGCTTTTTTGCCCGCTTTGTCCAGAACTTTCATGACCGACTCCCTGCCTCTTGCTTCCGAAACCATCGAAACCACCCTGCCAGACCTGCCGGTAGCCCTGCCCCAAGCGGCTGAAACGGCCGAAGCAGACGCCGTGGCCGGGGTAACCGCAGTAGCGGCCCCAGCCGAAGCTGGCGAAGCTCCCGCCGCCGCTGCAACCCCCAAGCGCCCCACCAAACCGGACGTTTTCCCGGTGCTGGAAAAAATGGCGGCCCTGTATCCGCAACTGTTTGGCGCCGTGTTTCTGCCGCTCAAGCGCGGCATTTTTCAGGACCTGCTGGCTGCGCACCCGCAAGACTTTGAGCGCGACAGCCTGAAGGCCGCGTTGTCCTTGCACACCCGCTCGACCCGCTACCTGACCGCCGTAGCCTCGGGCGAAGACCGGCACGATTTGCAGGGCAAGGCCGTCGAAGCCATGGCGCCCGAACATGTGCACCACGCGCTGCTCGAAGTGTTCCGCCGCCGCCAGACCCGCAGCAAAGAAGATTTGCGCCCCAAACTGATCCAGCGCATCGTGGTCGCATGGGAAGCCTCGGGCCTGACCCCCCCAGCCTATGCCGAACTGGTACGCAGCCGCGATGAAGCGGCCAACGCTGTACTGGATGAGGCCATGGTGGAGGCTGAGGCCCGCGCTGCCAAGACCGAAGCGCTGTTGCAGGCTTTCAAGGCCAGTGGCAAATCGCTGGAAGTTTTTGCTGACATGTATGGCATGGACCCGCGTGCGGTGAGCCGCATGCTGGCGCGTGCCACGGTCACACCACCCACACCGTCCACACCGCTAGAAGCCTGAGATCGGGTGTTGGCGTAGGTCCGGGCATGAGCAAACCCATCGGCAGCCAGCCGGCCTTCGCCGTGTTGCGGGTTGAGGGGCTTGGCTTTGGGTTTGGCAAGCAGGCAGCGTTGTTCAGGGACTTTTCACTCCGCCTCCCACCTGGCGTGACCTGGGTGGGTGGGGACGAGAGCAGCGGCAAGACCACATTGTTGCGCCTGCTGGCCGGTGCGTTGTCCCCCAACAGCGGCAGTTTGCAGATCAACGGCCTGTCGCTGGCCGAAAAGGGCAACGCCTACCGCAGCCAGGTTTTTTGGGTGGACCCTCGAACCCAGGCGTTTGATGCTTTGACGCCCCAAGCCTATTGGGATGGTGTGCGCAAGCAGTACCCGGCATTTGATCGTGCACTGCTTTCGGAATTGGCCGAAGCATTCGCGCTTGCACCCCATCAGGCGAAGTCCCTGACCATGCTTTCCACAGGAACCAAACGCAAGGTGTTTCTGGCGGCAGCCTTTGCCAGTGGCGCCGCGGTCACGCTGCTGGATGAACCCTTCGCGGCACTGGACAAGACGTCCACTGGTCTTGTGCTGGAAGTGTTGCAAGAAGCCGCCACCCACCCCAGTCGCGCTTGGGTGGTGGCCGACTATGTGGCCCCGAGTGGGGTGAAGCTGGCATCGACCATTGCGCTGGCCTGAAACTGCTCCAAACCATAAACGCATGCCACGCAACATTGAAATCAGACCCCGCATCGCCGACGTTGAACCGCTGAAGACTTAAGTCAAACCGGTCTGTAGCCCTCGTACTTGCTACATTCTTCACTACTATATTTATAGCAACTAGGCGGCTTTGGTTTTTTTGGCCGGCTTGGTCTTTGGGGCGCCGTTCAGTGCCACCGCTTCGCGAATGAGCGCCTTGAACGCCGCAGCGTCTACCGCGTCCCCCTCAAAGATGTCGAGTGCGCGGCGGGCGTTGCCGTCCAGGCTGGAGTTGAAGAGGCGGGTAGCGTCCTTCAAGGAAGCGCCCTTGATAAAGGTCAGTTTGATCTTGTCTTTGTAAGACTCGCCGGTACAAAGGATGCCGTTGTGTTCCCACACCGGCGTGCCCATCCATTTCCAGGTCTCGACTATGTCGGGTGCCGCCTCAAGGATGAGCTTGCGTATGCGTGCCAGTGTTTCGCCGCGCCAATCGCCGAGGCTGGCGATTTTCTCCGTGATCATTTCAGAAGCGGATTGGCTATGGTTTGCGTCGAATGCCTGCATGATTGACCCCTCTTCTGAAGTTGCGTGCTGCCACAGCAGTTTACGCAAAACCGCCCTTGCTACACCGCATCCGGCTGCACCTGCGGCGCAGCCCTGGAAAAGGCATCCAGAGCCAGGCAGGCCAGTTCAATTCGGCGAATCGTGGGAAATGCATCCAGCGGCGTCGCAAAGCGCCGTGAGTTGGCAATCTGCGGGATCAGGCAGCAATCTGCCAAACCGGGCGTGTCGCCGTGGCAGAAAGTTCCTGTGTGTGGGTTGTTGGCCAGCATCGCTTCGACGGCGGTAAAGCCCAGCGTGATCCAGTGGCGGTACCAGGTGGCTTTGGCCACTTCGTCCAGCTTCAGGTCTTGTTCCAGGTACTGCAGCACCCGCAGGTTGTTCAGTGGGTGGATTTCGCAGGCAATGCTCAGCGCCAGCCCCCGTACGCGGGCGCGGCCCAAGGCGTCGCGCGGCAGCAGGGCAGGCTCGGGGTGGGTCTCGTCCAGGTATTCCATGATGGCCAGTGATTGGCCGACGGCGTGGCCGCCATCGACCAGCGCCGGCACCAGCTCGGCGGGGTTGATGCGCTGGTATCCGGCGGTATGTTGTTGGCCGCCGTCCTTCAACAAATGTACGGCAAGGTATTCAAAGGGCAGCCCTTTGAGGTTGAGCGCAATACGCACCCGGTACGAGGCCGAGCTGCGGAAGTAGCTGTAGAGCTGGAGCATGGGTATGGCTTCTATCAAGTCAATGCGCGGGCTGGCAAAAGGGTGCCACGCACCTCGCCAAATCCAATGCGTGCCGCACCGGCCGTCTGACAGGCACCACGCAAGACGATGGTGTCGCCGTCTTCCAGATACGTGCGCTTCTCGCCGTTGGGCAGTGTGATGGCCTCTTTGCCACCCTTGGACAATTCCATCATCGACCCGGCTTCCTCGACCGCAGGGCCGGACTGTGTGCCGCTGCCCAGCAAATCGCCGGGCTGCAGATTGCAGCCATTGACGGTGTGATGGGTCACCATTTGCGAGACCGACCAATACGCGTCGCGGAAATTGCTGTGGGACAGGCGGTGTTCGGACAAACCTTGTTCGCGCATGGCGGCGGTCTGGATGAAGACCTCAAGCCCGATATTGAGCGCGCCGTGTCGGCGCAGTTCAGCGGAGTCCAGGTAGGGCAGGGGCTGTGGATCACCTTCAACACGCGTCCAGGGCTGGCGGTAGGGTGCCAGCGCCTCCATGGTCACGATCCACGGCGACACGGTGCTGGCAAAGTTCTTGGCCAAAAAGGGGCCCAGCGGCTGGTATTCCCAACCCTGCACGTCGCGGGCGGACCAGTCATTGAACAGGCACAGACCAAACACATGTTGTTCGGCCTGCGCCATAGGCACCGGCTCGCCCAGTGCATTGCCGGGGCCAATGAAAATGCCTATTTCCAGCTCGTAATCCATGCGGCTGCTGGCGGCAAGCACCGGTTCGGTCGCGCCAGGGCGCATGACCTGGCTGACCGGGCGGCGCAGTTCCTGGCCGGAGATTCCTATCGACGAGGACCGGCCATGGTAGCCAATCGGAATCCATTTGTAGTTGGGCAGCAACGGGTTGTCCGGCCGCAGCAACTTGCCGATATTGGTGGCGTGGTGGACCGACGTATAGAAGTCGGTGTAGTCGCCAATCTGCGCCGGCACGGCATATTCGGCGTCGACCTGGGCGACCAGGCAGGTGCTCAATGCGGATTGCAACGCATAACCCTCGCGCAGCGCACGCGACAGCGCCAGGCGCAGGGCGGACCACGCTTGCGACCCCATGGCCATGTAGGCGTTAAGGGTTGGCGCGCAGCAGGCCTGGGCCGCCTTGTCGGCGTGACCCGTGAACACACTCTTGGCCTGCGCGGCGGTCAGGTCCAGGATCTGGTCGCCAATGGCCACACCGACGCGAAAGGCCTCGGCGCTGCCGTGCCGGCGGAATATGCCAAATGGCAGGTTCTGGATAGGGAAGTCGGTGCCATCGGCATGGGCCGAGGCAACCCAGCTGCGCAGCTCGGGGTTATGGGTTTCGTTGCTGGAGAGCATGTTCATTGGCCAGGGATGCCCTTGCCGTTGTGCATCCACGCGGCGTGTTTGGGGGCGTTCTTGGTGCGGTCCCATTCATGGAGCATGTCCCACTTCACGTCGTCCAATGCCTTGGCCATGGCCGGTGTTGCGGTGTTGACGGCCAGCTCCAGGCGGTGGCCATTGGGATCAAAGAAATAGATGGATTTGAAAATGGTGTGGTCGGTCACCCCGATGACTTCGATACCCGCGGCCTCCAGCTTGGCTTTTTGCGCTTCCAGCTCGGCCAATGTGCCGACTTCAAAGGCCAGGTGCTGTGTCCACGATGGTGTGTTGTGGTCGCGGTCCATGGGGGGACTGTTGGGCAGCTCGAAAAAGGCCAGCACGTTGCCATTGCCCGCGTCCAGGAAGACATGCATATAGGGGTCTGGCGCTTTGGTGGACGGCACTTCGTCTTCGGCAATGGCCAGCACAAAGCCCATGTCCAAGTGTTTGGTGTACCACTCCACGGTTTGCTTGGCATTGATGCAGCGGTAGGCTACATGGTGGATTTTTTGGATCAGCATGGTTTTTCTCTAATGTGTTGGGGACAGAGCTTGCTCGCTACACGTGCTGCGGTCTGTCCCGCAAGGTTTCACAATCGGCGCCAGGCGCAATGGTCGCTATTAAAGGGGAGTTTGATCTATCATTCAAGCAGATTTTTATGATGAATTTATACAAATAACTGATGAATATCACGCTGCGCCAACTTCGGGCCTTTGTGGCGCTGGCCGAAACCAGCAGTTTTACCGATGCGGCCGCCAGCCTGCATGTGACGCAGTCCGCGCTTAGCGGCTTGATCAAAGAGGTGGAGCAGACATTGGGCGTGTTACTGGTCAACCGCAGCACGCGCAAGGTCAGTCTTTCGGAAGCGGGGCGCGAGTTTTACCCGCTGGTGGCGCGGCTGCTCCAGGATCTGGATGGCGCACTGGACACCATCACCGACCTGAAGGCGCTTAAACGCGGCCTGGTGCGCGTGGCTGCTCCGCAGCTGATGTCGGCCTCGGTGTTGCCAGAGGTTATTGCGGGTTTCAAGCGCGAGTATCCCGATATCGAAATCCGTTTGTCGGACTGCATGGTGGAACACGTGCTGCCCAAGGTGCACAGCGGCGAGGTGGATTTCGGCGTCGGCCCCGAACGCGAATCGTCTGCCGATATCGAGGTGCAGACGTTGTTCGAGATTCCCTTTGTGGTGGTGTTCCGGTCTGACCACCCCCTGAACAGAAAGAAGCGTGTGACCTGGGAAGACGCGCTGCGTTACCCGGTAATCGCGCTCAAGGGCGAGTTCACGCATCGTCTGCGGGCTGATCTGCACGAATCCCTGCACGATGAAGCGCTAAACCCGGCCAACGAGGTCGGCTTCATGACCACGGCCTTTGCGATGGTCAGCGCCGGATTGGGTGTGACCACCTGTCTGCCCTATGCCAGTGGCCTGATCCGCCTGCACCAATTGCAGAGCCGGCGATTGCAAGACCCTGTGGTACGGCGCAAATTCTTGGTCTTTACCCGCAGGGACAGGCCGTTGTCGCCCGCCGCGCAGCGGTTCTCGAAATACCTGTTGGAATATGTGGCGCGGCAAGACTGGTGCACGGCCAACCGTGAAATTTTCAATCCTGCAACCGCGACTTTGTAGGGAAAGCGAGGTCAGCCCTCGTGGAGATTAAGTGAAGCGCTATTGATTAAATAGCAACTCGCACCGTGCGCGCCACACCCTCTGCGCGGCCGATATGCCCCAGCGGCAGTTCGGTGCTGGACTTGATGCAGTTCAGCACGATGTTGGAGCGGATGCTGGCCACGCCTTTGATGCGGGTCAGCACGCGCAGCACCGATTCCGACAGCACCGCCAGATCCGCCGCCACAATCTGCAGGATGTAGTCCGACTCACCGGCCACCGAATAACAATCCAGCACCTCGGGTATCGCCGCAATTTCGCGCTCAAAGGCGGAACCCTCGTCACCGCCATGGCGGCTCAATGTGACATAGCTGATGGCACGCACGCCCAGACCAATGGCGCTCGGGTCCAGCAATGCGACGTACCGGCGGATAATGCCAGTGCCCTCCAGCCGCTGGATGCGTCGGCTGACCTGGGAGGCAGACAGGTGAATCTGCTCGCCAACCTGCTGGTTGGTTGCATGGGCGTTCTTTTGCAGTGCAGCAAGCAAGCTTATATCGAACTTGTCGAGTAGAAAATCGTCATTATTTTGTTGATTCATGCATGAATTATGCATATCTTTGTGTTTTGGCGGCGCAATTTGCTTACACCGTGCGCGGGGTTTTCACCACAATCTAGGATTCGTGAAAAAGCACTAAGGAGACACTATGGCCGATCTTTTTGACAACCCGATGGGACTCATGGGGTTTGAGTTTGTCGAGTTTGCTTCCCCCGCACCCGGCCTGATGGACCCCGTCTTTGAGCAGATGGGCTTCCAGCACGTCGCCCGCCACCGCTCCAAAGATGTGGACCTGTACCGCCAGGGGGACATCAATTTCATCATCAACCGCGAGCCTAGGAGCCACGCCGCCTATTTCGCGGCCGAGCACGGCCCTTGCGCCTGCAGCATGGCGTTTCGCGTGCGCGATTCACACAAGGCCTATGCCCGCGCGCTGGAACTGGGGGCACAGCCCATTGACATCCAGCCGGGTCCCATGGAATTGCGCCTGCCGGCCATCAAGGGTATTGGCGGCGCGCCGCTGTATCTGATCGACCGCTTTGAGGAC
>CAZMXB010000244.1:0-5444 GCA_964569855.1 uncultured Rhodoferax sp.
CTTCGCGGCTGGTCTGTCTGGTCCTGCCACAGCGGCAAGCGGCATCAGCGGGCTTGGTTCTGTGGGCAGCGCAGCAAGCACGCTCGGGTCGCTCACCGGCGCCTTCGGGCAGGGCGTCACGGCCGGTTTCTCACAGCTCACTGCTGGGGTCGCGCCCGGCGTTTTTGCCAGTGCCACCACCGAGCTGGCCAGCGCCAGCATCTCCACCGCGCTGGGCCAGGCCGTGGGGTATCTCGGCCCCATCGCGGTGGGCATCGCCCTCCTGGCATCCCTGGCAAAAGAAGGCGAAACCCGCCAAGGCGCAGGCTACCAAGTCAATGACGGTCGGGCGCTCCTGGGTGGCGGGCCTTCCGGTGGTGCGATCAATCAGGCGCTGGAAACCAAACTGGTCCAGCAGACTTACGACACGATCAACGCAACCCTGAAGGCCCTTGGCTCTACCGTGTCGGTGGCGTCGTTTCAGGCGGGCCTTGAATCGTCTACCAAGGGCCGAGGGGCAACCTTTGCCGGTGGCACCCTGTCAAGTGGTGCGTCTTTCGGTCAGGTGTACGACCCGGCCATCTATACCCAAACACTCACCGCAGAGCAGGCGGCAACGCAGTTCGGCACCAAGCTGGGCCAATCGGCGCTACTGGCCCTTCAGGCTGCGGGTGACACGCTCCCGGCCTACGTCAAGCGGCAACTCGATACCCTGGATGTCAGCAGCCTGGATGCCAATGGGGCGCAGCAAGCCATCGCGGCCATTGCTGATTTGCCCAACGTCCTCGCTCAAAAGGCAGGCATCGCCAGCGGCGACATCATCAACCAACTGACGCAGGGGATTCTGAACGGCAACATTGACGCGACCGGCGAGGTGGTTGCCGGTCAGATCGTTGCCAGCATTGAAGCGTCCATGGTCGGAACGGCAGCGGCGCAGATTTACGACACTTTTAACCGCGCCATCATCGCCCCGGTCATCGATTCGATCATTGCTGGGCAACTGGCAGTGGATGTCATCAACGAGGCCACGGTTGATGCCGCTGTCAACAAGGCCATTGAGACCGCTGCGGCTCTCGGGCAAGTGCTCAACGACCCTCGGATTCAGGAAGCCCTCGCACAGCTCAAGGATGGGCTCGCCAAGGGCTTCGGGCAGGCAGGGCAGGCGCTGGGCTTCACGTCCCGCTATCAACCCACCACGGCCACACAAGACCCGGTAGCCAAGGCAGCGGAAGACGACGCCAAGCGTCAGGCCGACAGCCTCAAGGCATTGCAGCGGGAATGGAAGCAACTCCAAGCCCAATTGCTGACCCTGCAAGGCGACAGCAAGGGCGCTGCGGCGGTTCTGAAGGAACTGGCGACCGAGGGCATGGGGGCGCTCGAAATCGCAGCCTATGAGGCGAATGAAGTCCTGCGCACCCAGATTCAGCAAGCCCAGAAGATGGCAAGCGCCATGGGTGTGTTCGATTCCATCGCGGCGGACTTCCTGAGCGGCGATGCCCTTCGCAATTACCGGGCGCTGCGGATTCAGGAAAGGCTTCGGACAGAGGGATTTGATATCAGCGTGTCTCAAATCCTCGCCACCAGCGTGCAGGATTTCTCCAACCTGTTGAAGGAGCTTGCAGTCACGGCACCCTCTGCGGCAGCGTCGCTCATCGGGTTTTATGACGCCATCAAGCAACTGCAAGGCGACCCGACAGCCATCGCACGCAACGCAACCGATGCGGCCCTTGCGGGAACCGAGCGAGCAATCAACGCCGAGCGGACCCTGACGCAGACCCGCATTGATGGGCTTCGGGAACAGGAACAAGCCCTCCAATCCCTGTTCGACCTCACCAAGTCGGCGGCATCGGATCTTCTGGGCACGGGTTCTGGGGCAAAGACCCAAGCACTCAAGGCACGGGACTTCATCGCTCAGGCGGCTTTCGACTCGCTCAATGGCAAGCTGCCCGATGCGGAAAACCTCTCGGGTGCCATCACCGATGCACGGCGGGTGCTAGAGACATCCAACTACGCCAGCCGGTACGAATTTGAGCGTGATCGGCTCATCCTGGCCGGACAGCTGACCACCATCCGCGAAGCCACGGGCGACCAACTGGAGGACACCAAGGACAGCATCCGCATTGCCGAAACGCAACTGAAGGTGTTGGAGACATCGCTTCAAACGGCCCGCGATCAAGTCGCTGCGCTTCGTGGAGTGGATACCAGCGTCCTAGGGGTCAAAGACGCGATCACCAAGCTGCAACAGGCCATCACGGCAGAGCGCACAGCAACGGCAATGCCTTTCACCAATCCGGCCACGGGGCAGGGTGCAGGGTCACTCATCGGGGCATCGGTCAATGGCAATCAGGCCGAAGTCATGGCCTCGGGTCTGGTCCGGTTCGACTCTCCCACCAGGGGAACAAATCTCCTGTGGGCCACCGGCATTGTTGAGTACCTGAACGCCCGAGCGAAAGACGTGGGCGATGCCAACGCCATCGCCGAAGCAGCCTATTACGGCATCACGGCTGATCTGCTGGAGGAAATCAAGGCCCGCTCAAAGGTAGCGCCCAAGTTCGCATCGGGTGGATTCCATTCGGGCGGATGGGCGATGGTTGGAGAGCAGGGGCCGGAACTGGCCTACATGCCCCCCGCGCACATCTACTCCAACCGCGACACCAAGCAGTTGCTGGCAGGGAACCAAGCAGCGCAGATCGAGCAGATGGGCAGCGTCCTTCGTGCCTTGGTCAAACAACAGGCCCGCACCGCAAAGATTCTTGAACGCTGGGACGGTGACGGCATGCCCACAGAAAGGGCCGACGCATGACCGCAGTCAAGATCGTCAAGCCAATCCCTCTGACCGAAGCGATGCTGGTGGCGACCAACGTCACCGAGAACGACTATTCGGCCATTGCCAATTCCACACCGTATGCCCTGGGCGCTCGTGTCATCAGCACGTCAACCCACAAGGTCTACGAATGCATCCTGGCCTACACATCGGCAGGGTCTGCGGTCGCACCCAATCTGGACACCGACCATTGGGTCGAGGTCGGCCCGACCAACCGCTGGAAAGCCTGGGACACCAGCACCACCAGCAAGACGGCCAAATCGACCAGCATCACCTATCAGGTCACTCCGGGCCTTGCCATCAATGCGGTTGCTGCGCGGGGTCTTGTTGGTGCGACATCCGTCCGTGTCCGCCTGATTGATGGCTCAACCCTGTACGACCAGACGGTCAACGTCACTCGGACACCTGTTGAGTCGTCATGGTGGGAATGGTTCTTCGGAGAGCGTGAATCCGTCGAGTCTGCCCTTTTCATTGATCTTCCAGCGTACCCAGATGCCGACCTTTACATCGACATTGCCGGTGGCACAGACCTGGCAGTCGGGGTGCTCCTTTTTGGGCAGATGCGCAGGTACGGCATCGGGGTTCAACACGGCGCCACGGTGGGGATTCAGGACTACTCCCGCAAAGAGCCTGACGACTTCGGCGAGATGGAACTGATCGAACGGAACTACTCCGACCGCGCCAGTTTTGATCTGGTTCTGAACCGCTACGAAGTGGATTCTCTAAAGCGGTTCCTGACATCCATCCGGGCGACACCTGTCCTTGTGATCGCTGACGACTACTACGAGGCATGCGGGATTTTTGGGTTCGTGAAGGACTTCGAAATCCTGATTGCCTATCACCACTACTCCGAGTGCTCCCTTGACATCGAAGGCATGACATGACCATTCCCACGCTTGATCCTCCCTTGGCATCTGACGATGTGGCAACGTTCAACAGCAAAGCGTTTGACTTTGTGTCCGACCTCGTGACTTGGACAACCGAAGTCAACAGCGCCGGAACCACCATCGCCACAAACGCCAGCACGGCAAGCGCCGCCGCATCCACCGCAACCACGCAGGCCGCTGTCGCCACAAGCGCCGCAACCGCCGCCGGTGCGGTGGCTTGGGTGAGTGGCACAACCTACGCCGAAGGCGATGTGCGGTACGACACCACCGACTTTCTCACCTATCGCCGAAAAACCGCCGGCGCCGGAACCACCCGGCCGGGGTTGGATAGCACCAATTGGGCGCTGCTGGTTGTCAGCCACAACATCGTGCGCCGAGCGATCACCGGCGCCGATACGGTGGTTGTCACTGACAAAGCCGGACTGCTTGACATCACCTCGGGCACGTTCACCCTGGCCTACACCGCCGCAGCGGCTTTGGGTTCTGGTTTCTGGTGTGTGGTGCGCAATTCCGGCACTGGCGATGTAACCCACGACCCAGCAAGCAGCGAAACCATCGACGGATTGACGTCTTTTGTGATGTACCCCGGTGAGGCGCGACTGATTCAGTGCGATGGCACGGCTTTCCGGTCTGTAGTGCTGTCTGGGTTCAGCAGGACGTTTACTGCGTCGGGCACGTTCACCAAGCCTCCTGGCTACAACGCTTTCGGGATGTTGCTGTGGGGCGCCGGGGCAAGCGGCGGCAAAGGGGATGGGAGCACACAAGCAGGCGGCGGTGGTGGTGGCGCATGCTTTAGCGGCACGATCCCGGCCAGCGCTGTGTCGACGACTGAGAGCGTGACGATTGGCTCTGGTGGAGTCGCTGTCACAGCGTCTGTAACGGCCGGCAACGTGGGCGGAAATTCGTCTTTTGGGTCTTTGATTACATCCTACGGCGGCGGTGGCAACAGCATTGTGGGTGGCGGTGGGGGCGGCCTGAAAAGCGCAGGCTCTAGCGCAACGGGCGGAACGCCTGCCGAGCTATTCAATGGCGGTGGCACGGGCGGCAATTCGGCTGCTGGCTTTGCTTCCTATTACGGCGGCGGTGGCGGCGGTGGAGGTTCTACCGACGCTGCATACGCCGGCGGCGCGTCGGTCTATGGCGGTGGTGGCGGTGGAAATGCCCCAGCAACCACGGCAGGCGCTGGTGGTACATCGGTATTTGGCGGCGCTGGGGGTGCTGGGGGTGTGGCGACAAACGGCACGGCAGGAACCGCACCAGGCGGTGGTGGTGGCGCTACCAAGTCGGGCACACAGTCTGGTGCTGGCGCTCGCGGTGAACTGCGCATTTGGGGAATCGCGTGACCCTCGAAACCATCCCGCAGACCGCAGACCTGCGCGCCGAACTGGATCAGGTCTACAGCCAAGGGCCGACGCAAGAATGCTTGGCCTGGGCGTGCAAGTCTGCGATTGAGGTCTACCGCAACCGTGCGGGCCTGCCCTTCCGTTCAGTCTCTGCACACTGGATTTTCGACCGTGCCCAACAGTTGTGGCTTGAATATGCTGGAATATCAGAATACGAACCGCTGGCCCGCGTGGTGGAAATCGGCTTTGTGTACGACGATCAGTACCAGCGAAACGCAGTTGAGCCATCATCCCTTGACACGCTGGCTGGCATAAATGGTCGTTGCCGGGTCACGCGCCAAATTCCCTATCCCAACAATTCCAAGCTCGCAGGCATCCATCGCAGCTGAAGCTGGCGCCGCTGGTACAGCA
>CAZMXB010000244.1:5454-7699 GCA_964569855.1 uncultured Rhodoferax sp.
TCGCAGTATCGCGATGGGCATGCCCGTGATGATCTGCATCCCTGTCGGCCCGTCTCTGTGGGACGGCATCCAAAGGCCGGACTGGAAGACACACGACCCGGTTCCGCCTTCATATCCTGATCGAACCCACTGGTGTACGGCTGTCGGCTACGACCTCACCTTGCCGCACCAACCAACGCTGATCGAAGACAGCAGCGGCCCAGACACCTGGGATGGCGGGTTCTTTGGCTTGCCCGCTGCGTGGGTCAACTCACATGCGCTGCTGTTTGCCTGGCGCATTGAGGCCATCGAAGGTATCCAGTTCAGACCCATTGGAGGATTCATGGCTGCTTCGCCCCCAATCATTCCAACGTTCGAGCGCTCGCAGATGCTGACCGCGCAAGAGTCGATTCATGTCGGCGCGATCACTGCACTGCTTGCTGCACAGAACGTGCAAGGCGTCATTGACTACTGCCGGACGCATGGCGTGAACGACAAGTGGGCGGCGTCGATGTTCTCGCTTCCTGCTACGTTCATGCTCGATTTCAAGAATGCCAATCCTGGGCTCAACTGGGATGGCTTTCCCTGGTGGCCGCAATGATTGCGCAGCCCAAAGATGCGTTGAGCGCAGGACTATGCCCCAACGGGTACTGGTGCGTGGTGTGCGGACGGTTTCTGCCATCTGACGACGGAGTGATTGTGCATGACGACGTGCCACACCCGGACATGAAATTTGACGAAGAAGAAAGGCCGCAATGAGCGAGAACGGAATCACCCACTACTGCCTTGGCAACGGCGCATTGAAGTGCGATGGCTGCGGGCAAGAGAAGAACTGGCAGACACTGAACCAGATGCCCGATGCACTGCGGAAGTCAATACAAGCTCAGGCACAACGGATCGACGACACCAAGTGCATCCTTTCCGGCCGTCGGTGGCGCACTGAGGCAACGCAATGAAGATCAAGACAACATTCGAGTTCAGCGATGGCACGACCATCACGCTGACCAAAGAGCAGGTCGAGGAACTGCGCGCGGCTCTTGCTGTGCCTGCAAAACCATTGCCGCTTGAAACGAAGCGCGACGTGGACAGGGCCATTGCGGACGAAATCTTGCGCAAGCAAGAGCGTGACGCGGCTCGTGTGCCCAAGCAACCCTGGTGGCCTGACCACTCGGGCACCTGGGTTCCGCCATTCGGCCCGCAGCTTTATCCGCTGTGGCAGCGCCCGAACTTCGGCCCACGCATGTGGGATGGCACCGAGTGGCGCGGCACTCCAATCCCGATCCTTTGCGAGACAACGCAATGAACCCCATCGCGCTCGAATGGGCTTCGCTGCTGCTGGCAGTGCTGCCGCAGATGCTGGGTGACGCCTACTCGATGTGCGGCCTGCCGTGCTTCGTCGGCTTGGCGAATCAGTTGCAGTTGTCCGCACCGCTGCTGGACCTGATCTACCAACTGCCTGACGGCACCGCTTCGGCTTTCCTGCGGGCCAACGGGTTCAGTGTTCGGGGGATGTGATGCGACGCCTGCTGCAAGTCCTGATCGCGTTTGACCAACTGGCAAATGCTTTCCTGGCGGGCTGGGCGGACGAGACGCTTTCGAGCCGCGCGTATCGCAATGACTCGTTGGCCGGCAAGCGCCGCTGGAGGATCGCGCGCCGTGTGATCGACGGGCTGTTTTTCTGGGAGCCGGGGCACTGCCACAAGGCTTTCCTTGCCGAAATCAACCGGCGGCAACTGCCGCCAGCCATGCGACAAGAAGAAAGGACCGAGCCATGCTGACAGAGGACCAGCGAGAGGCAGCGATTGCCGCAACCAAGATCGGCAGTGTGTGGGCTATGGTTGGCATCACATCATGGGCGGATTTCGCCGCAGCGCTTGCCGCGATCTATTCGCTGCTGATGGTCTTCGACTTCTGCTGGAAGAAGTTCGTGCGTGACTGGTTCGTGCGGTTTGGTCTGGTCAAGCCCCTGGAGCGACGCAAGAGCGACCGCAGGCCGAAGGATGCAAAGCCGTGAACCCAAGCAAGCGCGCCATCACCATCGCCGCTGCTGTGACCGCTGTCGCTGCGCTTTACGAGGGCGATAGGCGAGTTGCCTATTACGACCCTCCGGGCATCCTGACGGTTTGCTACGGACACACCGGGCCGGACGTGGTGAAGGGCAAGGTCTACACAGCAAGCGAGTGCAAGGCGCTGCTTGAGGGCGATGCCCTGGAAGCGGTCACAACGGTTCTGAAGTGCGTCCCCAACGCCCCGGATTCCGTCGCGG
>CAZMXB010000245.1:0-791 GCA_964569855.1 uncultured Rhodoferax sp.
CGCAGTCCTCGCCAAAGGTGCCCATGCTGCGGCCGGGCTCGTAGGCGTCCTCCAGGCCGTCGAGCATCATGTGGTCGAAGATGCGGTCGTGCCCCATGCGGTAGCCGCCGCGGCCCTTTTGCAGCAGGTAGGGCGCGTTGGTCATGCTCTCCATGCCGCCGGCCACCAGCACTTCGTGGCTGCCGGCGATCAGCATGTCGTTGGCAAACATGGCCGCGCGCATGGCCGAGCCACACATCTTGGACAGTGTGACGGCACCCGCGCTCTTGGGCAGGCCGCCCTTGAAACCGGCCTGGCGCGCGGGCGCCTGGCCCTGGCCCGCCATCAGGCAATTGCCAAACAAAACTTCGGTCACCAAATCGGGAGAGATGCCAGCGCGCTCGACAGCAGCTTTGATGGCCGCGCCACCCAGGTCATGCGCCGCGAGGCTGGAAAAATCACCCTGGAATGCGCCCATGGGGGTACGGGCTGCGCCGACGATCACGATGGAATCCGACATGTTGTTTCTCCTGTTCGACGGGGGGGTCAAGGATACGAAAAACAAACGTTTTGGTTGACGTTTACGTAAACGTCAATTGTGACAGAATCTGCCCTCCACTACACTGCGCCACGGCACGGCACGCGGCCAGCAATGGGGCAAAGCCGTCGGTGCGCACTGATTCCTGTTTGCTGCCAATTTGCCATGCTCCACACTTTGCGTCTTATTTTGCTGGGCGTCCACTTTCTAGTGGCGGGTGTCATCAACATGGTTATCGTGCTGCTGCGCCCCTTTAACCCGGACAACAGCCGCC
>CAZMXB010000245.1:801-1970 GCA_964569855.1 uncultured Rhodoferax sp.
TGTGTACTCTGTGCCCGCGCTGCGCATTCTGGGCTTGACCGTGCGGATCGATGTTCATGAATTTTCCAAACTTACAAGCCCCTGCGTGATCGTTGTAAACCACCAGTCAAACTACGACTTGTTCGTGCTGGGCAGCGTCGTGCCACACCGTACAGCCACCATTGGCAAGAAGAGCCTGCGCTGGGTTCCAATTTTTGGTCAGATCTACTGGCTGGCCGGCAATGTGCTGA
Source organism: uncultured Rhodoferax sp. (assembly GCA_964569855.1). GTDB lineage: Bacteria > Pseudomonadota > Gammaproteobacteria > Burkholderiales > Burkholderiaceae_C > Allorhodoferax. Next base: position 1,032 of record CAZMXB010000245.1, read on the forward strand.
TCGAACGCGGCGACGCGGTCCAGGCCAAACAGGCGATGTTGAAAACCACCGACACCCTGCAGCACAAAGACACCTCGATCTGGGTCTTTGCGGAAGGCACACGCAACCTGGGCCATGGCATGCTGCCATTCAAGCGAGGGGCGTTCCAGATGGCCATCGCGGCGGGTGTGCCCATCGTCCCTTTATGCTGCAGCAACTACAAACGCAGCATGCGGCTGAACCGATGGCGCAGCGGAACGCTGGTCATTCGGGCACTGCCGCCGATTCCAACCACTAGTCTGACACTGGACGACGTGCCCGCGCTGGTGGGGCAATGCCATCAGCAAATGGCGGACTGCATTGATGCGTTGGACTTGGCGGCGGACAGCGAAACGAGAACAAAGGCTTCCATGCGGTTGGGGAGTTGACCGAAGGCGCAATACTGCACAGCGCAATCGGTCGAGTTCCTGCAGTGGCTTGAACGCGTAGCACTCGCCTTGCTCTATCTCTGCTTGACAGCGTGGTTACTCCTGCACGTTATTGGACCCTAATTTGCAAGCAACTCGACCAGCACGTCAGCAGCGCGTTCACACTGCGCACGACTGACATCCAGATGCGTCACTGCGCGCACCGTGCGGGGGCCAAAGGCATTGACCAGAACGCCCTGCTCCCGCGCACGCACGCTCAAGGTCGGCGCATCCAGCGACACGGCCGCCGGCAGATGGAAAACCACGATATTCGTCTGCACCGTGGCCAGATCCAGTTGCACCGGCGCGCCCGCACCCACACGCTGGGCGAGGGCATAGGCATTGGCATGGTCTTCGGGCAGGCGCGACAGATGGTGATCCAGGGCATGCAGGGCTGCGGCGCTGAAGATGCCGTTCTGCCGCATGGCCCCACCCATGCGCAGGCGGTGCCGATGCGCGGCTGCGATCAACGCCTTGGACCCGGCCAGCAGCG
>CAZMXB010000245.1:1980-7697 GCA_964569855.1 uncultured Rhodoferax sp.
CCCTTGCTGAACGCCACCGCCACCATATCAAAAGGTGCGGACAGCGTGTCCAGCGCCACGCCACTGGCGACACTGGCGTTCCACAAGCGCGCACCATCCAGAAAAGTTGCCAGCCCCAGCTCCCGCGCGACGGCACAGATGCGCAGCACTTCATCTTGGGGCACGACCACACCTCCGGCCCGGTTGTGCGTATTCTCGACCTCGACCAGAGTGGTCGTCGGGAAGATCGCAAAGTTGCGTGGCTTGGTCGCGGCATACAACTCCTTCGCGGTGAACACCCCGCGTTGCCCAATCTCATGGATCTGCACCCCGGCGTTGGCGGCTGCGCCGCCCGCTTCGTGCCACGCCGCGTGTGATTCACGCGAGGTCACCACCTCGTCCCCCGGCCGGGTCAACGTGCGCAAAGCCACCTGGTTGGCCATGGTGCCGCTGGGCAACCACAGCGCCGCTTCCTTGCCCAGCATCTCGGCCACTCGGGCCTGCAAGCGGTTGGTGCTGGGGTCTTCACCATACTGGTCATCTCCCACTTCCGCCGCGGCCATCGCCGCGCGCATGGCGGCGGTGGGGCGGGTGACGGTATCGGAGCGGAGGTCTATGGGGGTGTTCATGCCAACAGCTCGCAATTAGAAATGCGGGCCAGTGCTTCACCCATGGTCGCGCGTGCAATGGCAGTGTCGTAGTTGGCTTGGCCGCGAAGCCACCAACCGTCACTGAGCGCGAAATACCGGCAAAGATGGAGGTCCGTGTCGGCCGTTTTGGCGCGCTTACCCGAAACAATGTCGCAAAGACGCTGCGCAGGCGCGCCAATGTCTTTGGCAAGACGGTACTTCGTATGACCCAAGGATTTGAGGAACTCCGCGTCCAGCATTTCGCCAGGGGAAACGGGGGCAACGGTACGCATAAGACGACTCCTTCAATGGCAATCCACAATCTCAACGTCTTTAGGACCCTCAGACGTCCATGCGAGGCACACGGACCACTGGTCATTGACCCGAATGCTTGGCTGGTCCTTCCGATTCCCTTTCAGGGCTTCATTTTGATCCCCGGGAGGCACACGCAGGTCCGCCAAGACGGCCGACCAATTGAGCTGTTCAAGTTTGCGCAGTGAGTGATCTGATCCCCCAAACAGGGGATACCACAAATTCGACAGAATCCTACACTCTAGATTCTCAGTTTAAGAGTACAAAAACCTGAAGGAACCTTATGCAATCACCATCGCAATGGAAAAAAAGACGCAGCGCCGCACTGGTAACGGCCTTCACACTAGCAGGCGGCTATTCCCATGCCGCCGGCACCGCGCTGCCACTCGAAACTCCCGATGTGGATTGCTTTCTAAACTGGGCCGAAGTTCAACTCCCTGCAATTCTGAAACCTGCGCTACAGCCTACGCAAACCGTTTTCACGATCAGCTACCGCGCTTACACCGGTGGGGTATTCGCGGGGGTGGACAGCAGTACCAACTCCATTCTGGCAGTGGGTGGGGGGTTTGGTGCAAATGTGTTGAATATCGGCCCGCTTGGGACCTTCTTGCCAGCAGCCCGTGCAGCATCGTGCGGCGCAACGCCTACGCCTACGCCTACGCCCACGCCCACGCCTACGCCTACGCCCACGCCTACGCCTACGCCCACGCCCACGCCCACGCCCACGCCCACACCTACGCCCACGCCCACGCCTACGCCAACACCGACACCTACCTCAGGTGCAACGCTTGATTGGTTTCAATTTACCGATGCCAATAACTGGTACTACCGGGCTTTTGTCGGGACCGCGACCGAGCAGATACCCGATGCCCAAGGTTTGACCAAGTACCGTGAAATTCGCGCGTTAAATACGGCAGGCACCACCGTCAACTGGGCGTTCAATGGCGATTACAACCGCCGCGATGATCTGCACTACAACGGCAAAGCTTGGGTTAGCTGCCCCTTGGGTACGCAAAACACGCAGACCCAGCGGGATGCGCAAGGAAAGAACGAAAACTGGTACTGCGACAACTACAATCACGGCAGCGGCGAGCGCACCGAGGTGGACATCAGCGGCAAGACCCTTAGCAGCGTGGTCAACACCATCCGCGCCTATCCCCAGACCTATGGCGGCACCAGTTACAGCATGTTTGGAGTGAGCAGTGCAGATGGTTCGGACAAATTGCAACTAGGCAGTGCCGTTTTTCCCACCGGGTCGATGTTGTTCTACCAAACAAACACGTCGCTGGAAACCTCTGTTGGGTACGACGTGCGCACCATTAACGAAATCTTTGCCTACAGCGCCGCAGTAGCGGGCGGTGGCGATGCCCGCACCAGTTCTACCCAAGCTTGCAATTCTGCCGAAGCGCAGTTGGCCGCCGCCATCCGGGTGACCACCTTGGAGAAAATGACTGAAGCTTTCAAGGGCACGCCATGTATTTTTTCGCAAGGCACCTTGAGCGTTAACGGCGTTACCTACAAGAGCGATGACCCAAATGAATGGTGGGGCAACAGTATCACGTCGATTGGCACGATTGGCACAGCCTCTACCGCCAGCGCCACGGCGTACTACACCACCAACTCACTGATCCGCGTCGGGTTTACCGGTGCCAATGCCGTGACCTATTATTCTTGTAAACAGCGCGCAATCAACGGTTCACCGCGCAATTGCACCGCCATCGGCACGGGCAGCTACAGCATCGAAACCTTGGGCGATGGGCGCGTTCTGAAGTTGACCAACGCGCCCAGTCAAGCCGCACCGCTCACCTATGAGCGCGTGTTTGTAGAGCGGGGTGGCAAGGTGTATTGGGGCTACAAGGACAAGCTTGATACGAGTCAACGTGCCCGCTTGAACTTGGAAGCTGCCAACGCCTTGTTCCAGCAAATCGGCATTCCAGCGATTACGCCGTAGATGCAAGCACCCGCTTCCTACGACACACTTGTCGCGAAAATCTACAACGCGGGTGCAGGACGCATCCCCTGGGAAGCGGTATTGCACGCAGTCAACGCCGCCTTGGAAACGTGGGCGATCACGTTTACAGCGGTGGACAAACGCACGGGCGGCATCTTGTACAGCCACATTGGTGGCATAGCTAGCCCGCAATCGCAGTTGGAATACGCCCGCAAATGGCATCGCATCGATACCCGCATGAGCATGATGTGGAGTTTGCGTGTGAATGAATGGGCGCATTGCCACCAGCACATCAGCGAAGCAGAAGTGGCAATAGACCCGTTCTACCAGGAGTTTCTTATCCCCATGGGGAGCCGCTATGCCAGTGGTGTCAAGCTGGTGGATGATGCAGAAATGGGGCTGGTGTTCTCTTGCCTAGGTGTCAACGGCTCACCGCCTTTGGATGAGACGGCACTTGAGTGGATGATGCCACTGGCGGGACATTTTCAACAGGCACTTGCCATCTATAGCCACCTGGGTAACTTGCGCATGCAAAGCAGCTTGGGGCAAAAAATTCTCGACGCACTGCCGCAGCCCGTGGTGTTGTTGGATGCAGGGGGGCGTATGCATTACGCCAACGCAGCGGGGCATCAGGCATTGGCAAATCGGCGATACATTTTCGACAGAGCCGGGCAGTTGGCCTGCCGCCGCGCCGAAGATGAAATGGCCTTACACATGGCGCTCGCCACATTGGCATTGAGCACGCCGGGCGTTGCGGGAGAAGAAAGAGCCTTTGTTCGCCTGACGGCGAACGGCGTTGCGAACCGAAGCGTGCCCATTGGTGTGTGCCTATCGCCCCTGCGCCCGCCAGATGTCATGGGCGCGTTTGGTGCCGTGCCGATGGCGTTACTCATGTTTTACGACAGCACGCATGTTGCCAACCAAACGCCCGAGTTTTTGGCCGAAGTGTTCAACCTCAGCCCCGCTGAATCCCAAGTTGCCGTGCAATTGGCCGCTGGATTAACTCTCAAAGAAGTCGCCAAAACGCGCAACGTGTCACTGACCACCGTTCAGTCGCAACTCAAATCCCTCAAAGAAAAAACTGCTACCTCGCGCCAGCCGGACCTAGTGCGCAAACTGACGGCGATGACGGCTTTGTTTGATTGAAAATTTTGAGTTAATTGCCTTGCGGATCCCGTGAAACAGGCGCTAGCAACTGCAAATTTGAGAGCAACAGGAGTCATGATCAACAACACAATGGAAAACTCTCCTGATGAATCCCTCTCAGATTCCGCCTTAGATTCGCCGCTCAACCTGGCCACTGCGGCTGCCCTGCTAGCATCATTGAGGGTCTGCGACAGTTCCAGAGGCGATGACTCTGGGGACATCCAGCAACTGCTGCACAACCAAAACGCGCCCTACCGCCCGGAGCGGCTGCTGCCGCGTTCAGAACCCAGCACGTGTCAAGGCATGTGCAGGGTGGTTGGATGAACAGCTCGTTCCGCCCATTAGCCAAAAGCGGGTGGGATTGGCTGGTTAGCAAGGGATAAGCGACTGCGCAGCAGCCCATTTGCCGGACCGGTTTGGCAGGGCGGCATGTTCTCAGGTTTCAGATCTGTAGGGTGCCGAGCACCCGTCGTAGTCAATGCCGGATTTGCATACCGCCGGATATGGCGCTGAAAAACGAGCCGCCCCTATTTCAAGGCCCTGTTGAAGGAGACGTTGCTTTTTCAATAGACTGCCACTCAGGCTTGAAAATAAGTGGGGCGACGTCTTGGGTTTCCATTGCAATCGTTACTAACAAGTTGACGGCAACGTCAACGAGTCTGCATTACTTTGGTGCTGAGCGATCCGTCCGGATTAATCACATGCTGCTCAGCGCCTTTGCGAATGATCGCAAAGCAACGTTCTTGCCCACCCCGAATTTCCTTCCAAGTGGCGCAGTAACCATTTTCCGATAGGCGCCACGTTCCTGAATCCACCGCCGCGCCACTAACAGCTGCGGTGCCATCCGCATTCATTGTGAATTCGATCGTATTTCCGGCCTTAGGGCCACTGCCGATAAGCCCACCATGGTTTTACCAACCCATTTCGTCTGAATCTCTTGGGGCGACACATTGCCATCTTGAGCGGTAGCCGACATTGGTGTCATCACGATGGTGGACAAAATGTTAGGGCAAATTGGTTTCGAGTGTTTTGGTGTCATCGGTGGCTCTAGCGAGTAAAACCATGATTTGACTTTATTTCGTCACACAGCAGTGGCGGTCGAGCATTCGTTTCTTTTTAGGCACGAAGCCGAATTACATGCGCGGCAGTTGACTGGTCCCAAAAATCATGAATTTGGATTTTTCAGGAACCAGTCATTCGCGGCGGCCGGCGTACGCTAAATTGCAAGCCGTCTGTCCTCACCCCCCAAACCAACATCACTCGCAGAGTTTCGGGCAGTGGCCCCAGCCGATTTGCTGGCCAGCAGGACAGATGAGGTGGGGGCCACCGCCCGAAACTCTGCCGCCCCGATAGCTGGAACTAGGAGACCGGCCCCCTGAACCGCTTCTCCTTGTCATACGGAAACACATCGTGCACATGCCCGGCCAGGATGCGGTCTTTGTGCGCTTGCCAGAAAGATGCCTCCAGCAGATCCGCGTGGTGCTTCATGAAGATGGCACGCACGGCCGGGTTGCCCAGCAGGAACGGGCCAAAGGTTTCCGGAAACACGTCGTGTGGGCCTACGCTGTACCAGACCTCGCCTGACATTTCGTCCTCTTCGTTGCGCGGTGCCGGCACCTTGCGGAACTTGCAATCGGTGATGTATTCGATCTCGTCGTAGTCGTAGAACACCACCTTGCCGTGGCGCGTGACGCCGAAGT
>CAZMXB010000246.1:0-7688 GCA_964569855.1 uncultured Rhodoferax sp.
TCAAGATGGGTTACGAGACCCTGACCGAAGCCGGTTACGCGCCGGAGATGGCCTACTTCGAATGCCTGCACGAGTTGAAGCTGATCGTTGACCTGATTTATGAAGGCGGCATTGCCAACATGAACTACTCCATCTCCAATAACGCGGAATACGGCGAGTACGTGACCGGCCCCGAGGTGATCAACGAGCAGTCGCGCGCCGCCATGCGCCACGCGCTCAAGCGCATCCAGGACGGCGAATACGCCAAGATGTTCATCCAGGAAGGCCGCCTGAACTACCCCAGCATGACGGCTCGCCGTCGCAATACCGCTGACCACTCCATCGAGAAGGTCGGCAGCCAATTGCGCGCCATGATGCCCTGGATTGCGAAGAACAAGCTGGTCGACCAGACCCGCAACTAAGCTTTCTCAAGCCGTGTTGGATGGCCACTTCGGTGGCCATTTTTGTTGGCCGCTGCGATTCCCGACTACCATCGGGCATTCGGCAGCGCGTCAGTTGACGCAATGGCTTTGGTTTGCTATTGATTGAATAGTGTGTTGCGCAATATTTACGGGGGCTGGAGGCCAATTTATGCATGATGGAGATGATTTTGAGGGGGCCGACGGCAACACCGCCGTGGTCAAGAAGCGCCGCAAAGGCATTTACATACTGCCCAACCTCTTCACCTTGGCGGCCCTGTTTGGAGGTTTCTACGCCATCGTGATGGCCATGGACGGGCGTTTCGATCAGGCCACGGTCGGCATCTTTTGCGCCATGGTGCTTGACAGCCTGGACGGCCGGGTGGCGCGCATGACCAATACCCAAAGCGCATTTGGCGAGCAGATGGACTCCTTGTCCGACATGGTCTCTTTCGGTGCAGCGCCTGCCTTGATTGCTTATCTGTGGACGCTCAAAGGTTTGGGGAGGTGGGGGTGGATCGCAGCCTTTGTGTACTGCGCATGCGCGGCTTTGCGTTTGGCGCGCTTCAATGTCAACACCGCAGTGGTAGACAGTCGTTTCTTTCAGGGCATGCCATCGCCGGCGGCTGCCGCGCTGGTCATGGGATTCATTGGATTGATGAATGATCTGGGATTCACAGGGGCCGATCGACTGGGGGCGTTTGAGGTTCGATGGATTACCTTTGCCATTGCGCTCTTTGCCGGCCTCACCATGGTGACAAATGTGCCCTTCTTCAGCTTCAAGGGCGTGCACATGAAGCGCAGCGTGCCATTCGCGGTGTTGGTCGCCGTTGCCTTGGGGATTGCTGTGGTGAATATTGATCCGCCGACGGTCATGTTTGGTGTCTTTGTTGCCTACAGCTTGAGCGGTTACGTCATCTACGGCTGGCGCAAGTTCAAGGGCGTACAAACCAGTTTGATCAGTACATCAACCGACGAGCCCGACGAACGTGGCTTGCACAAGTAGCGAATGCTGCGCTGCGCCGCAGTCGCCATCTTGTGGTACATTGAATGCATGAATTTCCTCACGCTAGCGCTATCCCTACTACGCCACCACGGGCGGAAGAAGTAGCGCACGCACTCGATCCAAAAAGGCCCGTTAGCACTCGCAACGGGCCTTTTTTGTTTTGGGCTACAAATTCAAGTTGCGGGTTTTATTGAAGATTACAGGAGTAAAGAGATGGCTGAAAAATTGATCATTTTTGACACAACCTTGCGCGATGGCGAGCAGTCACCAGGAGCCTCTATGACGCGTGACGAAAAGCTGCGTATCGCACGGCAGCTTGAGCGCCTGAAGGTGGACGTGATCGAGGCCGGATTTGCTGCCAGTTCCAACGGGGACTTTGATGCGGTCCAATTGATTGCCAACAGCATCAAGGACTCTACCGTCTGCTCACTCGCAAGGGCCAATGACCGCGATATTTCACGTGCAGCCGAAGCGCTCAAGGGGGCCAACCAGGCGCGCATCCATACTTTTATTGCGACATCCGCATTGCATATGGAAAAAAAGCTGCGAATGACCCCGGATCAGGTCTTTGAGCAGGCGAAACAAGCGGTTCGGTTCGCGCGCAATTTGGTGGGCGATATTGAATTCAGCCCGGAAGATGGTTATCGAAGCGATGTCGACTTTTTGTGCAGGGTGATTGAAGCCGTCATTCATGAAGGCGCGACCACGATCAATGTGCCAGACACCGTGGGTTATGCCATTCCGGAGTTGTATGGCAATTTCATCAAGACCCTGCGTGAGCGCATTCCCAACTCGGATAAGGCGATTTGGTCGGTACATTGCCACAACGACTTGGGCATGGCGGTGGCCAATTCCCTGGCAGGCGTCAAGATTGGCGGCGCTCGCCAGGTCGAGTGCACCATCAACGGCCTCGGTGAACGGGCCGGCAATTGCAGCCTGGAAGAAGTCGTCATGGCCGTCAAAACCCGCAGGGATTATTTCGGACTTGAATTGGGTATCGATACCCACCACATTTTGGCCGCAAGCCGCATGGTGAGCCAGACCACGGGTTTCGTGGTCCAGCCCAACAAAGCCGTGGTCGGGGCCAATGCGTTTGCACACGCTTCGGGTATTCACCAGGACGGCGTTTTGAAAGCGCGCGATACCTATGAAATCATGCGGGCTGAAGACGTTGGCTGGACAGCCAACAAGATTGTCCTGGGCAAGCTCAGTGGACGCAACGCCTTCAAGCAGCGACTTCAAGAGTTAGGCGTCCAGATGGAGAGTGAAGTGGATGTCAATGCAGCATTTGCCCGCTTCAAGGAATTGGCCGACCGCAAGAGTGAGATATTTGACGAAGACATCCTGGCCCTGGTCAGTGATGAGAGTGTGACCCATGTGAAAGAACAGTATGGCTTTGTCTCGTTGTCCCAGCACAGCGAAACCGGTGAACGCCCCACCGCGAGCATTGTTTTCACTGTGGACGGCCTGGAGGTCAGGGGTGCATCGGAGGGCAACGGCCCGGTAGATGCATCCCTAAAGGCCATAGAAACCCACGTCAAGAGTGGTGCAGAGATGGTTCTGTATTCGGTCAATGCGATCAGTGGATCCACGGAGAGCCAAGGGGAAGTCACTGTCAGGCTGCAAAACAGTGGTCGAGTAGTGAATGGCGTGGGGTCTGATCCCGACATCGTCGTAGCTTCTGCCAAGGCTTATCTCAGCGCGTTGAACAAATTGCACAGCAAGGCTGATCGTGTTGCTGCACAGGGTTAACCCCATAGCTTTGCCAAATCCACAGCAGTTTCGCGAAGTTTGTCACGCAAGTAGTTGATCTTGCGTAACTTTCTTGTTTACACTCATCCACTATTGGCACTCGTCTTGGGCCGGGCCTTTCGATCAACACGTTCTGCTGCTGGGATACAAAATGAACCGTATATTTCTGCCGATCTGGATTTCGACCGCGGCGGTATTGCTGACAGTGACGCCGGTTCAGGCAGAAGTAACCCGTCATGCGACTGCTAACTTGAAGCCGCAAGTCAAGCGCGTTGTGGCCAAAGCCAAAGGTTTGAAAAAGAACTCCGTTTCCCGGGTGGTCGCAGTTTCAAAACCCTCCTCGTTTGGGCAACTTGCCGGTCTGCATGGCTTGCACGACGCGCTGGACCTCAAAAGCAGCGTGGCCCTCGTAGTTGACCAGGACACGCAGGAAGTCCTCTTCCGTAAGAATGAGTTGGCGGTGCTACCCATCGCGTCCATCACCAAGTTGATGACAGGTGTATTGATCAGCGAATCCAAACTGCCAATGGACGAGTTGCTGACGATCACCCAGGATGATGTTGACCTGGAAAAAGGGAGCAGTTCACGTTTGAGGGTCGGCACGGAACTCAGCCGCGGAGAGCTATTGCATTTGGCCTTGATGTCCAGTGAAAACCGGGCCGCCAATGCCTTGGGGCGTACCTACCCTGGTGGATTGCCGGTTTTTGTTGGTCTGATGAATGCAAAAGCCAAAATGCTGGGAATGGTTGACACGCGGTATGTTGAACCGACCGGCCTGTCGAGCAAAAACCAGTCCAGCGCTCGGGATTTGGCAACTTTGGTTAACTTTGCCTCCGAAGACCCCACCTTGCGTGAACTGTCTACGTCTACGGGCCACCAGGTGGCTGTTGGCCGTCGCACGCTACAGTTCAACAATACCAACCGCCTGGTGAAAAATCCGGCTTGGGAGATTGGACTTCAGAAGACCGGTTACATCTCTGAGGCCGGGCAGTGTCTGGTCATGCAAGCCAGGGTCGCAGGTCGCAAACTCATCATGGTGTTTCTGGATTCAGCCGGAAAGCTCAGTCGGCTGGGCGATGCTGAACGTGTCAAACGTTGGGTTGAATCGATTCCGGCGCAATCGGGTAAGACTATACCGGTCGCCAGTTCCTCCATCACCCCAAAGATCACGGCACACACCATGTAGCCTTACCAGGCGACGTAAAGCGATTCAGGATGCGCTGTGTTTATGCCCCAATGTTGCTGAAATTTGCCGTGCAGTTTCCTTGAGTTTGGGTAGCCAGTGCTCGTCAAGGCGGTCCGATGGTGCTGAAATGGAGAGACCGGCTACCAACCGGTCCTGGTCGTCGTAAATACCTGCGGCCATGCAGCGCACGCCAAGTTCCAACTCTTCATTGTCGCTGGCGTGCCCATATTGGCTTACCTTTGACAGTTCCCGCTCAAGAATCTCGATCCGGGTAATGCTGTTTTTGGTATGACCTTGAAGACCCGACCGCAGTGCGTACGCCCGAATCCGCTGGGCGTCGTCAGCGGCCAGAAATAGTTTCCCGACCGAGGTGAGATGCAGTGGTGCGCGGCCTCCGATCGCCCGGACCACCTGCATGCCGGAACGCTCACTGAACGCCCGTTCGATATAAACGATTTCGTCACCCTGACGCACGCTGAGATTCACGGGTTGTTGGGTCAACTTGTGCAGTTCCCGCATGGGCGCAACGGCGGCATCCCTCACGTTGAGGCGGCCTTTTACGAGATTGCCGAGCTCCAGCAAACGCATGCCCAGCCGATAGCTGCCCGGTTGCGTTCTGTCCACAAATCGACCGGTGGCCAAGTCATTGAGGATTCTGTGCGCCGTGGATGGGTGTAATCCCGCCTTTTCACTGATGTCCTTGAGGCTGATCGACTCTTCGCGTGACGCCAATACATCAATGAGCGTGAACATCCGTTCAATAACCTGCACAGTGGGTTTGCCGGGGCTATCCGAGATAGGTTTAGTCATGGGTTCTTACGGTGGAATATCGGATGTGGGGTTGATCGGGGCGGCCGTTGTGGTGAGCGGGCATTGCCTCGTGTTCGCACCACGCGCCATCAACGAGTAGTTGCAGTGGCGCAAAGCGCGCTTTGTAATTCATCTTCGGACTGTCCTGAATCCAGTAACCCAGGTAAACATACGCCAAGGCCAATTGTTTTGCCTGGCGAATTTGCCACAAGACGTTGAATGTGCCGTAGCTGGCCGTCTCATCGGGTTCAAAAAAAGTGTAAACCGCAGAAAGGCCATCATCGAGCACGTCCAGAATGGACACCATTTTTAACGCACCAGCGTGCCCATCCGGACTCGTTTCACGAAACTCGACCAGGCGTGAATTGACACGGCTCTGCAACAAAAATTGGGTGTATTGGTCCACGCTGTCTTCGTCCATGCCACCGCCGGCGTGTCGGCTATTTTGATACCTCAGGTACAAGGCATAGTGTTCCGCGATGAAACCGAGTTTCAATACGCGCACTGTCAAGGTATGGTGGCGGTTCCATGCCCGGCGCTGGCTTCGGTTGGGCTTGAACCGCGTGGTCAAAACGCGCAGCGGCGTGCACGCCTTGCAACCATCGCAATGTGGTCGATAGGTAAACATGCCGCTTCGCCTAAAGCCCTCACTGACGAGCTCCGAATACGTTGAATTATTGATCAGGTGGCTGGGAGTCGCGACTTGGGAGCGCGCCAGCCGGTCTGGTAAGTAGCTGCACTCGTACGGAGCCGTTGCATAAAACTGCAGTGTTTGTAAAGGAAAGTCTTTAAGGTCTGTCACGGTGGATGCATCAGGCAGACAAAATGTGATTCCAGTATAGGGGGCTGTAGTGCCAATCGAGGGCAGTGGCTTGTTGCGCATGCCGGATTTGGTCCAAAAAAACCTCACGCGGCATCTCTGCTGCCCCCATGGATGCCAGGTGGCCGGTGTTTTGTTGGCAGTCAATGGCCACAATGCCATGTTCGCGGCAAAAACCGACCAAAGCCGCCAGAGCAATCTTGGATGCATCGGGCTGCAGTGTGAACATTGACTCTCCAAAAACGGCCTTGCCAATGGCAATGCAATAGAGACCTCCCACCAGTTGTCCATTGACCCATGTTTCTGCGCTGTGAGCGTATCCGGCATGGTGTAGGTCGATATACGCTTGAATCATGGCGGGCAATATCCAGGTTCCCGCCTGTCCCTGCCGCGAACTGGTGGCACAGGCCCAAATAACGTCCGCAAATGCGGTGTTGAATCGCACTTCGCTCGCCGGGTTCTGTGAAAAACGTTTCAAGGTCTTGCGAAATGAGCGATGCAACAGGAAACTCGCCGTTTGCAGGACCATTCGGGGATCGGGGCTCCACCACAGAATCGGTTGCCCCTCACTGAACCACGGAAAAATGCCCGAAGCATAGGCTCGCTTCAAACTTGCTACCGATAGATCACCGCCTGCTGCCAGCAGCCCCGGCGCTTGAGTGGCCGCATTCCACGCTCTTGCCGCCGGCGGAAAGGGGTCGCCAGGCTCCAGCCATGGCAAAGTTGTGGATTGGGTGGACATGGGAATCGGTAAGCGCCTGATTTGAGAGCGGATTTTTGAGGGGCCCCAAAAGTCGCCGTGGCAGTGCGGTTAGAATACCAGCTGTCGGGGCGTAGCGCAGCCTGGTAGCGCATCTGGTTTGGGACCAGAGGGTCGAAGGTTCGAATCCTTTCGCCCCGACCACTATACAAACAAAGGCCCTCAAGTGACTCAACTTAGGGGCCTTTGTGCTTTGTGCCCGTAGCTCAGTCGGATAGAGCATCAGCCTTCTAAGCTGAGGGTCGGGGGTTCGATCCCCTCCGGGCAGGCCAGTAGACACGCTAGATACTGCTCTTAAAAAGGAAGCAAGTTGTCTGGGGGTTACGCGGGGGTTACGTTGGTGGCAATTCCAACGAGCATAGGCCGGATGGTTGCCACATCAGTCTCAGGTCAATCTATCAAACCCGGGACGATTCACCTCGGGCCCCATTGCGTTTCGGACTAGTGCGGCAAGGTAACCTTGATCTTGTCCAATCTCACACACCAATTCTGACGTTGTAACCAAGCGCCCGCAGCCCCTTGCTGGTGCGCATATTCCTTGGCGGGAACTCATCAGGGCGAGCCCAGCCGACAACTTCCCCGAGACTGCTCAGGCCAATGTGCGGGATTGCCCACTGGTTGCTGCGGATCGCGTTCCATAGTAGCGCCGCAACGATTCCGTTGCCCCACACGACATAGTTCAACAGGTCGAGCATCGTCTTGCCTTCGCGGGACCTCTGCCGCCAGAGCCATTCACCAAACTTCTGGACCTTGTCGTCGCCTGCCTGCGGACTGTCGGGCAGACCCAGATGCTCGTTCTCTTGCTTGATGGCATGGTCGCGGATCGCATGGACGCGTGAAATGGCGTCGACGAACTCCTCCTGGCTCAGCTTCGGAATTCGATCACGGGCAAGTAGCTCGTGCAGTCGTGGCGACCATTCGTAGATCGTGCGCTCCTCGAATGAGTGGTCGAAGTC
>CAZMXB010000247.1:0-7686 GCA_964569855.1 uncultured Rhodoferax sp.
CAGGTTTCGTCAATGGCCGGTTCTATGCTGCTGCAATTTGTAATGCTGCTGTGTCAACGGCGGAACGTCTTAATATGCGCACATGGGCGGGTGCTAAGAACGGGGTGAGCATCACAGCATGATTTCAGTTGTCATCATTGCCACAGATCAACGGCCACGCTTTGATATGACCCCATCTGTTGCGTTGTCAGCGACAGGGCAGCAGCCAGCTACACACTACGGGGCACATGCTTGGTTGGAGGATGAACCCATTGACGCCGCGGATTGCGTCGTCGATTGCCTCCCAGATGGGGATCACGCCGGGCACTTTGACAATGTCTGTAAGACCCTCGGTCTACAGCGCCTTGATCAGGAGGGGGTAGCATGAGAGACATCGCACCAGCACGTAAGCTCGTGAAGCTATCGCAAGCTGCAACAGAGATTGTAGGCGGGTGCCCCAACAGCATTTGTTGCGGAACACCAGGCACATTTACAGGTGTCGATATGGACGGCAACACATTCACCAATTACCCGCTGCAACAGGGGTACAATCCGATCCGGGTTAAAATATGGAGTGCTGGAACGGCTACTAACGTCTGGGGACTGTGGAATAACACATAATAGAGCAAGCAAAATCAAAGGAGTAAGGACCATGGCCGAAGCAAAGGCCGAAGTTGTAGAAGAAACAACGATTGGTAACGATGAAAAACCGTCAAAGCCATGGCTCTTTGGTCCAGGCAACAACGCCAATCCGAACGGCCGCCCAAAAGGCTCACGGACCAAATTAGATAGACTCTTTGTCGAGTGCTTATACAGAGACTTCAAGGACCACGGCGCTGATGCTGTTCGCAAGTGCCGCGAAGAAAAGCCCGACGTTTATCTAAACGTTATCGCCAAGGTGGTCCCAAAACAGGTTGAGCTTGATGCTACAGACGCGGCTGTTGACCTCGCGAAAGGACTACACGCGGTTGCTGAGTTCCTTGAGGGCTTTGCCGCCGACGAAAGCAGCGCCCATCATGCGGGGCATGTGCCAAACGGATCTGTTCTTCCTGCTGGTGTACGGCCTCAAGCGCACTGACGCTGATCGCGATTGGGTCTTTGACCGCTGCCGAGAGATACAAGCGAGCCCGTTTGGACACTTAGACCTTTGGGCTCGCGGTCACTACAAGAGCACGATCATCACGTTTGCCTATACGATTTTCGAAATCCTGCGCGATCCTGAGATAACGGTCGGAATTTTCTCCCATACTCGCCCAATCGCTAAGGCCTTCTTACGCCAGATCAAGCGGGAGCTAGAGACCAACCAGATTCTTAAGGAACTGTTCCCGGACATCCTTTGGAAGAATCCGGCATCGGAAAGTCCCAAGTGGTCGGAAGACGAAGGGCTGACGGTTCAGCGCAAGACCAACCCAAAGGAAGCGACGATTGAAGCTTGGGGCCTTGTCGATGGGCAGCCAACATCTAAGCACTACAAGCGCCTAGTCTACGATGACGTTGTGACCCGCGAGAGCGTAACGACGCCAGACATGATCAACAAGGTGACAGAAGCTTGGGAGCTGTCCCGCAACCTCGGGTCTGAACATTCTGAAACACGATACGCCGGCACCCGCTACCACTTCAACGACACGTACAAGACTATCATGGATCGCGGCGTGCCTGCGCGCGTCTATCCAGCGACAAAGGACGGCACGATTGAGGGTGAGCCTATACTGCTGACTCGCGAGAAGCTGGACGAGAAATACCGCGACATGGGGCCTTATACATTCGGGTGCCAGATGCTTCAGAACCCGAAAGCCGACGAAACACAGGCGTTTCAATCCGGTTGGATTCGCAAGTACCAGACCAGCACGCACGAAGGCCAGAACCTGTGCATCTTGGTTGACGCGGCCAGCGAGAAGAAGAAATCCAGCGACTACACGTCAATGTGGGTGGTTGGATTCAACACAGACCAGAACATCTACGCGCTCGACGCAATCCGCGACAGGTTGAACCTGAAGCAGCGCAAGGACGCGCTATTCGATCTGCACCGCAAGTACAAGCCGAACGATGTTGGTTATGAAAAATACGGCATGATGGCAGACGTGGAGTTCATGCGCTCTGAGATGGAGCGAGTGAACTACCGTTTCCAGATTACAGAGCTGGGGGGCTCCATGCCGAAGAATGACCGCATCAAGCGCTTGATGCCGTACTTTATGCAGGGCCGTGTTTGGCTGCCTCAGGTTCTCTACAAGACGGACTACCAGGGCCGCAACGTGGACTTGGTTAGCGCCTTCATCGAGGAAGAATACAAGGCTTTTCCGGTTGGGTTGCATGATGACATGCTCGATAGCCTCGCACGCATGTTCGACTTGTACGATGATCACGGCGGCTTGCCGTTCCCGGATGCGTTCTCGGATTTCAGTTTTGGCAGCGACATTCCGGCTGTAGGTGATTGGATGAGCGTTTAGCGCAAACACATTCTACGAAATGACAAACGCTGAGCGCAACGAAGGAACAGTTTTTCAGTTGAAGCAGATCACCGAAACAGCATTGACCCACCTTTTGGCTGCCCATCCCAACGCTAAGGTCGAGCAGCGCGGGCATAAGCGCGTTGTGATGGTGCCGTTCTATGACATCGACACGGATGAAGCAGGTTTTCTTGAAAAGGAAATCGTACCTGATCCCGATGAGACCAGAATGGGAATTCTGCCTGTTATGAACGTGCGCAAGGGCGCGGCGTTCAACCCCAAGGGCGAAGTAAGAGAAGGCCCGTTTGGGCAGCTTTACCGTATCCTAGGTTGGTCGCCTCCTGAAAAGGACAGCAAGGACTAATGGACTCCGACATCGTTAAGGAATGCCGAGAGGCAATCCAAACGTCCTACGACTACGACCGCGACAACCGCCGTGAGATGATGGAGGATCTGCGCTTTGTAGCAGGTTTCCAGTGGTCAGAGAGTGCGCTTGCAGAACGTCGTGGCCGACCGATTGTCACCATCAATCGATCTGCTCAGTTCCTACGCCAAGTCACCAATCCTATTCGCCAGAACATGCCCACCATCAAGGTTGAACCTGATGGGAAAGACGACATGGAAGGCGCTGAGGTCATCAACGGTATTTTCCGGCGCATTCAATACAATTCGTCTGCCTCGCACGTCTATGCTGCTGCTGTCGAGCACATGGTTTCGTGCGGCATTGGCTGGTTTCGGGTTGTGTCCGACTATGCGGATGATGATAGCTTCGACCAGGAGCTATATATCAAGCGCATCTTTAACCCGCTGAGCGTCTACCCTGATCCTTCATCTCTTGAGCCGGATCGCTCGGATATGAATTGGTGCATCGTCTCCGAAATGATGCCGCGCAAGGCGTTCGAAGCTAAGTACCCTGAGGCTCGCTCGGTCGGCATGGATGCCCCAACGAATGGCGTTGCGTCGAACTCGATTGCCTGGGGTTCGCAGGATTACGTGCGCGTTGCCGAATACTGGCGGCGCAAGGAAGTTCCCAAAACCATAGCACGCCTACAGGATGGACAGACCGTCAACATTACGGACATGCCCAAGCGTCAGCTTGAATTCCTGAAGATGCAGGGCATGATTCTCGACACGCGGCCGGCGAAGGGCTTTGCGGTCGAGATGCAGCTTTTGTCCGGCGCTGATGTGCTGGCAGAGCCCTATCAATGCCCATGCCGTTGGATTCCTGTTGTGCCTGTGGTGGGTGCTGAAGTCCCGCTTGAACAGGGCACGTACAGACATGGGCTTATTCGCTTCCAGCGCGAAATTGGGCGGCTTCAGAACTACTTCCTATCGTGTGCGGCTGAGAGCCTAGGCCAACAGCCTAAGAGCCCCTATACGGTCAACTTCGACAGCATCAAAAAGTACAAGGCGATATGGGATAAGGCGAACGTGTCGCCCACGCCTTATCTGCCTTACGACGGTGATAAGCCACCGACGCGCGAAGCTCCCCCGCCCATGCCTGTTGGCCTGGTGCAGTTCGCACAGGTGCTTGCAGACGAGCAGAAAGCCGCGACCGGCATCTATGATGCGGCGCTTGGTGCACGTAGCAACGAAACCTCAGGCGTTGCTATCCAGGGCCGTATTGAGCAGGGCAACCAGGCGACCAGCCATTTCGTCGATAATTTAGAGCACAGCCTTGAGCACACAGGCCGCATTCTGCTTGATATGATCCCGAAGATTTACGACACGCAGCGCGTGTTGCGCATCAAGAGCGAGGACGGCACGGAGACGGAAGCGCAGATCAACACGCCCACGGTCTCGGACCACGGCGAACCGATGATGATCAACGATCTGTCACAGCTTAAGTTTAACTCTGTCCGTGTGATCATGGGTCCGTCTTATGCTTCGCGCCGTGCTGAAGCTGTGCAGGTTCTCACCAATCTTATCCAGGCTATGCCGCAGATCGGTCAGATCGGTGGCGACATCATCGCGCGCAATCTCGACTTTGACGGGGCCGAGGAACTGGCAGAGCGTCTGCGTGCAACGCTGCCCCCGCAAATTCTGGCGATCAACAACCCTGAGATGGCGCAAAAGATGCAGCCACCAGACCCGATGCAAGATCCGGTTGTTCGGGCTGAAGTTGAACTGAAGAGCGCTCAGGCGATGAAAGCCTTTGCCGAAGCGCAAGCCACGGGCTGGCAAATGCAGGCCGTTTCACAGGGGGATCAGGTTGATCCCCTCCAACAATCCGCTAGTGAAGCCGCGATGATCGAAGCGCAGGCTAGGGCCGCGCAAGCGCATCACAAGGCAAACGGCGAGGCTCTTAATAATGCGTTGAAGTTGAAGCAGTTGCACGAACCGCGCCCGGCACCCGCTGGGAATGCAGGAAACAAAGCCCCGGCTGCGTAGCGCCTGGACACGGCTTTAAACTCAGAGAGAAAAATGGAAAACACTGCCACGCCGGCAGCCCCAATCGTGGGCAGCCTGGACCCCGTCGCGTCTCAGGTTACGACGCAGATTGCAGAAGACCCCAAAGTAACACCGCAGGCGGAAACGCCCGCTGGAGACGAAGCGAACGCCGCACCTGATGGATCTCAGGAGCAGGATGACGACCAGCCTAAATCATGGAAAGAAAAGCGACAGGAACGCAACAAGCAACGCTGGCAGGAATACAAGGAAGCTAAGGCTGTTTTGCCTCAGCGCCTTGCATCCCTAGAGCAAGAGGTTGCGCGCCTGAAAGGCATCCGGCCGCCTGACTATTCTCAGATCTCAGACCCGACTGAGGAACTTGCCGAACGCACAGCCCACAAAGTGCGCATGGCACAGGCACAAGATGCTGAACAGCGCCTCATTGGCGAACGTCAGACGGCAGCCAACGAACAGCAGCAGAAGATGATGGCTGCTTGGTCGGAAGCTGTTGAAGATGCGAAGTCTCGCATTCCTGATTTCGAGCAAGTCGCGCTCTCGGAAAAAACGCCCATCCATGCCCGTATGGCTCCATTTTTGGTAGAAAGCGAAAAGGGAGCCGATGTTGCCTATTGGCTGGGCAAGCATCCTCAAGAAGCGCAGCGGCTCGCAGAGCTTTTTGACAGGGGTTCTCCGCAAGCACTTGTCGAATTTGGGCGGATCGAAGCGCGCTTAAGCGCTCCTACGCCCAAGACCCTATCAACCGCACCCAAACCCGCACCAACGTTGTCGGGCGGCGTTAATCCGTTGCAGTTCGATGCAGCGCGTTCTTCCGTCGATGACTTCGCTGGCGTGCTCCGCAAGTCGGGGCTTATCCGGTAAGGGGCAACCTGAGAGCTAAAGGAAATGGCAAATAATACCTTAACCGCAGATGTGGTTGCGAAGATCGCGCTTCCTATTCTGGAAAACGAGCTTGGCATTCTCAACAAGATGTACCGCGCGCACGAGTCAGAATTTGACTCGACTGTGAACGGTTACAAGAAGGGCGACACAATCCGCATTCGTCGCCCGGCAGATTTTACGGTGCGATCAGGTGCCACGGCATCGCCTCAGGACGTGATCGAAGGCAATACCAGCCTTGTTGTTGACCAGCAGATTGGCATCGACTTTCAGTTCACGTCTACGGATTTGACCTTGAAAGTTGAGGATATGGGCGAGCGCATCATTAAGCCCGCGATGTCCAACCTCGTCAACACGTTGGCTCTCGACGTGCTGACCCAGATGTATCGCGGCACCTATAACTACGTTGGTTCGCCGGGCACGCGCATTTCGTCTTTCGGGGCTTTTTCCAAGGCCCCGGAACGATTGGACGAACTCGCAGCCCCCAATGACAGCCGTGGCGCTGTCATGTGCCCTAGTGACTTTTGGGGCATGGTTGGCAGCAACACGGCGCTATATGCCCCTGGTGTTGTTCAGCAGGCTTTGCGCACCGGGGAACTTGGCGACCTTGGCGGCCTTTCAACGTGGATGTCTCCGGTTGTTCCGGGCCATACCACAGGGACGCGCGCAGGCAGCGGCACGGTCAACGGCGCTTCTCAGAACGTCACCTATGACGCTGCGAAGCTGACTTGGGCACAGAGCCTTACGGTCACGTCAATTACCGGCATTGCCAACGCTGGCGACGTGTTCACGATTGCAGGCGTTAACATGGTCAACCCCAAGACAAGGGCCGACACAGAAATTCCGCAACAGTTCGTTGTGAATACTACAACGGGCTCAGCTCCGACCTCGTTGTCTATTTCTCCTCCCATCATTACGAGTGGACCATACCAGACCGTCACGGCGGCACCCGGCGCAACGGCTGCGATCACTTGGCTTGGCACGGCAAATACGACATACAGACAGAACTTGGCGTTCCACAAAAACGCAATGGCGCTTGCCGTTGTGCCTATGGAAATGCCAGCGGCTGCCTATGGCGGTTCGCGCCAGTCTTATAAGGGGCTTAGCGTTCGCGTCATTCCAACCTATGACGGCACCAACGACATTTCTAAGTGGCGCTTGGATCTGCTCTACGGCCGCAAGCTGATTGATCCGCGCGTTGTGACGCGGTTCGCAGGCTGAAGTTAGGACAAGAGGGCGGCAGATGGCAACAGCAACACAAATTGCAACGCAGTCTTTGAAACGCTTGGGAATTGTCCAAGCGGGTGAAACGGCTGCCGCGATCGATGTTGTTGACGCGACTGCCGCCCTCAATCGTATGTTAGCCGGGTTCATTGCTGACGGGTATCAAGGGGATTTTTCGCCTCTTGATGATCCGCGCTTCGAACAGGCCCTTATTGACATTCTCGCACTGCGCATTGCGCCAGAATACAACGTTTCTCCTAGCGAAATCATTGTCAGAGACGCGGCGCGGGGGGAAGCGCAGTTAGATGCAGCCTACCTTGGCGTGCCTAAGTCGGTGTTTGATGCGGCATTGGTTAACGTGCGCCACAACTCGGCATGGATCGGGATAACGGCGGTGAACCCATGGTACAAATCATGGGTTGCTAACACAGATGTTGAGCTTCGCGAGACGCGCGCCAAAGACGGCAATCTGTATGAGTGCACAACTGCCGGCTTGACAGGATCGACGGGCCCAAGCGGAACGGGTGACTCAATCACGGACGGCACAGCTACATGGATCTGGAGGCGTGCGGTCGGATGACGATTGTTCCGCTAACGCTCCCCACAACATCGATCCCAGCCCGCTATAACATGGAAGGCAATAGCCGTCTGATCAACTGCTACGTTGAGCAGACGGACGGTGCCAAGGCACAGCAGACCATCTATGCCATGTCGGGGCTTGATCTTTGGACAACTGTGCAGAATGGCG
>CAZMXB010000248.1:0-6364 GCA_964569855.1 uncultured Rhodoferax sp.
CCGATGCGCCCACGCTCAAGGAGCTGGGGCTGGACCTGGTGCAGAACTCGCCCTTTGGCATTGGCGCACCCAAAGGCACACCGCCAGCCGTTATCAAACGCCTGCACGATGCCTTCAAAAAGGCCATGGAGCAGGAAAGCTATGTGACAGCCCTGGCTCGCTATGACATGGTGCCCATGTACATGAACTCGGCCACCTACCTCAAATTTGCGCAAGACACCTTCACCAAAGAAAAAGCATTGGTCGAAAAGCTGGGGTTGATGCGCCAGCCCTGATTTCCCCATGCGACCTGCGCGCTTTGGCGTTGACGCCAGTAGCAAATGGCGTGCGAATGCCTTCCACCGCAGACAACGTTTTGGCAGAAACCCGAGGCGCGGCCGTGCGTGCAGCCTCGCGTGCTTGGTTTATCAGATTGTTATGAACGCCATGAAACCCTTACCCCTGTGCCTGCGCCCCGGCCAGGACTTGCGCGCCGCGCTGGAAGCCGCAGTTCTGGCCCAAAACTGCTGCGCAGCTTGCGTGTTGTCGGGCGGCATGGAAATCCTCGCGCTGTCGGGCACGGTGGCAGCGGGCGGCGACAAAACCGCCTCGCACATGCACATCGCCATTTCTACCGCCACGGGCCAGGTGCTGGGCGGGCATGTGGCGCCGGGCTGCATTGTGCTGACCACCGCCGGGGTGCTGCGGGCCCTGCTGCTAGACTGGCAGTTCACCCGTGAGCCAGACGCGCAGACCGGGTATGACGAGCTGGTGGTGCGGGCACAAAGCTGAAGATGCTATTGTTTTTATAGCTATTTGAGCAATGGGTACGAGGGCTGGAGGCTGATTTCGTTCATAACCCGCCTTCGCACGGCAGTTCATTGACAGTCAATATTCGCGGTCCACGAATATTGTTTGTCAATGCAGCTGAAGCCCCAAGACTGCCTGGTAGCCCTCAAGCGCGTGGCAAGGGGTGCTCAGCGCTGGACGCATGCGCGGCTGGTGCAGGGGCTGGGCCTCAGCGTGTCGGAGACATACGCCTGCATCAAACGCGGGTTGCTGGCGGGCTTACAGCCAGGACGAGCTATTTGCGCGTGACAAAACCAGCCTCAACATCTTCTGGCTCAAGAGCGATTCGTTGGCGGACAGCGACAACCTGCCTGCCCCCGGCGACGTCGCGCGGGATAGTTTGCAAGACCTGCTAGCGGCGTTGGAACCGTTCAAGCTGGTTGCAGTAGAGTTGGGTGCTGATATTACTGAGGTGTAACCATGCAAGAGATGATTGAAAACCTGGTTTACGAAGAACTTGTCGTCGGACAAAGCGGGCAACTACTGCGCACGCTGACCGAAGATGATGTGCGCGCGTTTGCCGCTGTGTCTGGCGACAACAACCCCGCCCACCTGGACCCTGAATATGCTGCAGACACGATGTTTCATGGCGTGATTGCGCACGGAATGTGGGGGGCTTCGCTGATCTCGGCGCTTTTGGGCACCCGATTCCCGGGGCCCGGCACCATCTATTTGCACCAAGATCTCCATTTCAGTCGGCCTGTGCATATTGGCGACACGCTCACGGTAACGGCTGTGGTGTTGTCCAAAGAAGATGCCCGCAACACGGTGGTGATGGATTGCCGGGTTGTCAACCAGGACGGTGCGGTGGTGGTGCATGGCAATGCGCGGGTCATGGCCCCGACCAAAAAGGTGCGCCGCGCCGCCATGCCGATGCCTCGCATCAAGCTGCTTGATTCGTGATGCAAATCTTTTACAACCACCTGCATGCCCGTCACCAGGGCAAGGTGGAGATGTTTCGAGGCGCGTTGGTGCCCTGCTTTGAAGTGCCGGCCCGTGCCGACCATGTCCTGGCCGAATTGAAGCGCCGCCAACTGGGCAGCGTGCAGCATCCGCAGGCGTTTGACGCTGCAGTGTTGGAGCGCGTCCACAGTCCGCGCTACCTGCGCTTTCTGGCCACCGCGTGGGACCAGTGGCTGGCGTTGGACCCGGCCAATGCGGGCAAGGACATATTGCCCTCGGTCTGGCCCACGCGGACCTTTCGCACCGATATCGAGCCCGACAACTTTGCCGCCCGGCTCGGGCTCTATTCATTTGATGCGGGAACACCCTTCACCGTGGGTACCTGGGTGGCGGCGCGGGCCGGGGCCGAATGTGCACTCAGCGCCGCGCAGCGGCTGGTTCAGGGCGACCGTGCCGCTTTTGCACTGAGCCGTCCACCCGGTCACCATGCGGGGACCGATTTCTTTGGTGGATACTGCTTTTTGAACAACGCTGCATTGGCGGCCCAGCACCTGCGCGACGCGGGGATCGAGCGCGTAGCAGTGCTCGACATCGACTTCCACCACGGCAACGGCACACAAGCCATCTTCTACGACCGCCCCGATGTGTTCTTCACCAGCATCCATGGCGACCCGCGCACCGAATACCCGTTTTATCTGGGGCATGCGGATGAAGCCGGGGTTGGCGCAGGGCTGGGTACCAACTTCAATCTTCCGCTGCCGCGTGGCACCGGGTTTGAGATCTGGTTTGACGCGCTGGAGCATGCGCTGAGTGCTATCCAGCGTTTTGGAGCACAGGCCCTGGTGGTGTCGCTCGGGTTGGATACCTTTGCCGGTGACCCCATTTCCGGCTTCCTGCTGCAAAGCGCTGACTACCTGCGCGTGGGCGAACGGCTGGCGGCAGCGGGTTTGCCAACGGTGCTGGTGTTTGAAGGCGGTTATGCGGTGGCCGAAGTGGGTGTCAACGCTGCCAATGTACTGGAAGGGTTTTTGGCCCGGTAAAGGGGATTAAATTACCATTGGGGCCATGCATAACAGCGCCCTTGTCCTTTTTTCTGGCGGCCAGGATTCCACAACCTGCCTCGCGCTCGCCCTGAGTCGTTACCAGCGTGTCGAAACCATCGCCTTTGATTACCGCCAACGCCACAGTGTGGAGTTGGAAGCCCGCCTCAAGGTTTTGGAGCAAATCCGCCAGCAGTTCCCGCAATGGGCTGCCAAGTTGGGTGAAGACCATTTGCTGGATCTGGCCGTGCTCGGTGCTGTCAGTGAAACCTCTCTGACCCGGCAAACCGCTTTCAAGATGGAAAGTTCGGGCCTTCCCAACACTTTTGTACCCGGGCGCAATTTGTTGTTTTTGACTTTGGCTGCCGCCGTGGCGTACCGGCGTGACCTGCAGGTCATTGTCACCGGCGTGTGTGAAACTGATTTTTCCGGTTATCCGGATTGCCGCGACGACACCATGAAGGCCATGCAACTGGCGCTGTCTTTGGGCATGGACAAGCGTTACCTGATTGACACCCCGCTGATGTGGATTGACAAGGCAGCAACCTGGGATATGGCCAAGGTTCTGGGCGGGCAGGCTCTGGTTGATCTGATCATCGAGCACACCCATACCTGTTATCTGGGTGACCGCGTCCATCGGCACGACTGGGGCTATGGCTGTGGCGAGTGCCCTGCCTGTGTGTTGCGCGCCAACGGATACGAAAAGTATTTGCGCGGTGAATCGACAACGCCGCTAGTCGTCGCCGGGCCGCCCCAAGACGACTAGGGCCCCCTCGGGGGGCAGCGCAGTACGCGCAGCGACAAGCGTGGGGGCCAACTAATTCCGAACACCGCTGGCCACATGCCCTGACGGGACATGGCGGGCCGCCGATTCGATGTGACCGGTCTGGTCGTCAAAGAAAAAGTCAGGTTCGAATTCGCGCAGAAACTCTCCCTTGTCCAGCCCACCCAGGAACATGGCCTCGTCCACCGCGATGTTCCAGTCCATCAGCGTGCGAATGGCGCGTTCATGGGCTGGCGCGCTGCGGGCGGTGACCAGGGCGGTTCGAATTCGCATCTGTGGCGTAGAGGCTTGCTGTAAACGGTGCAAAGCAACCAGAAGGGGTTTGAACGGGCCGTCGGGCAGCGGCAGGGCAACCTTGTCCATCTCATGTTGCTGAAACGCCGTGAGCCCATGCGACTGGTAGATGCGCTCGGCTTCGTCCGAGAACAACACCGCGTCGCCGTCGAACGCAATACGAACCTCGTTGGGGTGTGCAACACTGGCGTGCGCCGAATGGGGGTAAACCTGCGCCGCAGGCACATCGGCCGCCAACGCAGCACGTACATCACTCAGGTGGGTGCTGAGGAATAAATTGGCACGCAAGGGTTTCAGGTAACGCCACGGTGCCTCGCCCCGCGTGAAAGTGCAGCGGATGATGGGCAAGGCATAGTGGGCGGCCGACTTCATCACGCGCAACCCGCTCACCGGGTCGTTGCGCGACAAAATTACGACCTCGACTTTTTGAGCTGCCTCCGCATTGAAGGCCAGCAACTTCTGCACCAGGGAAAACGCGACGCCGGGCTTGGCCGGAATCTCCAGCCGCTCCAGTTGCAGGCGCATGTAGGCTGTGTCATCCGCCTCCTCAAACACCTGATTTTCTTCTTCAAAATCGAACAGGGCGCGGCTGGAAATGGCCACGACCAGTTTGCCGTCCAGAGAGACTCCCACGGTCAGCGTTGCAAAAACATTTGGTAAACCGGGTTGGCCGTCTCTTCCACATACGGGTAGTCCAGCGTCTGCAGGAATTTTGCAAAGGCCTTGTCATCCGCCCCGGGCACTTGCAGACCCACCAGAATGCGACCGTAGTCGGCTCCCTGGTTGCGGTAATGGAACAGGCTGATGTTCCAGCCCGGGCGCATCAGGCTCAGGAATTTCAATAACGCACCGGGGCGCTCCGGGAACACAAAACGCAGCAAACGTTCCTGGTCGGCCAGTGCAGAGTGGCCGCCCACCATATGGCGAATGTGCTCCTTGGCCAATTCATCGTGGGTCAGGTCCAGCGTATTGAAACCGTGCTTGTTGAAGTTCGATGCGATTTTGGTCGATTCACCTTTGCCCTGGGTGGTCAATCCGACAAACACATGGGCTTTGGCCGCATCACTGATGCGGTAGTTGAACTCGGTCACGTTGCGTGGGCCACCCGGCAAGTTGCCGATCAATTCACAAAAACGCTTGAAGCTGCCGCGTTCTTCGGGAATCGTCACGGCAAACAGCGCTTCGCGTTCTTCACCTACCTCAGCACGCTCGGCGACAAAGCGCAGGCGGTCGAAGTTCATATTGGCGCCACACAGGATGGCCGCATAGGTTTCACCACGGGTTTTGTTCTTGGCCACATACTGCTTGATGGCCGCCACCGCCAGCGCCCCGGCGGGCTCCACAATGCTGCGGGTGTCAACAAAGATGTCCTTGATGGCCGCGCACACAGCGTCAGTGTCCACCGTCATGAACTCGTCGACCAGGCCACGGGCGATCCGAAAGGTCTCCTCGCCCACCAGTTTGACGGCAGTTCCATCCGAAAACAGCCCAACGTCTGGCAAGGTCACGCGTTTCTTGGCATTGACCGACTGGATCATTGCGTCCGAGTCGTTCATCTGCACCCCAATGACCTTGATGCGGGGGTCCACGGCCTTCAGGTAGTTGGCGACACCTGACACCAGGCCACCGCCACCGATCGCCACAAACACGGCGTCCAGTGCCGGTGGCACGGCATGGTCGGTCGACTCATGACCGCTGCGCATGTGCAGGGTTTGCACCTGGCGCAGCATTTCCATGGCGATGGTGCCTTGCCCGGCAATGACGTCCGGGTCGTCAAAGGGGTGTACAAAGGTCAGGCCCTGCTTTTTCTGCAAAGCCAGGGAGTGGGTGTAAGCGTCCGAGTAGCTGTCACCGTACAAGACCACTTCGCCGCCAAACCCGCGCACGGCATCAATCTTGACTTGCGGTGTGGTAGTGGGCATCACGATCACGGCGCGGGTTCCCAACTTGGAGGCACTGAGCGCGACGCCTTGCGCGTGGTTGCCGGCCGAGGCGCAAATGACGCCCAACTTGAGCTGTTCCGCACTCAGTTGGGCCATCTTGTTGTAGGCACCGCGCAACTTGAAGCTGCGCACGGGTTGTTGGTCCTCGCGCTTGAGTAGCACCGTGTTGTGCAGCCGTTTGCTCAGCAGTTTGGCGGGCTCCAGCGCGGATTCGGTGGCCACATCGTAAACCCGGGCGGTCAGGATTTTCTTGAGGTAGTCGGCAGGCTCTAGAGGTTTGGTCGATGGGATCGTCATGTCGGAACGCAGAGTGTTAGCGCATGATAATCGCCCGATGCCGCAGCTGCGGAGGATGAAGAATGCCAAGGAGTGAGGCGATGGAATGTACTGTGAGTTGGACCGGCGGATTAAACACCCGCTCGGGAATGGGTTTTGTAGCCGAGACTGGCAGCGGCCATACGCTGGTGATGGATGGCGCTCCGGATGCTGACAAGCCAGAAAACGGCGGGCAGAACCTGGCACCGCGTCCCATGGAAACCCTGTTGGCTGGTACCGGCGGCTGCACGGCCTAT
>CAZMXB010000248.1:6374-7616 GCA_964569855.1 uncultured Rhodoferax sp.
GGTGTTGATCCTGAAGCGGGGCCGCCACGCGGTGCAGGGCTGCACCGTCAAGCTCAGCGCCGAACGCGCAACCACCGAGCCCAAGGTCTTCACCAGGATCCACATGCACTTTACGGTGACCGGCAAGGCGGTGCCGCCTGCCGCCGTGGAGCGCGCGGTGGCCATGAGCCACGAAAAATACTGCTCAGCCACCATCATGCTGAGCAAAACTGCCGACATCACCACCAGTTTTGAGGTTCTTGAAATCTAGAGGAGCGTGGGTGCTCAGAATTCGCCGCCGGGCCGCCCCAAGGTGAATTGCGGCCCTTGGGGGGGCAGCGACCCGCGCAGCGGTGGAGCGTGCGGCCTAAATCCGGTGAGCCACCGTGGTCATGACCTTGGCCGCACCGCGCATCAGGTCTTTGATCGCTTGGGGTAGTTCCACGGCTCCGGCATCCGTTGCGTCCTGTGCGTGCCGTAGTTCGTCGTCCCGCATCTGGGCCACAATGGCCCGCGACGCATGATCGCCCTGCGGTAGCCGTTCGAGATGGCTTTGTAAGTGGGCGCCAACTTGAGCTTCGGTTTCCACGACAAATCCGAGGCTGACAGCGTCCCCGAGTCGCCCTGCTATCAGCCCAAGGCCAAAGGCGCCGGCGTACCAAAGTGGGTTCAGCAAAGATGGGCGCGCGTTCAACTCCTCCAGGCGTTGTGCGGTCCACGCCAGATGGTCAGTTTCTTCGATGCAGGCGCGTGTGAAATGCGCACGCAGGGCGGGATTGCTGGTGGAAAGCGCCTGAGCTGTGTATAACGCTTGGGCGCAGACTTCACCCACATGGTTAACCCGCATGAGTGCAGCTGCGGCACGCGTTTGTGACGCATCGAGTTGTGTGACTTGCTCAGCGACGGTCGGGCAGGCCGTAGCCGCGCGGGGGCGCGCAAACAAGGTGCGCAGGGCGGAATCAGCAGCATTCAGCAGCGAATCCATGGTAAAACTCCGTTCAGGGATGGGTATTGGAGTTTATCCGGATTGTGCCCGGGAACGCGCCAAACAAATTGTTGCAACCCAACAACGAAAGCCCTTGGATTTCGGGTTTTTGGGGCCTTTTTAAGGGCAATGCTTTGCCAAAAACTCATGGGTCTGGTGCAATAGACCCAACTTCCTGAACTAGGAGGTTGGCCCGGGGTACTGATCCCGTAGGACCTGAGCCCGCTGTTTAACCTTTTTGAGAAACCCGAAATGAAAAAAACCCTCATCGCTTTGGC
>CAZMXB010000249.1:0-7554 GCA_964569855.1 uncultured Rhodoferax sp.
TTGGCAATGGCGCGGCCCGAGGCCGCCCAGGGGAACAGGCCCTTCTTGACCTTGAGCCGAGGCCGACCCGAACATCGCCGTCACGCTGGTCACGGGCGACGAGCAGGAAGCCCGCCAGGCCTTGTGGAGCGGCGCCATCGGCGGCTACGCCGTGCTGCCGGCCGATCTGCAGCGCGAGGTGTTTCGCAGCGAAGCGGCCGTGGTCAACGTGCAAGCCAACGCGGCCTATGCCCTGATCAACAAGGCGGTGCAGCACGGCTTTGCCGAAGCCGTGGGAACGGCATCGGCCGCAGTGGAAATCCGCCGACTGGAGGCGCAGGGCCAAAGCGCCGCGCAAGCACGCGCCAGCCGCAACCCGGTGCAGCTGCAGACCGTCGCCTTGTTCAACCCCACCGAAGGCTATGGCAGCTACGTGGTGCCCGCCGTGGCGCTGCTCATCCTGCAGCAAACGCTGCTGATGGGCGCTGCCCTGCTCGCCGGCACCTGGGTAGAGCGCGGGCAGCACCACGCCGCCCCCGGCGTCTGGGCCGCACGCCTGGCGGCGCTGTGCACCCTGGGGCTGGCCAGCGGCCTGCTGTACTTTGGCTGGATTTTTGTCTGGCAGGACTACCCGCGCGGCGGCAACCCCTGGGGCGCGCTGGTGCTGCTGCTGTGCTACGTGCCTACCAACGCCGCGCTGGGGCTGCTGCTGGGCCTTTGGATAGGCAACCGGGAGCGCGCGCTGCAGGTGCTGTTGTTCACCACCCTGCCCATGGTCTTCCTTGCCGGCTTCTCGTGGCCGGTAGAAGCACTGCCTTTGCCGCTGCAATGGCTGCGCTGGCTGATTCCCAGCACGGCGGGCGTGCAGGCGTCGCTGCGCTTGAACCAGCTGGGTGCGCCGCTGGCCGACGTATTGCCGCACCTGGGCGCACTGCTGGCACTGTTTGGCGCATCGACTGCAGCGCTGATGTGGCAAGGGCGGCGCCCCGGCGCTGCCCAAAGCGCGCTGGTCAACCCGGCCAGTCCACACCCGGGCTAAGCCACCCGCCCTGGCCCACCAGGAGATCGGCTGTCGCAAGCTGCGAGCGCCGCGGGCCGGTAACCGGGTTTCGCGCGCCGTCACTCTGACGCCCCCAGGGTCGCTGCCACAGCCAGACGCGCAGGCGCGCCAGCAGCGCCCTGCGCGCGGGCATGGGTTCGACAGCCGCAACGTACGACTGCGTCGCCCTGGCAGCGCAAGAGCGCTCGCGCTCAATGGCCAGCGCCGTGTCGCGCACCATGACCGCCGCCCGCAGGCGCAGAACCTCACGCTCCAGCTGGTCCACCTGAGCCTGCTGCTGCGCCATGACGCGGCTGCAGCGCTCTTGCGCAGCGCCATAAGCGCGGCAGAGCACCACATGCTCTTGCGGAACGGTGGTTTCGGGCGAAAGGATGGGAATGGAGCGCATGGTGCTGGCCTGCTGAAGAAGCGACAAGCGCAATATTAAATGAGAATAATTCTCATTGCAAACCATACACTTCCGTCGCCAGGGTCAACCACCCGGTTCTATTTCTGCACTCACGTCGGTCTCTAAGAGCACCACCTCAGACTCAGGCCTGCGTCACCACTGGCCGCGTAGCAACGAGCTGTCCCAAAGCGCTCTGCAGGTCATCAAAATCCAGTATTCCGCCCAGACTGCCATCGTCATTCACCCAGCGCATCCTGTTTCCATCGGGCGTCAAAAACAGCACCTTTCCGTAGCTGGCAGGTGAATGCTTGGCCTTGCGAGCGGCGTCTTTGGTGTCGTCTTTGGTTTCCAGCAGCCGCTGGATGGGCTCTTCACCGGGGCTATGGCGCACGCACACCACGAAGTCGGGGTAAAAATAATTGTCGTGCTCAGCGCGCACCACACGCACGGCGTAAGGCTTGTTGCGCGGGTTGCGGTGCCACCACTCCACAAACTCTGTGCGGTCCAGCGCTCTTGAAAACGCATCTTCCAATTTGTTGCCAAACCATGCGCCATCAAACTGCCCTTGTACAAAGTTGCCGTCAGTCAAACGGTAGGTGGTGTCTGCAAACCACTGGCGGTCGTCCATAAACAGCACTTCATCGACGCGCTCGCCCGCCTCCTGCGAGGGCGGCAAAACGCCGTAGATGTTTTTGCGGGAAGCCTCCAATGCGAGGTCAGCGGGAAACACCATCACATCGGGCAATGGCTGGGCATCCACCAGCTGGGCGCGCTCGGCTATGGCGTTGAACATGTCTTCACGCAAGGTCTGCACTTCTTTGCGCACCACCCAGTGCGCCGCATCGCGGGCCAAGCGCTTTCGCTCCATGTCGCTGGGTGCCTCCGCCCCAGGCATATCCGCCAAGGCTTCGTTCACGGTGGGACGCAAGCGCTCGGCCAGCACTTGCACGATGATTTTGTAATCTTCCTCTTCCGCCTGCGGCAGTTCCCGCAGTGCCAACATGGCTTCGCGGGCCAGTGCGCTGCGGTCCACCACCAACTGAAAGCTTTCGTCGTAGTTGGCGCCAGTGGTCAGTTCCGTGTGCCGCTCCAACTCGCTAATGCGGTTGAGTGCCACCTTGACCGCCGTGTTGCGCAGGGCATCGTCCAATGTGAGCTTGGTAGCCGCGTCGCGTGAGATGGCCGACATGTCCTCCAACTCGGGTTTTTGTTCGGTTTTCAGGCTTGCGCCCAACTGCGGCAAGCCTGATTTGCGCGGGTAGGCACACAGGCCGTGGTTCTTGAGCACCGCCAACACTTCGTCGCGAGTTCGCAAGGCGCTGCGTTGGCCGCGCGCTGAAGGCGCAGGTACCGGAAGCACCGTGTCTAGCACCACCTTGGGAAGGTCATCCCACAAAAGGTCGCTTGCTTTGTGCGCCGCAACACCGTCCATAAGCGGTGGAAACAGTGGCGCTTGGCCGGTGTCTGGCGGCTCGGCCTCCGGCACAGTTTCGGGTGCTGGCATAGGGTTTTCTTGCAATGGCATGCCGTAGAGCAAAGGCTCTTGGTCTGTCTCGCGATTGGTATAGACCACCGCGCCCGACACCGTTTGGCGTGCCAGCAGTTTTTCCGTTTGGCCTTCCAGCTGATTTTTAACCGCAACACTGGCCTTCACCGCTGCTTCAAAACCTGCTTGGGCTAGGGAATTACCCAAATACACATAGGCAGTATTCAGGTCAGCCGGTATTTCGCGTGGTTTGCCAAATGCGTCGCGCACCGGGCGCGCCACGCGCATCACGCGGCCAATGAACTGCATGGCAAAGTCGGCATCGTTCACCGGCTTTGTGCTGGCCAGCACAAAGGCGCGTGGTGCATCAAACCCAGTGCCCGCCGACTGCTTAAAAATGAGCACCTGTTTGCGCGTGTCAGCAGCAATGGCGGCCATGAGCACCGGGTCCGGGTCGTCAGACGAATGGCGTCCAATGGCCTCGGGGTGCACGCCGCACAGGCGCATCAAATCGTCTGCGGCTTCGTCCACCGTATCAGGCCCATTGGCCACTTGCACCAGTAGCAAAGGCACGACAGCAACGCCGGCAGCTTGCAAGGTTTTTTCAATTTTCAGATTGCGCAGCCAACTTTGGCGCAGCACGGTACGACGCAGGTCGGTAATGGTGGCCAAGGTTTGGCCCAAGCTGTAGACCACCGCCTCAATGTATTTTTTGTTCAAGCGGGCTTTGACCACTTCATCGCGACCGACCGCAAATGCTTTTTGCGCACCGTAGCCCGCATGCATTAAGAATTCGCCGAGCCGCTCATCCTTGGGCGTGGCCGTGGCCATTACCAGGTACTCGGCGCTCAGCCAATGGGCAAATTTGCCAAATTCCGTGCCTTTGTCCAAGCCAATGTGGGCCTCGTCCACCACCAAACCAATTTGCAAGCCTTGCGCACGGGCACGCGCCACAAAGGCGGCCAGGGTGCGGGTGGCATCGTCGCCATCGGCGTCGTAACCCTTGGTGCGCCACTGTGCGCGGGCCACGCCCTGCGCGGTAGACAGCAGCACCATGCCTGCGCTCGCCTGCCGGTTGCGTCCATCGTTCAAACTGCACGGCGAGAGCGACGGTGCATTGGCCGTTAACGCGTCTTCGGTTTGCTGCACCAGCGTGACAAACGGCACAAACCAGAACCAGAGCACGGGACGCTGCGCGCTTACCCGTTCCAACACTTGGCTAATCACAAAGGTTTTGCCCGAACCCGTGGGGGCACGCAGCAAACACGGTGGCGCGGTGTCCAGCAGCAAGGCGCGTTCCATGCCCGCAATCAATGTGCGCTGAAACTCCTCGGGCTGCACGGCCGTACTTTGCGCCGCCATGGCCACGGTTTCCATAGGCGTGTTGGGCGAAATGGGGCTTACGGCGCTCATGCTGCGTCTCCTTCGGTGAGGAGCAAAGCCGGCACGGCGGCTGGCACAGGGGCTCGTGCCACCAACCCACCGGTGCCGGCTTTGGCGCTGACTTGCCCTTTCAGCAGAGCGTCCGTCAATGAATAGGTATTGGCTTCCATACCGCGCTCCGCTAACAGCGCGGCCATGGCTTTGGGCCGCGCACAAAACACCGCCAACCGTGCAGCGCCATGCGCAGCAGGCAAAGCGGCCAGTGCGTCCAGCGCCTGGGGCGTAGCCTGCCAGCACAGCACGGTGAGCCAATCGCCATTAATTGCTATCACTTGAATAGCTTCTTGCGCACTATCTACGGGCGCTGATGCCGTTTCTCGCATGGAAATCAGCATGCTGGCATGTTCTGGCGCAGCTTCAAACGCCACATCGGCGGCGTTGAATTTATCCAGTTGAAGGTAAGCAAAGCTGGCGTCATAACCCTCGGTGGCAATGACCCGGCGAATGCGCTCCGCACACACATCGCGGCACAGGTTTTTGCCCGGTTCTTTGTCGGTGGCCTCGGTGCTGCTGCACAAGATAAAGCGCCGCGCACCACCGTCTTGGGCGTTGAGGGCCAGCACAGCTTGGCCGGTGGTGCCGCTGCCAGCGAAAAAATCCAGCACTGTGTCACCGGGGCGCGCGGCTTGGCCGATCAGATTTTCGATGAGTGATAACGGTTTGGGATATGCGAACGCTTTTTCACCCATCACTTCCTTAAGAATGCGTGAACCTTCATCCGTCGTGCCGACCACGGGCATGTTTAGTGACGAATCAGCTGTTTCAGCTTCCGACCGAGGTGTCAACCACGATGAAATAGGTGAGTTCTCATTCTTCAATCCATCCTTAAACTTCTTCAAGCGTGGCCGTCCGTAACCAACTCTCTTGCCCACCCAAAAATCCAAGTTCGGTGTCTTGAGCGTCAACAAGGGTGTGCTGCCGCTGTACGGCACATCGCCTTGCGAAATTGCATTCTCCAACTCCTGCAAGGTTGTGAAACATCTGCTTCGCTGATCTGGGGGAAACCAAACCTGCTTCTTATCAATCATGTCTTCCATCGTGCCGCCACGCAGGCCCTGCAGCGCTTCATTGAAAGCCGGACTTTTGTCACCAAATCGATCACGCATTTCGACCCGTGACGCATAAGCCCACACACGCCCTGGATTGCAGGGATACCAAACATCCTCAACCGGGTCGTGCACGGGATAAAAAGTGTTTGGCCGTTCGCGCAAGTCGTGCGCCTTAGTTAAATCGCTGAGATAAAAAGGACGCCCGTTTTCTTCATGTTTGTAGATCGAGTAACTTTTCTCATCTCCGCTAAACCGGAATGCCGCATTTCCGTAGACCAACACATGCTCGTGGTTGTCAGAGAAAAACGCGCCCTTGGCATCGTTCCCACCCGTGCGACTGCGCCACACGAAACTTCCCACCCGCCGCCCCGGAAACACCTCGTCCATCAGCAGCTCCAGCCGCGCCCGGTTTTCGTCGTTGATGCTGACCAGAATCACGCCGTCGCTGGTCAACAGCTCGCGCGCCAACGTGAGGCGCTGGTACAAAAACTCCAGCCACTGGCTGTGCCTCCAACGGTCGTTTTTGCCGACGAATTTGTCGTTGTAAACCCAGTCTTTGTTGCCGGTGTTGTAGGGCGGGTCAATGTAGATGACGCGCACTTTGCCGGCGTGCGTGGCGCGCAGCAGGCGCAGGCTGTCAAAGTTGTCGCCTTCAATGATGAGGTTGTGGTGGTGCACCGTGCCCGCTGGCGTGTGGCTGGCGCTGGGCACCAAACGCGGCAGCACGATGTCGGCGTTCAGCGCTGCGTCGCGTGCAATGGCGTCGGACTCCCAGTACAGCCCCAGCTTTTGCTGGGTGAGCTGCTCGACCAGCAGGCGGCGCAGTTGCTCGGCATTGAGTTGCTTGAGGCTTTCCAGCAGGCTGATTGATGGTGTGGTCATACGTTCAAAATTGATAGCTGCTTGCGCATTCTGCAATTGGCCTGGAGACCAAAAAGACTGGTATCCCGCAGAGTCAGGTGGCCCTGACCTCGTTGAGCAGGTCGGGATGGCGCTCCAGCAGCTTGAGCAACTTGACCAAGGCCAGCGGCGGCTTGGTCTTGCCGTTCTCGTAGCGCGAGAAGGCATTGACGCCGCCACCGAAAATTTCAGCCGCCTCACGCTGGCCAAGCTTGAGCTTCTTGCGCACGGCGATGATGAAGCTGGGGTCCACTATGGCCGCGTTCACCTGCTTGTGGAACGCCTGCATCTCACGCATGACGCGCTCGGTCTCCGCCAGGTCGGTGATGGACTCATTGCACGCAGGGCAAAAATCAGCTGTCACCGCTGGAATCGTGGTGGTTTCACCTTTGTAGGTGTAAGGCAGGTCGCGGGTGTCGTGGATCAGTTCAGCCGCACCGCATACAGGACATTTCATGGTCATAGCTCCTTGAAAGACACGATCAGCACGTCGTCAATGACCGTCAGCTTCAGGTACAGGTCACCCGCCTGCGTGCTGGGGCGGTACACGTCCTGCCACACCGTGTGATCGGCATGGGTGGTCATGCTTTTGTAGAAGTCCGTCGGTGTCAGTGCCATCACCACGGCCAGCATGTCGAAAAGCTCCAGCCCCAAGGCAGTGGCGCCCACCCTGGCCGCATGGGTTGCACGCACTTCTCCTGCCTCTACCAAGGCTTTCACCACGGCCAACTTGCAGTGCGGGACTGATTTCTCCATGCTTCAATTTTAACCTAGTTGGTTTTTTTGGACATTCTGTCAGTTGTTGATCTGCGCCCACAACTTGTCCAAGCGCTTCACGCTCACCGGCTGCGGCGTGCGCAGTTCCTGCGCGAAGAAGCTCACGCGCAGTTCTTCAAGCAGCCAGCGCAGCTCCTGCATGCGCGCGTCCACCGCGCCTTTGCGTTCGGCCACCAGGCGCCAATAGCGCTGCTCTTGCGGACGCAGTTCGGCCAGCTTGGCGGCGTCGCGGGCCGGGTCGGCGCGCAGTTTGTCCAGGCGCGCGGTGATCGCCTTGAGGTAGCGGGCATAGTGCGCCAGTTGCGGCCAGGGCGCGGCGGTGAGGAAGTTTTTTGGCACCAGGCGCTGGAGTTGCGCCAGCGCGTCCTGCGTGGCTTCGGGGGCGTTTTTGGTGTCCTTGATCTTGCGGGCAGCCAGCGCGTATTCGGCGAGGATGGTGGCGGCCAGGCGCGCCACTTCGTTGGCGATCAAG
>CAZMXB010000250.1:0-7543 GCA_964569855.1 uncultured Rhodoferax sp.
AGACGCGCAGGATGGTGTCGAAGCGCTGCTGGATGTTCTTGATGAACCAGCGCGCCTCCTGCAGGCGCTGCTGCAGCCCGGCGTAGCTGGCACTGTCCTTGCCGCCACCGCGGTGGTTGCGCAGCACGTTGGCGTAGATGTCGTGCACACGCAGCTTGGGCATCACCTCGGGGTTGAGCATGACGCGAAACTGCGGGTTGGCACCGGGACGCGTCTTGCCCAGGGCCGTCACCAGTACGTCGGGCACCACAATATTGCGCTCGACATCGACAAATCGGCGCCCCGGCTTGGGTTCGAGGCGGGCAATCAGGGCGATGGCTTCGCGGGTCAGGGCGTCGGTGCCGCCACAGCGCTGGACCAGGGTCTTGACATCCCGCCGGGCCAGGAGATCCATGGGCTCGCCACAAATGCGCAGCGCCAGCGCCAGCAGCGTGGCGACGGCGGGCTCGGGTGGGTCCAGCGCGTCGTCCAGTCGGGTGCGCAATTGCAGGCGCAGGCATTCGCCCAGGTCGCGCGCGCCCACACCGGCCGGATCCAGGCTTTGCAACAACCCCAAGGCCACCGTGAAGTGGTGCACCAGGTCTTCGATCTGCTCCTCATCTTCACCAGCCAGGCTACGGGCCAGATCGGGCAAGGGGTCCTCCAGGTAACCGTCGTCGTTCAGCGACTCGATCAGAAAGCGCAGCGCGCTGGCATCCGTTTCACCGAGGTGCAGGCTGAGGGCTTGGCGGTGCAGGTGGGACTGCAGGGACTCCTGGGTGCGCGCCAGCTCAGTAGCGTCGGTGTCTTCACCGTCGCCCAGGTTGTTGGTTTTTGCTTTGGCGTCGGTGCCCCACTCGCCATCGTCCGGCACCATCTCGGTCGTGCCGTCGCCGTCCCAGCTGGGCTCGTCGTCCTGGCTCATCGGCGTAGCCTCATCGTCTTTTTGGCCATCAGCCCTCGTGGAATCTGCATAATCTGCTATTGAAACAGGAGCAACCTCAGCCTCGCGTTCACCCGCACTCACCGGTGTGTCCGCCTGCGCCAAGCCAAATTCCTCACGAACAGCCTCGTCCTGTGTCAGTTCCAGGAATGGATTTTCATCCAGCATCTGCTCCACTTCCTGGCTGAGTTCCAGCGTGGAAAGTTGTAACAGGCGGATGGACTGCTGCAACTGGGGCGTAAGCGCCAGGTGCTGCGAGACGCGTAAAGAAAGCCCTTGTTTCATTTCAATGCAGGCCTGTAGTCGGAGGGAGCGGCAATTTGCCGCCGGGCCGCCCCAAGGCAAATTTGCCCCCTCGGGGGGCAGCGACCCGCGCAGCGGTGGAGCGTGGGGGCCATATTCACATTTTGAAGTGTTCGCCGAGGTACACGCGGCGGACGTCGGCGTTGGCCACGATCTCGGCGGGGGTGCCTTCAGCCAGCACGATGCCATCGCTGATGATGTAGGCGTGATCACAAATGCCGAGCGTCTCGCGCACATTGTGGTCGGTGATCAGCACACCAATGTCACGCGACTTGAGGAAATTGATGATGCGCTGGATCTCGATCACGGCAATCGGGTCGATGCCAGCAAACGGTTCGTCCAGCAATATGAACCGTGGCCGCGTGGCCAGCGCACGGGCAATCTCTACCCGGCGGCGTTCGCCGCCCGACAAAGCCAGTGCGGGCGACTCCCGCAGGTGTTCGACCCGCAGGTCCTGTAACAAAGCGGTTAACCGCAGCTCGATTTCGGCGCTCTTGAGCGGCTTGCCCGCCGCGTCATGTTGCAACTCGAGCACGGCGCGCACGTTGTCTTCTACGTTGAGCTTGCGGAAGATCGACGCCTCTTGTGGCAGATAACCCAGACCCAGGCGCGCGCGCCGGTGAATCGGCATGTGCTCGATGGACTGGCCGTCGATGGTAATGTCCCCCGCGCTGGCCCGTAGCAGGCCCACGATGATGTAGAAGGACGTGGTCTTGCCCGCGCCGTTGGGGCCGAGCAAACCCACCACTTCGCCAGTGCGCACCGTGAGCGACACGTCCTTGACCACCTGACGTTTGCCATAGGCTTTCTGAATATGGCTGACCTGGAGCCGCCCGACTGCAGAATCCGGCTCCGGGTGCACAACACTTGTCACTTTGGAGGGCTCCCCAGCGTGGCGGTGGCACGCAAGGCCGGAGCTGGCGGCGCAGATGCTTTGGTTTGTGGCGCAGACACAGCAGCAGCCTCGGGTTTGGGTGTCAGCATGGCGCGAACCCGCCCGCCCTGGCCCGCCGGGCTGCCTTTGGTGGCATCGCCATCGACGCTGAAGGTTTCGGTGAGGTTTTCATAAACAATGACCGCACCCGTGATTTCGTCGGCCAACGTAGCACCGCGCAGGCGCCGCAGAAGGGCCTTGCGGCTGAATTTGACGGTATCGGCCCGCCCGTCGTATTCGATCAGCTCACTTTCGCCTTCCATGTATTCATCAAGGCCTTCGCGCTTTTGCCGGAAAAACGCCGGCTTTTCCGCCGTCCCGGTAATGGTGCCGAATTGGTACCCCTCCGGGGTCTGTCGTACCTCAATTCTGGCGGCCCGCATGACGATGCTGCCCTTGGACAGCACCACATTGCCGGAAAAAACATTGAGCTGCTTCACGTCGTCGTAGCGCATGGCGTCAGCTTCGATGTTCATCTCTTTGTTGCGGTCCGCCTTTTCCGCGCGCGCGGGAAACGCCAGCACCCCAAGGGTGAACAGTACAACGAATGGCAGGGGAATATTTTTCATAAAGGCACGAAACTTGCTCGGGTGGGGCTTGCGCAATTGTACTGAGCGCGCACCCCATAGTTTCCAAGAGCCAGGGCGGCCGTGGCATTTGTTTGAGACAGAACAAATGGCGGCAAGCGGTGCGACCTAGAATAAATATTTCAAGCGAGCAGGACGTCGCCCAACTATCGGAGTATCGCCATGTTTGAATCCGCAGAAATTGGCCACCAGATTGACAAGGCAACCTACAAGGCGGCGGTCCCGGCGTTGCGTGCAGCGTTGCTGGAAGCCCAGGTTGACTTGCAGGAAAACAAAAAGATTCCGGTGGTCGTGCTGATCAGCGGGCAGGACGGTGCTGGTAAAGGCGAAACCATCAATGTGCTGTATGAGTGGATGGACCCGCGCTTCATTTCCACACTGGCTTTTTCGATGCCCAGTGACGAAGAGCGCGAGCGCCCGCCGATGTGGCGGTATTGGCGCTCCCTGCCACCCAAGGGGCGCATCGGGATTTTTGCCGGCTCGTGGTATTCGGATCCGATCCGCCAGCGCATCTTGAATGAGGTGTCGCTCAAGGAACTGGATGCCCAGGCCGATCAGATCAACCGCTTTGAGGCCATGCTGGTCAATGAAGGTGCCCTGGTTCTGAAATTCTGGTTTCACCTGACCAAGGAAGGCCAGGTCAAACGCCTCAAGGCACTGGAGAAAGACCCACGCACCGCCTGGCGTGTGACCCAATGGAACTGGGACCGGCTCAAGACCTACGACAAACTGCAGGATGTGGCTGGACATATCTTGCGTCTGACCAATACACCTTGGGCTCCGTGGGTGGTCGTTGAGGGAACCGATGACCGCTACCGTTCGTTGACGGTGGGCCAGATCATGTTGCAGGCCATGCAGAAAAAGCTGGCCAGCACGGAGAAACAGGAATCCCCGGTGGCGCCCATGGTGCGTGTGGATACCGATGGTCGAACCGTATTGTCCGAGTTGAATCTGGGCAAAAAGCTGGACGACAAGGAATACGAGAAAGAGTTGCCCAAGTGGCAGGCACGACTGGCCGAGCTGATGCGTGACCCGCGTTTCAAGGGCCGCTCCCTGTTGTGCGCGTTCGAAGGGGCGGATGCCGCTGGCAAGGGTGGCGCCATCCGGCGCATTGGTGCGGCACTGGACGCCCGGCAATACCAGGTGATCCCGGTGGCTGCGCCAACCGAGGAGGAACGGGCCCAGCCCTACCTGTGGCGATTTTGGCGCCATGTGCCGCGCCAGGGAAAAGTGGCGATTTTTGACCGTACCTGGTACGGACGAGTGCTGGTCGAACGGGTGGAAGGCTTTTGTGCGGAAAACGACTGGCTCAGAGCCTACACCGAGATCAACGATTTTGAACACGAGCTGGCTGACTCAGGTGTCATGGTGGTCAAGTTCTGGCTGCAAATCAGCCAGCAGGAACAACTGGCGCGTTTCAAGGCCCGTGAGCAAATCGCGTTTAAACGATTCAAAATCACCCAGGAAGATTGGCGCAATCGCGAAAAATGGGACGCCTACCAGCAGGCCATCTGTGACATGGTCGAGCGCACCAGCACGGGCAATGCCCCCTGGACATTGGTTGAGGCCAACGACAAAAACTACGCCCGCGTGAAGATTTTGCAAACGCTGTGTGAACGCATCGAAGCCGAGTTGGAGGGGCGCTCGCCCAAGGGTCTTCAAACATTGTCCAAAAAGGCACGTAAAGTCGCAAGGAGCGAGTTCCCTGCCCCTGAAACCGAAGCGGCCAAGACTTCGGAGTCGAAGTCGAAGCCGAAATCCAAACGTGCATTGAAGAGCAAATCCAAAGACTGAGGCCCTGTTGCCCGCCGGCAAAAGACGGTAGCGCGGCCAGCAATGAGGCGGCCAAAAGGGCCTTAATGCAAATTGCGATTGACAGACATATCACTGGAACGCACACGCCATGAACGGGTTCGACGGTTTTGACACCCATACTTTTGTTGTCAACGGGGTGGCATCATTTGTTCGCTCCGGTGGCAACACAAGCAAACCGGCCCTGGTCCTGTTGCATGGGTTTCCCCAGACGCATGTGATGTGGCGTCGCGTCGCGCAGGAGCTGAAGGACGACTATTTTCTGGTCATGCCGGATCTGCGTGGTTATGGCGACTCCTCCCACGCGCCGGGTGAGTCCGACCATGCCAACTACAGCAAGCGGGCGATGGCATCCGATGTGGCTGCCGTCATGGAAAAACTGGGCATCGGCTCCTACTTTGTCTGCGGTCACGACCGTGGCGGCCGCGTGGCCCACCGCTTGGCGCTGGACTATCCCAAGCAGGTCAGGAAGCTGTGTGTGATCGACATTGCCCCCACGTTGGACATGTACGCCCGCACCGACATGGAGTTTGCGCGCGCCTATTACCACTGGTTTCATCTGATCCAACCCCGGCCCTTGCCGGAGACCATGATTGGAGGCAACGCAAAAGCCTACCTGCACCTCAAATTGGGCGGCTGGGGCTCGGGTGGCTTGGCGCACATCGAACCGGAAGCGCTGGCGGAGTATGAACGCTGCTTTTGCCGTCCGGAAGCTATCCACACCGCCTGCGAGGACTACCGCGCCAGCGCCGGCATCGACCTCGACCACGACCGCGAAAGCCGCCAGCACGCGCAGAAAATTGCCTGTGACACGCTGGTGTTATGGGGGCAGCGCGGTGTCGTGCAACGCCTGTTCAGACCCCTGGAATTGTGGCAAGCCCAATGCTCAGGCCGGGTCACGGGCGAGGCGCTTGCGGCCGGTCATTTCATACCGGAAGAACTGCCACAGGCCACTGCGACCGCTCTGCGCCAATTCATGTGCTGAAGTGGCTTGCGGCCCACAC
This sequence comes from uncultured Rhodoferax sp., assembly GCA_964569855.1. Lineage (GTDB taxonomy): Bacteria > Pseudomonadota > Gammaproteobacteria > Burkholderiales > Burkholderiaceae_C > Allorhodoferax. The sequence continues at coordinate 5,563 of CAZMXB010000250.1, forward strand.
ATCAGCGGCCGGCTTTGACCTCTGCAACCAGCCACTCGACCACTTGCAATGCGCGCTCCATGCTGCCAGCCATGGCACCATCGGTGTAGAAACGCCCCGCGACGCCCAACGCCGGCACGCCTTCGACTTTGTAGGCATTTTGCAATTGGGTCTGGCGTGTGCCCTTGGTTGCAATTGAAAACGAGTTGTATTGCTCCAGGAACTTGGCTTTGTCCACGCCCTGCTTGGCCACCCAGTCGGCAATTGCATCCCCTTTTGCCAGGTTGAGTTTCTCGCCATGGATCGCGGTAAAGACCTTGCCATGCAGTTTGTCCATCAGCCCCATGGACTCCAAGACCAGAAACAAACGCTGCTGCGGAACAAAAGTATCGTTAAAGGCCACATGCGCGCGTCGGAACGCAACGTCTTTGGGGATACCTTTCACCCATTCTGCCAGCGTAGGTTCAAACGCATTGCAGTGCGGGCAGCTGTACCAAAAGAACTCGACAACTTCAATCTTGCCAGCCGGAGCCTCCACTGGAGCCTTGGGATCAACCAGATGGTAATCCTTGCCCGCTTGCGGCTTTTTGGCCTGGGCAAAAGCCATCGATGGAAAATAAACGGACGATGCCACCGCCACGCCTGCCGCTGCCTGAGAAAAATTCCGACGTTTCATGTTCATGCAATACAACTCCAAAAAAAGTGTGTCTGTGATCGCCAGTACTTGGCAAAGTTCCCGACTCAGTCCCTAGCGCTGCACCCGCACGAGAGAGGTCTCCAGGCCCGCCTTTTCCAACCGCTCCCGGTTACGCTCGGCCTCTTCCTTGTTATCGAAAGGCCCCGCACGCACGCGAAATACCGTCCGCCCGGATTGCTCGCGTTCGGTTATTTTGGTGTCGATACCGCTCAACGACAACTTGGCGCGCTGGCTTTCAGCGTCCTCTGCCGTACGGTAGGCGCCCACTTGCACAAAGAACACGAATGGCTCAGTGGCAGGTGGCTCTGCCTTGGATCGCACCAAATCTCCCAGCGGGTCTGCTGTGACCGCTGGTTTGCTTTCGCCCTTGGCATCGGGCTTGACGCTGCTCTTGCCAGCAGTTCTTGCCGTGTCGGTGGGCTTGGCGGATGAAGCTGGAACCACGGGGCTCGGAGCCGACGACGCCACCTGCGGCTTGACCGGATACTTGCCGTACAGCGGCGCGTTGGGGTCCCAGTCCTTGTTCTTCTTGGCTTCAGCCTCATCCTGGTCGGCCGATCGGCTCTGCCCTTTGTTCATGAAGGGCACCGGCACCTTGGTCACGTAGACCGCCACGGCCAGCGCAGCCGCCAGTCCGACCACCACGCCGATGATGAATCCCAGGATCGTTCCGCCACGCTGTCTTTCCATACCCATTTCCTATTCAGTTGGGGTCAGAGCACATTGCTAAGCAAGTGGTCTGACCCCCAAAAGTTTCAATTTAGTTGGGGACAGGGCTTAAGTTCTGTCCCGCAAGTCACCCAATTTGTTGGGGCCAGAGCACATCGCTTGCGCAAGTGGTCTGACCCATAAAGTTCCTACATTTTTTGCGGGGCACTCACACCCAGCACCGCCAAGCCATTGTGCAACACCTGCGCCGTGGCGGCGACCAGGGCCAGGCGGGCCAGTTTCACGCCCTCGTCGTCCACCAGAATGCGCTCGGCATCGTAGTAGCTGTGGTAACAAGCCGCCAGTTCCCGGAGGTAAAAGGTTACGTCGTGCGGTGCTTCGTCATTGGCCGCGGACGTCAGCATCTCGGGGTACCTGGCCAACAGCAGCATCAGGGCCTGGGCTTGGGGGCTATTCAACGCTGACAGGTCCACGCCTTGCAGGCTGGCCACATCGCCACCCCATGCCGCCAGCACCGAACAAATTCGGGCATGGGCGTACTGCACGTAATAGACCGGGTTGTCGTTGTTCTTGGCCACGGCCAGATCGACGTCGAAGGTGTACTCGGTATCGGGTTTGCGGCTGAGCAGGAAGAAA
>CAZMXB010000251.1:0-7539 GCA_964569855.1 uncultured Rhodoferax sp.
ACCTGGAGCGCTTCATGATCGTCGCCACCAGCGACTTCAACATGGGCGCCATGGAGAACAAGGGCCTGAACATCTTCAACACGAAGTACGTTCTGGCCAGCCAGTCCACCGCCACCGACGTGGACTTCGCCAACATCGAATCGGTGGTCGGCCACGAGTACTTCCACAACTGGACCGGCAACCGCGTCACCTGCCGCGACTGGTTCCAGCTCAGCCTGAAGGAAGGCCTCACCGTCTTCCGCGACCAGGAATTCAGCATGGACCTGGCGGGCAGCCCATCGGCGCGCGCCGTCAAGCGCATCGAGGACGTGCGCGTGCTGCGCACCGCCCAGTTCCCCGAGGACGCCGGCCCCATGGCCCACCCGGTGCGGCCTGACAGCTACATCGAGATCAACAACTTTTATACCGTCACCATCTACGAAAAGGGTGCGGAGGTGGTGCGGATGATGCAGACCCTGGTCGGCCGCGACGGTTTTGCCAAGGGTATGAAGCTGTACTTTGAGCGCTTTGATGGTCAGGCCGTCACTTGTGACGACTTTGCGCAAAGCATGGCCGACGCCAACCCGGGCTCCAGCCTGGCGCAGTTGCTGCCGCAGTTCAAGCTTTGGTACAGCCAGGCAGGTACGCCACATTTGCACGCCAGCGGCACCTTTGACGCTGGAGCTCAGACTTACACGCTGCAATTCAAGCAAAGTTGCTCCGCCACGGCCAACCAGTCCAGCAAACAACCCTTTGTCATCCCCGTGCTGGTCGGCTTGGTGGGAACTGGCGGCACTTCGTTGCCACTGACAGTGCAGGACAGCACCGACGCAGCAGCCTCCAACCATTTGTTCGTGATGACGGGAGAGACCGCGCACATCACGTTCACTGCCGTGACAGAGGAGCCTGTTCCCTCCATCCTGCGCGGATTCTCAGCGCCGGTGGTGCTGGACTTTGACTACACCGACGCCCAGTTGCTGACCCTGCTGGCCAATGACCCTGATCCCTTCAATCGCTGGGAAGCCGGGCAACGGCTGGCGCTGCGCAGCGCTATCAACTCGATAGCTACTCCCGTAGATTCTGCGAGGGCTGGCGTGCTAAACGATGCATACATCAGTGCCATGCGTACGGTTCTGCGCCACCCCGGTCTGGACGCAGCCTTCAAGGAACTGGTACTGACATTGCCGTCCGAAACCTATATTGCCGAGCAATTGGACGTGGTTGATCCCCAGCGTATCCACTCGGTTCGCGAAGCCATGCGGTTGCAATTGGCCACGGGTCTGCAGGCCGATTGGGAATGGGCCTTTGCCGCCCACCAGGACAACGGCGCCTACCTTCCTGACGCCACATCGGCGGGAAGACGCGCATTGGCCGGCATGGCCCTGGGCAACCTTTGCCTGGCTGCCACGCAGACCGGTGATGCCGTGTGGCCTGGCAAGGCCCTCCAGCGTTTCAAGGATGCCGGCAATATGACAGCCCGCGCCTACGCGCTGCAGGCCTTGGTTGGCAGCGGTCACGCCTTGGCCAAACCTGCTTTGGCACGGTTCCATGCCTTGTTCAAGAATGAAGACCTGGTCTTGGACAAATGGTTTGCGCTCCAGGCTGGCACACCGGACCGGGGCGGCCAGGTGCTGCCAGCCGTGCGCCAGTTGATGGCACATCCCGACTTCAACATCCGCAACCCCAACCGCGCGCGCAGTGTCATCTTCAGCTATTGCAATGGCAACCCGGGCGGCTTCCACCGCGCGGACGCGGCAGGTTATGTGTTTTGGAGCGAACGTGTGGTGGAACTCGACAACATCAACCCGCAGGTCGCAGCACGCCTGGCACGGGCCTTGGACCGCTGGAAGCGCCTGGTCGAACCCTACCGCAGCGCAGCGCGCGAAGCCCTGGCCCGGGTTGCCGCGAAAACCGATTTGAGCAACGATGTGCGTGAAGTGGTGGACCGCGCCCTGGCCGATTGACATGGCCCCACGCTCGCCCTTTGCATGTACTTCTCTCCCATTTGAAGGAAACCCATGGCAAACAAAGTATCCCTGACACGTTACCTGATCACCGAACAGCGCATCGACGGGGCCATTCCTGCGGATTTGCGCCTGCTGCTTGAGGTTGTGGCACGCGCCTGCAAGCGCATCAGCCTGGCCGTCAACAAGGGCTCGCTGGGAGGCGTGCTGGGAGCCACAGAAAGCGAGAACATCCAGGGCGAAGTCCAGAAGAAACTGGACATCATTGCCAATGACGTTTTGATCGAAGCCAACGAATGGGGCGGCCATCTGGCAGCCATGGCGTCAGAAGAAATGGAAGGCATCTACCTGGTGCCCAACCGCTACCCCCAAGGCGAATACCTGCTGTTGTTCGATCCGCTGGACGGCTCCAGCAATATCGACGTCAACGTGAGCATCGGCACCATCTTTAGCGTGCTGAAGAAGCCGGAGGGAGCAGGTGTGTCTGAGCAGGACTTTCTGCAGGCCGGCAGCAATCAGGTTGCGGCCGGATACTGTGTCTTCGGTCCGCAAACCACCCTGGTGCTGACAGTGGGCAAAGGTGTCGCCATGTTCACGCTGGACCGTGAACAAGGCTCTTTTGTCCTCACCCACGAAAACATGCACATCCCGGAAGACACACGGGAGTTTGCCGTCAATATGAGCAATATGCGCCACTGGGACGCCCCCATCAAACGTTATGTCAACGAATGCCTGGAGGGCAAAGACGGACCGCGTGGCAAGGACTTCAACATGCGCTGGATCGCCAGTATGGTGGCCGACGTGCACCGCATTCTGACCCGTGGTGGTGTATTTTTGTATCCCTGGGATAAACGCGAGCCCGAGAAGCCAGGCAAGCTGCGTCTGATGTATGAGGCCAACCCCATGGCCTGGCTCGTCGAACAAGCCGGCGGTGCAGCCACCAACTGCAGAGAGCGCATCATGGACTTGCAGCCCGGCAAATTGCACGAACGTGTCAGCGTCGTTCTAGGCTCGAAAAACGAGGTGGAGCGGGTGACGCGCTACCATCTGGAAGCGTGATGGCCGCGATATAATTCGAGGCTTACCAGCCGGTGTAGCTCAGTCGGTAGAGCAGCTCATTCGTAATGAGAAGGTCGGGTGTTCGATTCATCTCTCCGGCACCAATGGATACAAGGGTTTGCTGCTAGTCATTTGGTAGCGAACCCTTTTTCAATTATTGCTCAGTAACGACTGCACGCCCGGTGCATGGTTTTGTACACCGCGCATCCACCCTCCCATCCACAAAGACCACTCTATTGCTGCCCGCAGCAGGCGCTGCTAACATTGCGTTGCCATGTTTAATAAACTATTTAATCGCTCCAAAGCGACGTCTGCAACACCGGCACCCACGCCAGCGCCAGCGCCTCCAGTCCCTCCAGTTCCAGCCCCTTCAGCATCGACCGCTCTGGCACCAACTCCCCAAGCGCCAGCTACGGTTGCGCCCAAGGCAAACCGCCTTGAGGCTTTCAAGGAGGAATGGGAAGACAAATGGGAAACTTCTCACGAAGTCATTGAAGGCAATGGCGGACTTACCGACTGGGGCACATGGACAGACGCAGTGGAGAAAGAGGAAAAATCCTTCGCTGCCACTGAGCCAATGCCGCTAACTCCCAAGCAGACCGACAATAAAGATCATCAGCGCTGAGCTGGTCTTTCCTGCACTGAAACCGAATCCCTGCCCGGCAGTGGGAGAAGGGCCTGGAACAGCTGACATTGACCTTGGTCAATTATTTGAGGTACTGTTTGTACAACAACTTGGTCGCCGGTGAAAAGTTCATGCCCGCCGCGGCAATGTCGATTTCGGACACAAACTGCCAGCCGAAGAACAGGATGTGATCGTACGCTTGGGCGTACACCAGCTGTTGCCGAATAAAGTCATTAAACGTCGGCAGGTCCCATGCCGGAAATTTGAAGGCCTGTGCAATAAACCAGGTCTCAACCTTGGGGTTGGCTAGTTTGGCGATGCCGTGAAAACTGGAAGACCACGCATGCAGATCGGCAATGCTGGTCGCCTCACCAAACCAATAGGGGTCGGTTCCCACCCAGTCCACCAAGACGATGGCTTTTTTGATGTACTCCAGTGTGTTCGGTTTGCCAATTGCGGCGTAGGGCGTCACCGTGATACCAACCGACGCCTGTGGAATGTGTTTGCGAACCAGCGCAATGGCAGCGCCCAGCGCATTCAGCTGGGGTTGCAGCGTAGCGACACTGTCGCTCGGTACAACCGGGTTCCAGTAAACCTCGTCGGCAACCAACACACGAATTCCCGGTACCAACAGGTCCTTGTTGTCCAGGGCGTACTGAATCAGCCTTTGCTCGGCATCGGTGGCTATGGTGTCGCGGGGTCTTCCGTGTTGGGGATCGCCGGGTGGCAGCATAAACAGCAGGTCCAGAATGTTTTTCTTGCCCGCGGCTTGAATGGCCCGGGATGTAGAGAGGTAACCCGAGTACGCGATGTCAGACCGGAGTTCGGCCGTCGCCATTTCATTCGGTGCCAGGAACACCTCCCCCACCATTTTCTGGACGGTTGGCGGTAGGGTCGGGCCACTGGAGCCACTACCTCCCCCTCCACACGCGACCAACGCCGTGGCCAAGACAAACCCACTCAGTACACGTGCAAACATCTGAATCTTTCGGATTAACGTTGACTCAGCGGCCAACTGTGGCGAAATTCTATTCATTCAGCGGCGTTGGATGCGTTACGTAGCGTACGCCAGCCAAAGACGCATCGCTACAATTTCGGCTTTGTGCGCACCCTTCTGAAGGAATGCCATGCAACGGCGTGATTTTGTGGAACTGATGTTATTGACAGGAGGCTCTGCCATGTCGGCCAAAGCAACACCGGCGCCCGCGTTTGACGTGACGGAAAAGACGGTAGCTCAATTGCAGGCTGCCATGGTGTCGGGCAAAACCACGGCCCATCAATTGGTTCGGCTTTACCTGGCGCGTATTGCGTCACTGGACAAGGCGGGGCCGCAACTTAACTCCATCATTCAGCTCAACCCGGATGCGCTGACAATTGCAAACGCGCTGGATTCCGAACGCAAGGCCAAGGGAGCGCGTGGCCCCTTGCACGGCATTCCGGTCCTGCTAAAAGACAATATTGCGACGGCAGACAAGATGCAGACGACGGCTGGCTCGCTGGCACTGGTGGGCATGAAGCCGCCGCGCGACGCAGCACTGGTTGCCCGGCTGCGCGAGGCGGGCGCGGTCATTTTGGGTAAAACCAATTTGTCCGAATGGGCGAACATGCGCTCGACCCGCTCCACCAGCGGTTGGAGCGCACGCGGCGGGCTGACGCGCAACCCCTACGCATTGGACCGCAACACCAGTGGCTCCAGTTCCGGCTCCGGGGCCAGCATGGCGGCCAGTTTGGCCGCCGTTGCCGTGGGCACCGAGACCGATGGCTCCATCACCTCGCCGGCCTCGGTTGCCGCTCTGGTGGGAATCAAGCCCACGGTGGGCCTGGTCAGTCGGGCCGGCATCATTCCCATTGCCCATTCACAAGACACCGCAGGCCCAATGGCGCGCAGCGTTGCCGATGCCGCAGTGCTTTTAACCGCCATGGCCGGTAGCGATACACGCGACCCTGCCAGCGCGCTTGCCGATCAGAAGAAGCTGGATTACAGCGGTTTCCTGAACCGCGACGGACTGAAAGGAAAACGCATTGGTGTGGTCCGCGCCCAATTGGCCAGTTCCAGCGACCGCGTGGCCGCCGTCATCGAGGCACAACTCGAAGTTTTGAAAGCACAAGGGGCGACGTTGGTGGATGTCGACGAAGTGCCCAATGCGAACAAATACAACGACTCGGAACTGACCGTTTTGCTGTACGAACTGAAGGCGGATATGGCCGCCTACCTGGCGGACTACGGGCCGGGCGCCCCCATCAAGACCCTGGCCGATGTGATTGCCTTCAACGAGAAGAATCGCAGCAAGGAAATGGCTTTTTTTGGGCAGGAGCATTTCATCAACGCCCAGGCCAAAGGTGGCCTGGACAGCCAGGAATACCTGGACGCCCTCGCCAACAACCACCGTTACGCCCGTACCGAAGGTCTGGATCAGGTTCTAAGCGCACATCGTCTGGATGCCTTGGTGGCACCTACTGGCGGGCCAGCGTGGCTCACCGATTTCATCAATGGAGACGCATACGGTGCCAGTTTCACGTCGCCCGCAGCCGTGGCGGGTTATCCGCATATCACGGTGCCGTGTGGTGCTGTTCAGGGCCTTCCTATTGGCCTGTCTTTTGTGGGTGGGCCTTGGTCTGAAGGGCCTTTGATTGCAATGGCCTACGCTTACGAACAAGCCAGTTTGCAGCGCCGACCACCAAGCTACGCCAAGACGCTGAATATGCTGGCCTAAGCGATTGCCCTCCTCACGCAGGATGAAGAAAGAAACCCTGCTGACCCGATAGTCGCAGGGTTTTTTGTGGAGGGGAAAAGCCGTTTAAGTGACTAAACCCATGACTTTTGGCAGCCACAGCGAAAGGCCGGGCCAGTAGGTCACCAGCACCAGGAAACCCAGCATGGTCAGCAGCCATGGCCACACTGCAACCGTCAGCTCGGTGATACCCATCTTGGTAATACCCGAAGCCACGTACAAGTTCAAACCGACCGGCGGGTGACACATGCCCACTTCCATATTCACCACCATGATGATGCCGAAGTGCACCGGATCTATGCCCAATTTGATCGCAATGGGGAACAGAATAGGTGCCAGGATCAGAACAATACTTGAAGGCTCCATAAAGTTACCCGCGATCAACAACAGCACGTTGGAAATCAGCAGGAAACCGATGACACCAATGCCGGTACCAATCATCTGATCTGCCATTTGCTGCGGTATGTTCTCGTGCGTGAGCAGGAATGAAAACAACACGGCGTTGGTGATGATGTACAACAGCATGGCGCTCATGTTGGCGCTGGACAGCAACACACGCGGCACATCCTTCAAGCCCATGTCCTTATAGACAAACACGGCAACAACAAAGGCGTAAACCGCGCTCATGGCTGCCGCCTCAGTGGGCGTGAACATGCCGGAGTAGATCCCGCCCATCACCACCACGATCAGCAGCAGTCCCCAAATGGCTTTGCGAAACGACACCCAACGCTCGGCCCAAGTGGCCTTGGCTTGGCACGGGTAGTTGTTCTTTTTGGCGCGGTACCAGGTGGTCAAACCGAGGAAGAAGGCCAACAACAACCCCGGAATAACACCCGCCATAAACAGGGCTCCCACGGAGGTATTGGTCGACACCGAATACATCACCATCACGATGGACGGAGGAATCAGGATACCCAACGCCCCCGATGTCGTGATAACGCCGGCGCCGAAGCCCTTTGGGAAACCGGCCTTGACCATGGCTGGCATCAGGATCGAACCAATGGCCACCACAGTGGCCGGACTGGAACCCGACACCGCGGCAAACAAGGCGCAAGCCAAGACACCACCGAGGCCCAGGCCGCCATGCCAGTGACCGACCATGGACGTGGCAAACGCAATCATGCGTCGGGCTACCCCACCGTGCGTCAAAAAGTTGCCTGCAAGAATGAAGAACGGGATC
>CAZMXB010000252.1:0-370 GCA_964569855.1 uncultured Rhodoferax sp.
CACGAATGCTCTTGCCCAGGTATTCAATGTCACCCGCATTGATGGGCAGTGTGCCGGTAATGGCCTTCATGGTGGTGGTTTTGCCGGCTCCGTTGGAGCCGATCAGGGACACCAGTTCCCCCTCGCACACTTCAAAATCCACGCCCTTGACGGCCTGGATTCCGCCATAGGAAACCTTCAGGCCCGTCACCTTGAGCAAAATTTGCTTTGTCATTGTCTTGTTCTCCTGAAGCCGCCTAGTGGCCGCTGGTGCCCAGATACGCTTCAATCACTTTGTCATTCTTCTGCACGTCGGCAGGTGTGCCTTCAGCAATTTGTTTGCCATAGTCCAGTACCGTGACGCGGTCACACAAACCCATGACCAGTTTGA
>CAZMXB010000252.1:380-7496 GCA_964569855.1 uncultured Rhodoferax sp.
TGTCATTGCGAATGCGGTCAATCAGTTCACGCAGCATCACTTTTTCGGTGGCGTTCATGCCAGCGGCGGGTTCGTCCAGCGCGATCAGTTGTGGATCGGTGGCCAGGGCACGTGCGATTTCCAGACGGCGCTGGTCACCGTAGCTCAGGGTGCGGGCTTTGTAGTCGGCAAATTTGCCGATGCCCACATAGTCCAGCAATTCCTGTGCTCGGCCAGCAATGGCGGCCTCTTCGGCCTTGAAACTGGCAGTCCTGAAGACGGCGCCCATCAGGCCGGAATGGGTGCGGATGTGGCGCCCGACCATCACGTTTTCCAGGGCAGTCATTTCGGCAAACAGGCGGATGTTCTGGAAGGTGCGCGCAATGCCGGCCTTCGCCACGGTGTGCACGGCGGTCGGTTGGTAACTCTTGCCGGCCAGCTCAAAGCTTCCACTGTCCGGCGTGTACAGGCCGGTCAGCACATTGAAGAAAGTGGTCTTGCCTGCACCATTGGGGCCGATCAGACCATAGACTTGCCCGCGCTTGATAGTGATGCCCACATCGCTGAGGGCCTGCAAACCGCCGAATCGTTTGGAGACGCCGGAGACGTTCAATACAGTGTCTGTCATGTTGATTCCGATCAGCTCTTCACGTTCTGCAGAGACTTGCCGTGTTCGGGTGACGGCCAAAGGCCACGCGGACGCAACAGCATGACGCTGATCATGGCCAGTGCAATCAACAACTGGCGCAAAATTGACGCATCGAGACGGCCGCCCGTCATGTCCTGCAAGGGGCCGGCGATGTACCGCAATACTTCGGGCAGGGCCGACAGCAGCACGGCGCCAAGGATGACGCCGGGCAAATGCCCGACACCACCCAGAACGACCATGGCGACGATCATGACGGACTCCATCAGGCTGAACGACTCGGGAGAGATGAAGCCTTGAAAGGCGGCAAACATCGCGCCGGATACGCCGCCAAAGGTGGCTCCCATACCGAAAGCCAGCAACTTCAAATTGCGGGTGTTGATGCCCATGGCCTTGGCGGCGATTTCGTCTTCGCGGATCGCCATCCAGGCGCGACCCACCCGGGACAGTTCCAGTCGATGGCAGATGATGACGCTGACCACAACCAAGGACAGAAACAGGTAGTAGTACAACGTCACCGATGCAAATTCAAAGCCCGCGAGATTCAATTTCTTCGCGAAGTCCAGGCCCAGGAAACTCATGCCGTCAATTTGGCTGATGCCCTTGGGCCCGTTCGTAATGTTGACGGGGTGATCCAGGTTGTTCAGGAACACGCGGATGATTTCGCCAAAGCCCAGCGTAACGATGGCCAGGTAGTCGCCCCGCAGACGCAGGGTTGGCGCGCCCAGGAGCACTCCGAACAGCCCGGCCAAGCCGGCGCTAAGCGGAAGCACCAGCCAAAGAGAGGTGTGCAAACCATTGGGGAACAATTGCGCAAACAACGGGAATGTGTCGGTCAGATGGGGTGAAGCCATCAGTCCGAACATATAGGCGCCAATAGCGAAGAACGCCACATAACCCAGGTCCAGCAGACCGGCGTACCCTACAACGATGTTGAGCCCCAGGGACAACAACACAAACAGCAGAGCCATATCGGCAATCCGGACCCATGCATTGCCAAAGGTCTGCAGCAACAAGGGAAGGATCAGCAGGCCCAGCGCGGCGGCCAGGAAAACAATGATTTTTTGATTCTTCATGGGTGTCGACTCCTCAGGCGCGGTCAGCCACACGCTCACCCAGCAAACCCGACGGGCGCAGTGTCAGCACAATGATCAGAACGATAAAGGCAAAAATGTCGGAATAATGGCTGCCCAATACGCCACCGGTCAGGGCACCGATGTAACCCGCGCCAATGGATTCGATCAGCCCCAAAAGAATGGCGCCCACCACGGCACCCGCCAGGTTGCCGATGCCACCGAAGACTGCTGCGGTAAACGCCTTCAAGCCCGGCAGAAAACCCATCGCATGCTGCGCGGTTCCATAATTGGATGCATACATCACACCGGCAATGGCGGCCAGAACCGCGCCAATGATGAAGGTCGCGGAAATGACGACGTCCGGTTTCACGCCCATCAAACCGGCAACCCGTGGGTTCTCTGCGGTAGCACGCATGGCCCGCCCCAATTTGGTGTAGTTCACCAGCCACATCAACACGGCCAAAGACACCGCGGTGAACCCGAGAATCATGACCTGGGTTGGGGATATCACGGCGCCACCAATCTCGATGGGTGTGTTTGACAGCAGGGTGGGGTAGGACTTGTAGTTGGGTTTCCAGATGATCATGGCCAGCGTCTGCAGCAGGATGGACATGCCGATCGCGGTGATCAATGGTGCCAGTTTGGGACTGTTGCGCAAAGGGCGGTAAGCCACTTTTTCAATCGTGAAATTCAACGCAGCGGCAACCACACATGCAATGATCAGGGCGATGATCAGGATGATGTAGCCCGGCGTACCCGGCATGGACTCCTGCATCAACCCGATGATGGTCCAACTGGTCAGGGCTCCCACCATCATCACTTCGCCATGGGCAAAATTGATCAGGTTGATGATGCCGTACACCATCGTATAACCCAGCGCAATCAGCGCATACATACTGCCCAACACCAGACCGTTGATGATCTGCTGTAACAAAATATCCATAAAGCTTCTCCGGTTGTTGGCCAGCGCTGAAAACACCAATTCCCGGTTCAGCGTTTTGATGACGCGCGGTGCAGCATTGTGAGCAGTACGTGGTCTGAAGCAAAAAGCCTGCCAGGGGTGATGGGTCCACCCGCAAGTGGGTGGAATTGTAGCCAAGGGCAGGCCGCTGATAGTGGCGTTGGCACTTGGGTTTACCCGTAGCTGCGCAATTGCATCAGTGGAATCGCGCAACGGTTAGCTGGGCTAATACTGCCGCGCCGCGCCGCCTTGTAACCCCGGGGTTCACAGTCACGCCCTTTCCGGTTCACTGTTGTCGCCCAGGGCCGCGTTGCGGGTTTTGAGTTGCCGCATTTTTTCGGCGATGCGGATCTCCAGCCCGCGCTCCACGGGCCGGTAAAAGCCCGGTGCGGCAAGACCATCCGGCAGGTAACGTTCGCCGGCTGCAAAACCGCCATCCTCATCGTGGGCATAGCGATAGCCCTTGCCGTAGTCCAGTGATTTCATCAACTGCGTGGGGGCGTTGCGCAAGTGCATGGGAACCGGTCGGGTGCCATCTTTCTTGACCAACGCCCGTGCTTCGTTGAATGCTTTGTAGACCGCGTTGGATTTTGGTGCCACCGCCAGATAGATGGTGCACTGCGCCAGTGCCAGTTCGCCCTCGGGGCTGCCCATGCGTTCATAGACTTCTGCCGCATCCAATGCCAGCCGTAGCGCGCGTGGGTCCGCCAGGCCAATGTCTTCACTTGCCATGCGCAACAAGCGCCGTGCCAGGTAACGTGGGTCGGCGCCACCGTCGAGCATGCGCACCAGCCAGTACAAGGCAGCGTCGGGGTCCGAGCCGCGCACTGACTTGTGCAGGGCGCTGATGGAGTCATAGAACTGGTCGCCACCCTTGTCATAACGGCGCATGCGTTCACCAAGCACTTTGACCAGCCAGACATCTGTGATGTGCGTCAATCGCTCCTGGTGGGCTGCCACCGCCAGGGTTTCCAGGGTATTGAGCATGCGCCGGGCGTCACCATCGGCGTAGGCAATCAGGCGGTCAACTGCTATATCTTCAATAGCAGGCAGCTCAGATTCTACGAGGGCTGAGGCGACTATTTGCTTAAGGTCCTGGTCTGTCAGCGGCTGCAGCACATAGACGGCAGCGCGTGACAGCAGTGCCGCATTCACTTCGAACGATGGATTTTCGGTGGTGGCGCCGATAAAGGTGAACAAACCGCTTTCCACATGGGCCAAAAAGGCGTCCTGCTGGCTCTTGTTGAAGCGGTGAACCTCGTCCACAAAAACGATGGTTCGCCGGCCATGTGCCAGTGCAATCTGGGCCTGTTCCACTGCTTCACGGATGTCCTTGACCCCGCCCAGGACCGCACTGATGGAAATGAACTGCGCCTCAAATGCATTGGCCATGAGCCGTGCAATCGTGGTCTTGCCGACACCTGGAGGGCCCCACAAAATGCAGCTGTGGGGCTGACCCGATTCAAATGCCAGGCGCAAGGCCATCCCTTCGCCCAGCAAGTGTTGTTGCCCAACCAGTTGGTTCAGGTGCCTTGGCCTCAGGCGCTCGGCCAAAGGCTGGTGGGGGAGGTGGCTGGTAATGGTCACGGTGTGCTGGGTTATGGGCCGTTCGAGTTTAAACGGCCCACTGGACGCACAGGGTCTGATCGTGCCGGGTACCGCATGCCCCAGTAGATCCGGGAGCAGACCCTAACACCTCAAAAATTTGATCCATGGCAAGAATATGGTGCCAGGCGCACTCTAAAGTAACACCGTGTAACCAATCACAAGAACTTACCTAGGAGATGTTATGTCCAGCCCATTGCAGATCGATTCCATTGACGCCGCCGTTGACTATGTTCTGGACACCACGGCGGGTGACATCGTGCTGGGTATTCCGCTCGGCGTGGGCAAGCCCAACCCCTTTGTGAATGCCCTCTACCACCGCATCAAGGCCAACCCGGCGCGGCGGCTCAAGATCATCACCGCCTTGTCCCTGGAAAAACCCACCGGCAAGAGTGAACTGGAGCGCAATTTCCTGGGCCCTTTGGTGGAGCGGGTGTTTGCGGACTACCCGGACCTGGAGTATGTCAAGGACCTGCGTGGTGACGGCCTGCCGCCCAACATCGAAATCTGCGAGGTCTTCATGAAGACCGGCGACTACCTGGGCAATGTCGTTGCGCAGCAAAACTACATGTCGACCAACTACACCCACATTGCGCGCGACATGGAGGCCCAGGGCATGAACGTGATGGCACAGGCCATTGCCAGCAAGGGAGACGGAGAGGGGTTGCGCCTGAGCCTGTCCAGCAACCCGGATGTGGTGATGGAAGTGCTGGAGAAGTTCCGGGCTTCGGGCAAGAAGATCATCGCCATCGGGGTCATCAATCAGCAGATGCCTTTCATGCCCAACACGGCCGAGGTGGGTCCGGACTTCTTTGATGTGCTGGTCACGGATCCGGCCGGCACCCACGCAGTGTTTGCGCCTCCCAATAACAAAGTCAGCGTGGCGGACTACGCCATTGGCCTGCACGCGTCCAGTCTGGTCGCCGACGGTGGCACGCTGCAAATTGGCATTGGTTCGCTGGGCGATGCCATTGGGCAGGCGCTGATTGTGCGTGACCGCAACAGCGCGGAATACCGGCGCATTCTGGAAGTACTCTGTCCCGATGGTCTTGCGGGGCGGGACCTTGGGCGCTTTGAACAAGGGCTTTATGGTTGCTCGGAAATGTTTGTCAATGGTTTTCTCAAGCTCATCGAGGCCGGCATCATTCGCCGCGAGGTGTTTGGGGACGTCGTTTTGCAGCAGTTGCTCAACCGCGGCACCATCGCCGATGCCACGGTGACGCCGCAAACCCTGCGCGCCCTGCTGGACTCGGGGCGTGTGCGCTCGCCCATCGGACCTGAAGACCTGGTGTACCTCCAGCGTTTTGGCGTGTTACGGACCGACGTCTGCCTGGACGGCGAGGAACTGGTGCTGGACGACCAGCGATGCAGTGCCAACCTGCACGACGACCAGGCCTTCGATGCGGTATGTCAGCACATGCTGGGTACACGCCTGTTGGGTGGCATCACCATGACCGGCGGGTTTTTTCTCGGACCGCGCGACTTCTACGAGCGACTGCGCACCATGCCGGCCCACGAACTCGCCAGGATCGACATGACGCGGATCGACTTCATCAACCAGCTTTACGGCCAGGAAGATCTCAAGCGCGCCCAGCGACGCAAGGCCCGCTTCATGAACACCACGATGATCGTGACCCTGCTGGGTGCCGCCGCCAGCGATGCGCTGGAATCAGGCCAGGTGGTCAGTGGCGTGGGTGGGCAATACAACTTTGTTGCGATGTCCCATGCTCTGCCTGACGCGCGCCTGATCATGATGCTGCGCGCAACCCATGACAACAAGGCGGGTCTCAAGAGCAGTATTGTGTGGAACTATGGCCATGTCACGATTCCCCGCCACCTGCGTGACACCGTCATCACCGAATACGGTGTGGCTGAGTTGCGCGGTCAGCCCGATGGAGAAGTCATCAAGCGGCTGATTGCGGTGGCGGATTCGCGGTTTCAGGAGGAGTTGGTCAAGCAAGCCAAGGCACACGGCAAACTGGACGCCCATTACGAGGTACCTGAGCGTTACCGCAACAACTTGCCCAGCATGTTGCAAGAAAAGTTGGGCCCCTGGGCCGAAGCCGGGCTGTTGCCGGATTTCCCGTTTGGAACCGACCTGACCCATGAAGAACTGCACATCGTCAAGGCGCTGAAAAAGCTTAAACACGCCAGCGAGCACCCGGCCGAATTGCTCTATTTGGCGTTCAGGAGTTTTTGGGACGGGAAGGAAATGCCGCAGGCCTACCAGGAGCGCCTGGGTCTGGCCGAAGCACACAATTTCAAGGATACCGTGGTGCGACGTTTGTTGGCAGGCAATCTGTAGACGGTGTTGTGGGGCAGCGGGTAACAACCCGCTGCCTCAGCACTCCACAATATTCACCGCCAGCCCGCCGCGAGCCGTCTCCTTGTATTTGGTTTTCATGTCGGCGCCAGTGTCAAGCATGGTCTTGATGACCTTGTCCAGCGACACAAAGTGCGAGCCGTCGCCGCGTAGCGCCATGCGGGCGGCGTTGATGGCTTTGACCGAGGCGATGGCGTTGCGTTCGATGCACGGGATTTGCACCAGCCCACCCACCGGGTCGCAGGTCAGGCCCAGGTGGTGTTCCATGCCGATCTCTGCGGCATTCTCGACCTGCTCGGGGCTGCCGCCCATGACCGCGCACAGGGCACCTGCGGCCATGGAGCAGGCCACACCGACTTCGCCTTGGCAGCCGACTTCGGCGCCGCTGATGGAGGCGTTTTCTTTGTAGAGGATACCGATGGCCGCGGCGGTCAGCAAAAAGTCGATGACGCCCGTGTCGCTGGCGCCGGGCACGAAGCGCGTGTAGTAGTGCAGCACGGCGGGGATGATGCCGGCTGCGCCATTG
>CAZMXB010000253.1:0-7458 GCA_964569855.1 uncultured Rhodoferax sp.
GCGGCCCTGCCCGAGGGCACCATCCCCGAAAAACCCGGCTATCACGCCGTGCTGCAGCACCGCATGCTCAAGGACGGCAAGCTCAATGCCTACTGGGTCATGGTGACCAACAACATGCAGGCCGCCGCCAACATGATGCAGGAGGGCTTGCCGGGCTACCGCAATCCGGCCAACTTCATCGTTGTGTCGGACGCTTACCCCACGGTCACCACTTTGGCCGCCGACCTGATCTTGCCCACCGCGATGTGGGTGGAGAAGGAAGGCGCCTATGGCAACGCCGAGCGCCGCACCCAGTTCTGGCACCAGTTGGTGGATGCGCCAGGAGAGTCCCGCTCCGACCTGTGGCAGCTGGTGGAATTCTCCAAGCGCTTCAAGATTGAAGAGGTGTGGCCCGCCGACCTGATCGCCAAAATGCCCTCCGTCAAAGGCAAGACCCTGTATGACGTGCTCTTCCGCAATGGCAAAGTGGACAAATTCCCGCTGAATGAGGTTGACACGGCCTATGGCAACCACGAGGCCAAGCACTTCGGCTTCTATCTGCAAAAGGGTCTGTTCGAGGAATATGCCGAGTTTGGCCGCGGCCATGGCCACGACCTCGCATCGTTCGACACCTACCACCAAACGCGTGGCCTGCGCTGGCCCGTGGTCGAAGGCAAGGAAACCCAATGGCGCTACAAGGAGGGCACCGACCCCTATGTCAAGGCCGGCAAGGGCTATGAGTTTTACGGTCACCCGGACGGCAAAGCGGTAATTTTTGCCCTGCCGTATGAGCCGGCGGCAGAATCGCCCGACAAGGAATATCCGTTCTGGCTGTCCACCGGCCGTGTGCTCGAGCACTGGCACTCCGGCTCCATGACACGCCGGGTTCCCGAGCTGTACCGCGCTGTGCCCAATGCCGTGTGCTTCATGCACCCCGAGGACGCAAACGCCCTGGGCGTGCGCCGCGGCATGGAGATCGAGGTGTCTTCACGGCGAGGCGCCATCAAGACCCGGGTGGAAACCCGCGGTCGCAACAAGCCGCCCAGGGGCCTTGTGTTTGTGCCCTGGTTCGATGCAAGCCAGCTCATCAACAAGGTCACGCTGGATGCCACAGATCCGATTTCCCTGCAAACGGACTTCAAGAAGTGCGCCGTCAAGATTACCAAGGTCTAAAGGAGACAGGACTATGAAAAACAGTACATCCCTGGCCGCACGCCTGGCCCTGATGGTCGGCGCCACGCTGGTCACCGTCCTGGCCCACGCCGCCCCCAACCTGCCACTGGTCGACCCCATGCGCGGCACCACCGCCCTGGACCAGGAAGCCAAGCCGCCCATGATGCAGACCACCGAGAACAAGGATGTGCGCCGTGGGCGCGCCTACGCCCAACAGCCGCCCACCATCCCCCACCATACGGACGGCTACCAGCTCGACAAAAGCTTCAACAAATGCCTGAATTGCCACGCCCGCTCCAAGGCGGAACAGATGCTGGCCGTGCCGGTCAGCATCACGCACTACGTCGGCCGGGAGGGCATGCCCCTGGCGTCGATTGCCCCGGCCCGCTATTTCTGCACCCAGTGCCATGTGACCCAGGTGGAAGCCAAGCCGCTGGTGGAAAACACCTTCACCGACGTGGACGCACTGCTTCCCGCCAAAGCGGGCGCCAAGAAGGCCCACCAATAGACCAAGAGGCACGCCATGCTAGAACTACTCAAGCGCTACTGGAGAACGATCAACCGCCCCAGCGTGCATTTCAGTCTGGGCTTTTTGACCATTGGTGGCTTCATTGCCGGCGTGATCTTCTGGGGCAGCTTTAACACCGCCCTGGAAGCCGCGAACACCGAGGCGTTCTGCACTGGCTGTCACGAGATGCGCAACAATGTCTACCAGGAGTTGCAAAGCACCATCCACTTCAGCAACCGCAGTGGTGTGCGCGCCAAATGCTCGGACTGCCATGTGCCGCACGACTGGACCAACAAGATAGCGCGCAAGATGCAGGCATCCAAGGAGGTCTGGGGCAAGATTTTCGGCACCATTGACACCCGCGAGAAATTTGAAGAGAACCGCCTGCGCCTGGCTCAGCACGAGTGGGCGCGGCTCAAATCCAACAACTCGCTGGAGTGTCGTAACTGCCACAACTACGACTCGATGGACTTCACCCGCCAAAGCCCCCGCGCCCAGGCGATGCACAGCAAATACCTGGAGAGTCAGGAAAAGACCTGCATCGATTGCCACAAGGGCATCGCCCACCGGCTGCCGGACCTGCATGGGGCGCAGTTGCCCTGAAGCACGCCGCCGCAGGGGGAATGAGGTGGGCATGACAGATGGGTCGCCACCTTCATGCGGGGCGCAGTGAGGCTGATGGTCTGGTCAGCGGGCGAACGGGGCAAGACTGAACGCTTTGAGCTTAATATGCCGCTAGCCCCTCGTGAAATATGCGCAGCCTGCTATTGCTAACATAGCACTTTGTAATGGAGCGTGTGACGGAATAGGCTGTTTGGTCGCATCTGTCAAAATTTGACGCACACTCTTTCTACAGGAGGTTCCGTCATGCAACTTCTCAACTGCCGCACCTTTGGCCGGTCTACTTTTCTGATCGGGTTGTTCCTGGTTTTGCCGTGCGCAGGCGCCCAGAGCAACGCCCGTCTGGGGACCAATCTGACGGAGGTGAACGACTATTCCAACCAGGTTCCCTTCATCGATGCCTTCAAGCAATCTCGTGAGTGGTACACACAGCGCGACGGCTCATTCGACACTGGCGAAGCTGCGCGTTTGCAACTGGACTCCAATGGCTGGCTGCGCACGCTGGCCCCCACAGACGGTGCAGCGGTGCAGTACACACGGGTGTGTACGCTGGTGTTCTCCATGGGCGCGGTGGGGGGTGGGCCGCAGGCTGGCAAGTTGCCCTATCCGGCAGGGGACTGGACCGTACGTTTTGATGGGCGCGGTAGTCTGAGTTACAGCCTGGCGGGACGTATCAACGCGGCGGCGTCGAGCGTGCCCGGCACCGAGATCATCAGTGTGACCCCACAGGAGCCGGGTATCCAGATCTGCATTACCGAAACCGACAGTACGAATCCGATTCGCAATATTCGTTTGTATGCACCCGGTATGGAGACACGTGCTGTGGCGGGTGAAGTATTTGCGCCCGATCTTTTGGCCCGCTTGCAGGGGTTTGGCGCGGTGCGTTTTATGGACTGGCAGCGCACCAACAACAGCACCCAAAGCGACTTCTCCAGGCGCGCATTGCCTTCTGACGCGCGCTACACCAGCGACCGTGGTGTGCCGGTGGAGGTGATGGTGGACCTGGCCAACCGGTTGCGGCTGCAGCCCTGGTTCAACATGCCGCAGCCAGCGACCGATGCATACGTGACCGCCTTTGCCGCGCTGGTGCGCGAACGGCTGGCGAACACGCTGCCGGTGTATGTCGAGTACAGCAATGAAATCTGGAACGACCAGTTTGGCCAGGGGCGCAGCATCAACGACGAAGGCGTGGCGAAGTTTGCCGGCCGTCCGGGCAGTGACTTTGACAAACGCCTGAACCGCTTTGGTGAGCGCACCGCCCAGATCTGCCAGCTCTGGCGCGCGGCTTTTGGAACGCAGGCTGACCGGGTGCGATGCGTGATGGCGGGGCAGGCGGCCAACAGTTATGTAGCGGAAACAGCCTTGAACTGTCCGCTGTCGTCGCTGGCACCTTGCCGCAGCAAAGGCATTGTGGGTTTGGCAATTGCGCCATATGTGGGTGACCATATTGGTCTGCCGGACTTCGAGGCGACGGTTGCCGGTTGGACGGCCGAGCCCGATGGTGGTCTGAACCGTTTGTTCAGCGAAATGAACACTGGCATCGAATTGAAATACGAAGGCTTGTCGGGAATGCCGATTGTGCGCACCCGCATCGCCGCCCATGTGAAGTTGGCGATAGAACAGAACGTAACGCTGCTGGCCTATGAGGGTGGGCAACATCTGGTGGGCGTGCAAGGGACGGCCAACAACACCGCAATCAACACATTGATGGACGCTGCCAACCGCGACGTGCGCATGGGCACCCTGTATGCGACCTACTTGCAGGAATGGGCCACAGCGGGTGGCGGGCTATTTATGCACTTCAGCGACGTCGGAAGTGCCAGCCGTTTTGGCCGCTGGGGTGCGCTGGAGCTGGTGACCCAAACCACGAGCCCCAAGTACGACGCGCTGCAAGTTTTTGCACAGACCGCAGCAGAGGCCACGGCCAACTGCGTCTTTGGCTGGGTGGAGCGCAGTTTCCCGACTCTGTTCGCGCCCGCTGCTACCAGTACCCAACGGCTGACGCCTTTTTACTTTCGCAGCTACGGCAGTGGGGCCGCCGCCACCTTTTTGGCCACCAACTGGCCCGAGCAGCGCCTGATGGCCCTGGGGCCGGCGACCGGCGGGCAGCTGTTTGACGCCGGGCATGTGAATGACTTTGCTGTGGGCGCTTCCTGCCCGTAAGGGTGGGGCGCCAATCGCTCCCCATCACCACTCCAAAACGGGCAAAGCAGTGCCGCTCAGGATGCCGTGTGTGGTTTTGGCGACGCAGGCGGCCACAAAAAAACCCGCCAGGGCGGGTTTGTTGCTGAGCGAAGTGTCTGTTATTTTTTGGCGGCGCTGGCGGCCTCTTTGGGGGCAGCTGCTTTGGCTTCTTTTTTGGCCTTGGCCTCTTCTGCTTTCTTCGCTTTTTCTTCTGCTTTCTTGGCCTTTTCTTCAGCCTTGGCTTTCTTCGCTTCCTCAGCCTTCATCTTGGCTTCGGCTTTGGCGTCTTTCTTTTCTTCCTTGGCAGCTGGAGCCGCAGCCGGTGCGGCAGTTGCCGTAGCTGCGGGCTTGCTGTCCGCCTTGGCCGCAGGTGCTGCTGCCGCTGCTGGCGCGGCGCCCTTGAAGTTTGCGCCGTTGACGGTCAATCCTTCAGCGGAGAATTTGGCGGCATTGCCATCACCCACGCCTTTGACGCGTTCGATAAAATCGTTCCAGTCCTTGAAATTGCCCTTTTTGCGTTCGTCCAGAATTTTGGTGGAAATGGCCGGGCCAATGCCTTTGATGCCATCGAGTTCAGCAGCGGTGGCTTTGTTGACATCGACCGCCGCGAATGCAACCGCCGCGTAGAGCATGGTCACGATCGCAAAAAGTTTCTTTAACATGGGGAGTTCCTTCAGGGTGGGGGGCTAAGAGTGGCACCAACCGTTTGGTGTCCCGTGATCAACGCCCGACCAATCCCTGGCGTTGACGCCATGGTGACAACCCAGTCTCAGTGCAAACCCGCAGTTGCAGCGTTCAATCTTGTGTTGACAGTGCCTGAACGTATTGACGCACCCCGTGTTGCACATCCGAAAAAACGTGGGTGCAGCCGGTGCTGCGCAACGCACTCAGGTCCGCTTGGGTGTAACTTTGGTATTTGCCGCGCAAAGCTTCGGGGAAAACAATGTATTCGATCAAGCCGCCACTGACCGCTTGCTCAAGCGTCAGCACGCTGTCACCCCGTTGTTCGCGCAAGGTATTGACCACAGTAAGGGCGATATCGTTGAACGGTTGTGCACGTCCGGTGCCCAGGTTGTAGATGCCGGACTCTTTTGGGTGGTCAAAGAACCAGAGGTTGACTGCCACTACATCATCGACGAAGACAAAGTCACGCATTTGGCCGCCAGCCGGATAGCCACCGTACGCACCAAACAACTTTACCCGGCCGTCGGCCTGAAACTGGTTGAATTGATGGAAGGCCACGCTGGCCATGCGGCCCTTGTGCTGTTCATGAGGGCCATAGACGTTGAAGTAACGAAAACCCACGACCTGGTGGGTAATGCCAGCCTTGGTGTGCTGGAAGTCCGGGCCACATTCGCGGCGCATGCGCTGGTCGAACAGGAGTTTGGAGTAGCCATAAACATTGAGCGGGTGCTCGAAAGCGGGCTCTTCACGAAACGTGTCCGATCCACCGTAGGTGGCGGCAGACGACGCATACAAAAGCCGTGCACCCCGCTTTTGGCAGGCATGAAACAGATGGCAGGACAAGGTGTAGTTGTTGCCCATCATGTACTGGCCATCCATCTCCATGGTGTCGCTGCAGGCGCCTTCATGGAACACTGCTTCAATCTGTCCATAGGCCCCACTGGCAAAGGCCTCATAGAAGGTTTGCGCGTCCACATAGTCGGAAATACGCAGGGAGGCCAGATTGCGAAATTTGTCGCCTTGCTTCAGATCATCGACGGCAATGATGTCGTCAATGCCACGCGCATTCAGGCCTTTGATGATGTTGCTGCCAATAAAGCCGGCGGCGCCGGTCACAACGATGCGGGTCATACGGGTCCTCTTTTCAATGGATACCAAATAGTTCGTCGTAACTGACGGCGGCAGTTCCGAACTTGCCAACCACCACACCACCGGCCTGGTTGGCGATGGGAACGGCCTCGCGCAGGCCCATACCCGCCGCCACCAGAGCGGCCATCGTGGCAATCACCGTATCACCGGCACCCGTAACGTCAAATACTTCGCGGGCCTGGGCGCTGACATGCAGCTCACCGGCCGCGTCAAACAGGGTCATCCCTTCTTCGCTGCGGGTCAGCAAAATGGCTTGCATGTTGAACTGTTCACGCAGGCTTTGCACCTTGGCGCGCAGGTCGGATTCGTCGCGCCAGACACCGATCACCTGCTGCAACTCGGCCCGGTTGGGCGTAATGACGGTGGCGTCCCGGTAGCGGGAAAAATCACTGCCCTTGGGGTCCACCAGAATGGGTTTTCCGGTGGCGCGGGCGCGGGCAATCATGTCGGTGATGTGCCCCAACCCACCCTTGCCATAGTCAGAAAAGAGCACCGCACCGTGCGAGGGCAGCAAATGTTCAAAAGCTGTGGTTTGCGATGCCAGCAACTCGTTCTTGGGCGTGTTTTCAAAGTCCAGCCGAAGCAGTTGTTGCTGGCGCCCGATCACGCGCAGTTTGACCGTGGTTTTGAGATCGGCATCACGACCAAAATGGGGTTCGATGCCGGTCTTGGCGACCAGGGCTTCGAGCTTGTGGCTTGCTTCGTCGTCGCCGACCACCGTGAGCAACGACGCGTGTGCGCCCAATGTGACGACGTTGTAGGCGACGTTGGCGGCACCACCGCTGCGTTCTTCTTCGCGCGTAATGCGTACCACCGGCACGGGAGCTTCGGGAGAGATTCGGTCCACCGCGCCGTACCAGTACCGGTCGAGCATCACGTCGCCCACCACCAGCACCTGTGCGGTGGCCATTTGTTTTTTGGAGATAGTCTTCATCATTTTTTACTTCAATCGCATCGCAAGAAGGGAAGTCTTCCAGAAATGCCGCGGAACCGGCTTTGCCGGGCCGCAGGCGTTGCCCCCTGCAAGGGGGAGAGCGTAGCGACACGAAATGCGCGAAGCCGGGGGGTGTTCATAACTCTTCGACACGGCGGGCGGGATAACTGTCCCAGGCCTGGCAGCCGGGGCATTGCCAGAAATGCTGCTTGGCTTCAAAGCCGCA
>CAZMXB010000254.1:0-7425 GCA_964569855.1 uncultured Rhodoferax sp.
AGGCGGGCTGGTACTACCACCAGATCGAGCGCCTGGGCGCCGGTCTGCCTCCCGAACCTGAAGTGAGCCCCCTGCGTGCGATGTTGGCGCATTTCGTGAAGGACTTCGGGCGCGCCCTGCGGCGCAAGTTCGCTTGACCTCTGGTAGCGGGTCTGGGTGCCCTACCCTCTGCGCGCAGTGAACCGACAATGCGCCTGCTCCTGCTTACGGACGATATGCAGAGCAATTTCTTGACTTGCTGCCTTCGTCACGCATCGAGGTCATCCGCCCAATGCTTTCCCAAGCCAATTTCGAAGCAGCGATTGGCAGTGAAAAATGACTGCTTCCGGGCTTCGCATCCGTGCATTGCTCAACTGCCGGAAAACCGGATTGGGAAGTCAATCAGCCGCCCCTCAACCTCGACCCATTCTTGATCATGAACCGGCTTAGCCCCCGCAATCAGCTCGCCCAAGCGCCCGGGCAAGTCCGTATGAAGTGGGATCACCCTTATGGCTGCAACACCTCGATCCGGTTCAACGAGGGGTAGCACACCTGCATGCCCGGATGAGTGACGAATCTCAAAGTCCAGCCCGTGTTGGGCGCACCAAACCCTGTTGCTTACCCGGTCATGGTCAAGATACCCTGGCCACCGCGAGTCGATCAGCTTGCCACCCTTGAGGCACCCCAAATTTTCCAACTCCTGCATCATGGACGATCTGACATCATGACCAACTTGTTCGCGATGTCGGCGATCTGCTCGGGGTACAGACGTCGCCTGCAAAACGGCAAAACGATTTCAATATTGTTTTTCCGAACCGATTTCACCTTCATCGACTTGGGCACGCATTCATGCGTCGACTCTGGAAATATGCATACGGAAACACCCAAGCACCAATGGAAGTTCTCGAAAAGGTTTAGCGGAACTTGGCAACTTACTGCAGCGGCCCCTTGAGAAATTCAGGCAACTCCAATGGCAGGACAGCAATGCCCTCCTCGATCAAGGACGCGGTCTGGTCGCGGGAGGCCTTGCCGCGAATACCTCTTACTTCAGCCTCGCCGTAGTGAATTCTTCGCGCTTCTTCGGCAAACTGATCGCCCACATCATCGGTATTGGCCATAACGAGGCGAGCCACTTCAATCCACGTCGCGTGTAATGACTGGGCTGTAACTGACGGCGATGCAATTTCCCCAGAAGGCTGGGTAGCTTCACGCTCGTTCCCAAAATTCAATCTGGGCGCGCTGAGCATTTTTACAATGGTGGCATCACCGCAGATTGGACATTCAACAAGACCATCTCCTTGTTGGCCCTGAAAATCGGCTTCGGATGCAAACCATCCTTCGAACACATGCTTGTGAGCACACTGAAGGTCCAGAACTTTCATGGTTTGGCTGTGCGGCGACTTCCGCAATGCTCCAGGCCCATGCGACCCCAAAGGGTCACGTCACAAAGGTGATCAGACTCAATAAGGTAAACAGCGCTGGGGCCAACCCGGCAACAAAAGGGTTCCATCAAGGACATGAACACAGCAAAGAATGAATGAATAAGTCAACGATCGAACCTGAAGTATCGCCGAGCGCATACACGGCGGCCAAAGTCACCGGTGGGATTCATGGATTGAATCGCTGACATCTTCCATGCAAAGTTTCTTCTTGATACACGCCCGATTACGAGGAAGGGGTCGGTAATCTGCCGTCGAGCCTGGGGCATTTTGCGAAAAGTGTGCTGACTCCAGACCATTGCGCGCAGTGGCGCCGCGAGCGGCAAGTGTTGGATGCACTGCCAGACTTGATTCAGTGTGGATGCAAAATGTGCTCGCGTTTGCAGAGGCGTTTGCAACGGATGCGCGAGTTCCCGGCCTACTGCGCGACGCCGTCCATCGCACGCGCATGAACTGGTGCGCCGAAAGCTCTGCCGGCAAACTCACAAAGCCGGCTATTGATCTTCTCCAGGGCAGGTACCCCAAATCCAAAGAGGCGCTGACGACCCAGTACTGGTTTAAACCTAGAACCTGATCTTTACGCTGCTTGTTTGCTCTTCTGGGCCGATGCGTGCGAATGAAGATCGCTCTTCCGATCACGGCGTCACGTCGCAGTCATGCAAAATCCCCCGGTGGCCAATACCTACCTGACCGTCTCCTTCAAAGACAAAGATACCGCCAAGGCGCTGGGCGCTCGTTGGGATGGCGTCCAACGCCAGTGGTTTGTGCCCGAAGGACGCGAGCTCGCACCGTTTCAACAATGGCTACCTGCGGGCGCAGGGCAGGTGTCCCTCCCTGTTTCCACGGCACTGTCCACGGATCCTCGGCAAGATCACGCCAGTTCCGACACTTTCGGTACTTCCAGTCTGGCGTTCCCTGCCAAGAAAGGCGTGTCCCTCTCCAGCCTGCTCGCAGGTGTCTCCCAGGCTGTTGCCCAGGCCTACCGAACCGGAGTCTGGACACTGGTTGAAGTGGTGGAATTGCGCTCCAACGGCGGCCATGTCTTTCTGGGTGTGTCTGAGCGTGATGCAACCGGAGCCGTTCTCGCCAAGACCAGTGCGGTAATCTGGCAATCCACCGCCAACACCATCTTGCCCGAGTTTGAACGCGCCACTGGTGCCCAACTGGCGCCCGGCATCAAGCTGCTGGTGCGCGCCCGTCCGGTCTTCAAGCCTCTGCATGGCTTCAGCATCGAGATCGACGCCATCGACCCGGAATACACCTTGGGCGATCTGGAGGCCAAGAAGCGCGAGATCCGTGAGCGGCTGACACTGGAAGGCGTCTTCACCGCCAATAGACAGCTTGCATCGCCCTGGGACTTCAATGCCGTTCTGGTGGTGGCACCGCTCGGTGGCGCGGGACTGGGTGACTTCCAGGCAGAGGCCAATCGCCTTGAGCAGTTCGGGGTCTGTCGCTTCACCTACGTCTACAGCCGGTTTCAGGGTGAGGGTGCTGCCAGGGAAATCTGTGATGTCCTTCAGGCTGCCGTTGCCAATTGGTTACATACGGAATCCGAGCGACCCGATGCGGTCGTCATCATCCGTGGTGGTGGTGCCGTCAATGACCTGGCGTGGTTGAATGATTACGACCTGGCGCGTTATGTCTGCGACCTGAACATTCCGGTACTGACCGGCATTGGCCATGAACGGGACAACACGGTGCTTGATGAAGTGGCCAACACCCGGTTTGACACACCGAGCAAGGTGGCCGCTGGAATCGAGCAGGTGATCGCCAAACGCACAGCAGAGGCAAAAGCCTGCTTTGAGGGGATCAGCAACCAAGCACGGCAGGCGGTGCAATCGGTGAAGGCCGATACCGTCGCGCTGGAATCCTCCATTCGGGTGGAAGGAATGCGTCACCTGTCCCAAGGAAGGCTGGCGAGCAACGAGTTGCTGAATGACATCCGACTGAACGCGGTACAGGCAGTCCGAGCCGCATCGGAAGGATCACGCGAAACCCTGCAAGCCGTCAAAGCGGCCGCTGTCGCGCAACTTGCGGATGCCAAGCGGGAAGTGCCCCTGGCCTGGGGACAAATTAACCTCGGTGCAGGCCATGCCATCCAGACCGCCAAGACACTGGCCAGTGGTTTGGTGGTCCGTGTGATGGACCAGACCCGGCGCAGCGTGGCAGACGCCAGAGCATTCACCGCAGCAGCCATGGATGACGTTGGCACCGCATCCCGACAAAACCTGCGGGAATCGATGAACCGTTCAGAAGCGCTGATGCGCGAGATTACCGGACAAGGCCCCGACAAAACCCTCAAGCGTGGTTTTGCGCTGATCCGGTCAAAAGATGGCAAGGCACTGACCCGCGCGTCCCAGACAACAGCCGGCACGGCACTTGAAATTCAATTCAGCGACGGAAAAGTCAGCGCTGTCACCCAGAAACCCAAATAGGAACAACCCATGGCGACCAAGACATTCAAAGAAGCCTATGGCGTGCTGCAACAGCACGCCCAGACACTGCGCACCCAACAAGAACCCAATATTGACGACCTGCTGAGCATCGTGACCGAGTCGGTGGATGCCTACAAAGTCTGCAAAGCGCGCATTGATGCCGTCGAGAAGGCCCTGGAAAAAGCACTTGGCGATACCGGAACCAGTCACAAAGAGGCGACCCGCGCACCCAAGCCGCAGTCGGTTCCGGATGGGGCTTCACCGGACTTGGATAACAACGACATGCCGTTCTGACGCGACAAAACATGTCCGACGAATACCAGATCGAGGTACCACAGTCTTTCATGACGCTGTTTGTGGAGCCTGGGCACCAGAAACCCAACGCAAGCCGCGAAGTTGTCGCGCAACGTTATGAACTGTGCGAGGACATGGCCTGCATGTTGACCGAGACAGCCAGGAATATGCTTTTTGGTCTGGGCATCACGGAAAACGATGTAATGCTGCGTGTTCACCGTGGCCTGGTCGGTGAGGGTGCTGTGGTCGCGCCGGCAGAGGCAGCCTGGGTGGTTCACCGGCTTGCGGAGTTGCTGAACTGGTCACGGCTGTCGATCAGACATGACTCCGTTTGAATAACTGGTTGCGGTACATGGCCAGTTTGGTCACTCCACAAATTGGTGGTGATGAGGGCGGGTGTGGTGGCCTGACGGCGGATTACTCGCTGGTATTGGCTACTGGTTCACATTGACCACTACGCGCCCTCGCACCGTCCCTCCAAGCAACTCCCTGGCGACGCCAATCGATTGCAACAGACCAATTTCGTGCGTAATGGCGCCGAGTTTTGAAACATCCACGTCAGTGGCCAGGCGCTTCCATGCTTGCAAGCGCAAATCCAATGGCGCCATCACACTGTCAATGCCATAAAGCGTCACTCCGCGCAAAATGAATGGTGCCACACTTCCCGGGAAATCCATGCCGCCGGCCAGGCCGCAAGCGGTGACGGCTCCACGGTACTTGGTGGTTGCACAAGCATTGGCCAGCGTGTGGCTTCCAACCGAATCGACAACACCAGCCCAGCGCTCCTTGCCCAAGGGCTTACCAGGGGCGGAGAGTTCTGTGCGCTCGATCACCGTGGTGGCTCCGAGCGCCTTCAAATAGTCAACCTCATTGGTGCGACCGGTCGATGCAACGACGGAAAATCCAAGTTTTGTCAACAAGGCAATAGCGACGCTGCCGACGCCGCCATTCGCTCCGGTGACCAGAATCTCACCATCTTCAGGCTTCACTCCATGCTTTTCCAGCGCCAAAACACAAAGCATCGCGGTGTATCCAGCGGTCCCAATTTCCATGGCCTGGCGCGCCGTCAGTCCCCTTGGCAAAGGAACCAGCCAGTCTCCCTTGACGCGTGCACATTGAGCCAGGCCTCCCCAATGTGTTTCTCCAACGCCCCAACCATTGAGGATGACCTCGTCGCCGACCTTCCACGCAGGGTTAGAACTCTGGGTGACGGTGCCAGCGAAGTCAATGCCAGGGACCATCGGGAATCGCCTCACGACTGGTGATTTCCCGGTTATCGCCAGTCCATCCTTGTAATTCAGTGTGGACCATTCGACTTTGACCGTGACATCTCCCTCTGGCAGGGTGCCATCTTCAAGGCTCTGCAGCTCAGCCTTGTAGCCGGAATCATCCTTGGTGATGCAGATTGCTTTAAACATGGTTTTTTTCCTTAACGCTTTGCGCAACTTGTTGAAAGAGTGGACTGGGTTTCGGGTTTGTCGTATTTAACAGCATGACACTGGCCGCCATTCAATTGAAGACAGCAGCAAACGGCATGGCACCAGCATGCCTTTGAAGAATTGAGCGTCAACTTAACCCCTCACTGGTGGCGTGGATCGGGAAACCCCTTGGCGCTCGATCATCCAGCCTGGATACTCCGGTGGCAATTGGCTCACTTCTTCAAGAACCTGCAGGTCTTCTGCTGTCAACACCAGGGCACTGGCTGCAAGGTTGTCAGCGAGCTGTTCAGGCGTCTTCGCACCCACAATGACCGTGCTTACCTGTGGACGACTGAGCAGCCAGGCCAGAGCCACCTGAGCAACTGATACGTGCTGGCGTTGCGCAATGGGCCGCATTGCATCCACGACCTTAAATGCGCGCGGCTTGTCCACAACCGGAAAATCAAAGCTGGCTCGGCGGGAACCTTCCGGCCCTTTGCCGTCGGGGGAGAACTTTCCACTCAGGAGGCCACCAGCGAGCGGGCTCCAGACCATAAGCCCTAGCTGCTGATCCCGAATGAGAGGAATCACCTCCCGTTCCAGGTCCCGCCCTGCCACGGTGTAATAGGCTTGGACACTTTCAAAGCGCGCCCATCGGTTCTTGTCAGAAATTGCCAGGCCCTTCATGATTTGCCATGCCGCCATATTGCAAAGGCCAACATGGCGCACTTTGCCGCAGCGAACCATGTCATTGAGGGTGGAGAGCACTTCATCGAGGGGCGTAACGGGGTCATACCCGTGCAACTGGTACAGGTCGATGTGGTCCAGTTGAAGGCGCTTAAGACTGGCATCGAGTTCGTTCATCAAGTGGTAGCGGGATTGCCCAACCGCATTGATTTTGGTCTCGCTCATGGGGCCAAATGCTTTGGTAGCCACCACGATCTCGTCGCGTGGCAGGCCAAGACTCCTGATGGCTTCACCGGTTAGTGTTTCGGCCACTCCCAACGAATAGATGTTGGCGGTATCGATGAAATTGACGCCCGCATCAAAGGCCTGTTTGACCAGCGCCCTAGCGGACTCTTGACCGAGTCCACCCATGACTTTCCAGAAACCCTGGTCACCAAATGTCATGGTGCCCAGACACATCTCTGAGACATACAAGCCAGTACGGCCCAGAAGTCGATATTTCATGACAATTCTTCCGGTTAGATAAGATTGGGTAAGACTATCAGTTTCAGCGCCGCGCAGCCTCCATGCGAGTCATGCGCATCCAAATCGACAGGAACACCATCAAAACGAAATCAATATTGGTTTTCCACCCGTTCGATGCATACATTTCAATTTCGTCTGGTTTCGGGTCCGCGTTCCCGCCATACGGATAAGACGATGGTTGCAGCAATGCCCTGAAACAAAGCAATGGTGGCAACAGAGCCGCTCCAACCCCATCCCTCGAACGCTAACCCGGCGAGCCAACTACCGGCGGCTCCACCGCAGTAATAGCTCAGGTAGTAAATACCGGTTGCCAGCGAGCGACCTTCACTCACGGTTCTTGCAATCGAACCAATGGTCGCTGACTGGCAAAGAAATACACCAGTTGAGCACACCGCCAGTCCAACAACCACGAAGACTATGGACGGAAGCAGTGTCATCAGAAGGCCCGTGGCAGAAATTGCGAGGGCACCCAGAAGGGACTTCATGAACCCCAGACGGTCAATGTGGCGCCCAGCCAGCGGCGTCACAATGACGCCGACAAGATAAACGGTGAAGACATTCGCCAAACCTGCCGCAGACAGATTGAATGGCGCCGATGCCAGGTGCAGATTGACGTATGTGAATGTCCCAACCAACGAGAACAGCACC
>CAZMXB010000255.1:0-7423 GCA_964569855.1 uncultured Rhodoferax sp.
AGGACAAGATTGCCCACCTGCAAAAGTTCATTGACCGCTTCAAGGCCAAAGCCAGCAAGGCCAAGCAGGCCCAAAGCCGGGTCAAGGCGCTGGACCGCATGGAGAAGATTGCACCGCTGCTGAGCGAAGCAGATTTCACGTTCGAGTTCAAGGAACCGGCCAACCTGCCCAACCCGATGTTGTCCATGAGTGGGGTGAGTTTTGGCTACCCACCACCTGAGGATGCACCCGAAGGCACGCCCCACACCATCATCGTGCGCAACGTCAGCAAATCGGTGCTGGCAGGCCAGCGCATTGGCATTCTGGGGGCCAACGGCCAGGGCCAATCCACCTTGGTAAAAACGGTAGCGCGAGACCTGCAAGCCATTGGCGGTGAAATCACCGAAGGCAAGGGGCTGAATATCGGTTATTTCGCCCAGCAGGAGTTGGACGTTCTGCGTCCGGCCGATACGCCGCTGGAACACATGATTCGCCTGGTCAAGGAATTGACGGCCGACGGCAAGATTGCCGGCCAGGCGACCCGCGAGCAGGATTTACGCAGCTTTTTGGGTACCTTCAACTTCAGCGGCGACATGGTCAAAC
Source organism: uncultured Rhodoferax sp. (assembly GCA_964569855.1). Taxonomy (GTDB): domain Bacteria; phylum Pseudomonadota; class Gammaproteobacteria; order Burkholderiales; family Burkholderiaceae_C; genus Allorhodoferax. The sequence continues at coordinate 583 of CAZMXB010000255.1, forward strand.
AGGCTGTGGGTAGCATGAGCGGCGGCGAAAAGGCGCGCCTGGTGTTGTGCATGATCGTCTGGCAGCGCCCCAACCTGCTGCTGCTGGATGAGCCAACCAACCACCTGGATTTGGCCACCCGGGAGGCACTGTCGATGGCGCTCAACGAGTTTGAGGGCACCGTGATGCTGGTCAGCCACGACCGTGCGCTGTTGCGTGCGGTGTGTGATGAATTCTGGATGGTGTCGCGCGGCGGTGTGGAGCCGTTTGATGGTGACCTGGACGACTACCAGCGTTACCTGCTGGACGAAGCCAAGCGCCAACGGGAAGAAGCCAAACTGGCGTCCAAGGTCCCCGCCAAGCCCATCGTGGCGGAACCCATCGTGAAACCCAGGTCTAAGGGCGACACCTCGCCCAAGGTCAAAAAGGAGTTCCAGGATGTAGAGGCCCGTATGGCCGTGCTGAATGCAGAAGGTGCCGCACTGGAAAGCCGCCTTTCCACCAATCCCCATCCATCCGAGATTGCGGAAATCGGTCGCAGCCTCAACTCCGTGAACGCCGAACTGGCCCAACTGGAAGACCGATGGCTGGACCTGTCCAGCCGACTGGAATCTTCTTGAATGAAACCATTGCATAACCATCCGCGAACTGGAAAAGCGGTGCTGCACCGCTACTGATCCGGAACCCAAAGTGGATCGCCGTGACCGAGCGCACCGTACGCCACCTGTTGTTGGTCGACCTGACAACACTTTTTGCTATGCGCTGCAATGCCAACTACCAGTAATGGAAGGCCGATAGGGCATCTGATTTCCACCCACACGAGCAAGACGATGCGCTGTCGCGACAATGGCTGCGAGACCACAGCGACCAGTTTGTGCGGATTGGAGCTACAGTTCAAGTATTCGCTTAAAGAACAACGGCAGGCACCCCCCCGTTGCCTGAACTCACCATGCAAGCCCTGAGCCCAACCGATTCGGCATTTTTGTGGATGGAAACCCGCAACCAACCCATGCATGTAGCGGGGTTGAACATCTTTACCCCACCGCCCGACGCTGGCACGGACTTTGTGGCCAAACTACTGGCCGATTGGGGCAAACACACCAAGGCAATTGCCCCCTTCAACCTGCGCCCGGTCTTGCGTATGGGTTTGTGGTACTGGGAAGAGGACGAAGAGTTCGAGCTGGACTACCACCTGCGGCATCTGGCCCTGCCGCAGCCTGGGCGCATTCGGGAGCTGCTGGCCATGGTCTCGCGTCTGCACGGCAATCTGCTGGACCGCAACCGCCCGCTGTGGGAAACCTATGTGATCGAGGGCTTGCCTGGTGGGCGTTTTGCCATGTACAGCAAAATCCACCATGCTCTGGTGGACGGCGTTTCCGGCGCGCGCATGGCGGCCAACGCATTGTGTGACGACGCCTCCGGGCGAAAGCCGCCGGTATGGGATATGCCGTATCCCCACCATCCAGCATCAATCGGCAAGCGCACCCCGCCAACCTTTATGCAGCAGATTGGCAACGTGGCCAAAGCAGGCCGGGACATTTTGCCTGGCATAGGCAGTGGCCTGTGGGACATTGCCCGTGCGAGTTACGTCGAAGGCGCCGCCGCCCTGCCGTTTCAGGCACCACCCACACCCTTTAACGTGGAGATATCGGGGTCGCGCCGGTTCGCCTCGCAATCCTATTCACTGTCGCGGCTCAAACACATCGGCGAAGCCACGGGTGCTACCGTCAACGACGTCACACTCGCCATTTGTGCAGGTGCCCTGCGAGAATACCTGCAAGCCCAAAACAAGCTGCCCAAAAAGCCGCTGGTTGCCATGGTGCCGGTATCGCTGCACGGTGAGACCTCGGCTGGTGGAAACCAGGTCTCGCTGTTGTTGGCCAGCCTGGCCACCGACATTGCCGACCCACTCAAAAGGCTCAAGCGCATCGTGGAGTCCACTTCACAAGCCAAACAGCGTCTGACCAAAATGCCTCGCCTGCAAAAAATGGCCCATGGCATTACATCGATTTCCCCTTTTGGCGCGGGCATGGTCACGGGCACGGCGCAAAACCATCCGCTGTTCAATCTGGTGATTTCCAATGTTCCCGGCCCGAAAAAGGCGCTGTACCTCAACGGTGCGCATCTTGATGAGGTGTACCCGGTATCGATTCCCACCCATTACCTGGCGCTCAATATCACCATCAGCGGGTATGCTGACAGGCTGGGTTTTGGCTACATCGCGTGCCGCCGTTCGGTTCCAGCGCTTCAGCGCATGCTGGACTACACCCACAACGCCATCCTGGCACTGGAGGCTGCGGTCGGCATTCACCACAGCCCGCCCTCTACATCCAAACGACCCGCAACCCGGCGGGTTGGGACGACCAAAGCAACCGCAGCGCCTGTTGCCGGGAAGATCATCAAGAAGAAACGTGCCGCAGCACCGGCTGACTGACCTGGCGCCTGGCGCATGACGCTCGTGCCCAGGGAGCAGGAGCCCGTGCAATCACGGTGCCTCTGACTGTCGGCGAGAATACGATCCATGCCCTTTCAAAAAGAACCTGCCTTCCTCCATGGCAATGCCCCCCGCACCGCAGTCCTGTTGTGCAACCTGGGTACCCCCGACGCCCCCACCCCTGCAGCGGTACGCCGCTACCTGGCTGAATTCTTGAGTGACCATCGGGTGGTGGAAATCCCCCGGCTCGTCTGGTGGTTCATACTGCACGGCATCATTCTGCGGTTTCGTCCCGCCAAGTCGGCTGCCAAATACGCCAGCGTGTGGACACCCCAGGGCTCGCCACTCAGGGTCTGGACTGAAAAGCAGGCCAAGCTGCTGCAGGGCTGGCTTGGGGAGCGCAACCTGGGCGTCGTGGTGCGTTGGGCGATGCGCTACGGCAGCACCTCCATCGGATCACAGCTCGATGCGCTCAAAGCCGAAGGTGTGACCCGGGTGCTGGTGGTGCCCGCATACCCCCAATACAGCGCCGCCACCACGGCCAGTGTGTTCGATGCCGTCTACAGCTGGGCACAGCGCACCCGCACCTTGCCTGAGCTGCGTTTTGTCAACCACTACCACGACGACGGCGACTACATTGCCGCTCTGACCGCCCGTATCCTGCGTTACTGGAAGAACCATGGCCGCCCCGATCAACTGGTGATGAGCTTTCACGGCGTACCGGCGCGCACACTGGAGTTGGGTGACCCCTACCACTGCGAATGCTTCAAGACCGCCCGCTTGCTGGCCGAACGCCTGGGCCTCGAAAAGACCGACTTCAAGGTCACCTTTCAGTCCCGTTTGGGACGCGCCAAGTGGCTGGAACCCTACACCGAGCCCACTTTGATTGCCATGGCCAAGGCCGGTGTCAAGCGGGTCGATGTGGTCTGCCCGGGTTTCACCAGCGACTGCCTGGAAACCCTGGAGGAAATCGACATGGAAGGCCGCGCCGCATTTCTGACGGCCGGCGGCCAGACATTTCACTACATACCCTGCCTGAACGACGACCCGGAGTGGATTACCGCGCTTTGCAATCTGAGTGAAAAGCACCTGCAGGGATGGGACACCCGCCAGGAGCCGGATGCAGTGGCATTGGCTGCGTCGCGGGCAGCGGCGTTGGCCTTGGGGGCCAAGCAGTAGTTTCGTTTGGTTACCGACCATCGCTATGTAATTGATAGCCCCTCGCGCCTATTTCACGAGGGCTGGAGGCCAATTTGACCTGAAGATCTTTGCAAAAGGCAGTTGTTGCTCCCCGCCAGGACTTGGATGAGCCGATTTGTCACTGGAAACGGCATGGCAGCGGCACAAACCCCGTTGACGCCGCTGGGCAACTCCAACAGAATGCGTCCATCTCATCGACTGAACGGCTGTACACCATGATCCCACGCCCCTTGCATGAAGCGGCCCGACTGCACGCACTGCGTGCCTACCAGTTGCTCGACACGCAGACGGACGCTGATTTTGACCTTCTGACGGAGCTGGCCGCGGAACTGTGTGGCGTGCCGTACGCCTTTGTGTCACTGGTCGACGAAGACCGCGTTTGGTACAAAAGCAGTTATGGCGCAAAGACCCTGCAGACACCCCGCGATGAGGATTATTGCTCGTGGGCGATTCTGGAAGAACAAGAGCTGCTGATCCCCGATTTGTTGTCGGACGCGCGCACTGCCAGCTTGCCACTGACCGTTCGGGACACGCAGTACCGGATGTACAGCGGCGTCAACTTGACATCCGGTGACGGTTTTCGGGTCGGTGTGTTGTGTGTATTGGATACCAAGCCTCACGCATTGACCGATCGCCAGCTCTCGTTGCTGCGAAGACTTGCGCGGCAGGTGATGTCACTGATGGAACTGCGTCGCATGGACCGCGAGCTGAAAGAAACCCTCGCCGCTGTAAGCCGTCTTGCCAACGAAGACGACCTGACCGGCCTGAAAAACCGGCGCGCCTGGATGGAAGAGGCGCTGCAGCAGCTCCAGTTAGCCAAGCGCCTGAAGACACCTTTGAGTGTGTTGGTGCTGGACGTCGACCATTTCAAGAAGGTCAACGACACCCATGGGCACCCGGCCGGAGACGCGGTGTTGCGTGGCCTGGGCCAGTTGCTGTCGCTGTGTTTGCGGGTAACCGATATCCCGGGGCGTCTTGGAGGCGAGGAGTTCGCGGTTCTGGCTCCCGGCACCGACACCAAGGGCGCCCTGCAAATCGCGGAAACGCTGCGCAAGGCAATCGCCCAGGAGCGCATCGAAGACGCCGGTCTGACGCTGCAGGTCACGGCCAGCATCGGCATCGCATCCATGCCAGCCGGCCTGCCCGATATCGAGCTGGACGATTTGATGCGGGCAGCCGACCAGGGCCTGTACAGCGCCAAACAAAATGGGCGAAACTGCGTGATGGCCTCAGATTCAGCCCCGCGCGCTGCGGCCCTTGCGTAAATCAAACTTGTAACACCGCGCCGGTTCGCCCTCGTCCGTGGCGATTCAGTCACGAACCGATGGAAGGAAAACCAGCGGTTCCTTGTTGCGCCCACCCATTGGGCGACGCTTTGATTTGTTGACTCTGCGGTCACCTTACCGAGGCAGCCGTGCCTCCCACGCCGTGATTGCTTCGCGCAGCGCATTCACCGCACCGATCTGCACCAGTGTGTTGCCGGTGGTCGGCCCGAGGATGTAAAGCGCTCCCGCGTTATCGACGGCAAGAAAGTTGCCGCTCTGTGGATAGAAACGATAACTGTATTGATCCATTTCCGCCGCCATCGGCGTGCCTTGAAAGACGTCAGGATAATTGGCCGCCGCAAAATCAAACACCCGCGGGTTGCCTATCGGACCCGCATACCATCTGCTGATCAAGGTGCGGAACGAATCAATCGTGCCCAGAGTCACCACTGCGTTGTCCGTGAACGATCCCAGCATGAAAATCGTGCCCACGTCATCAATTGCCAGATAGTTGCCGGTCTGTGCGTAGAAGCGGTAGCTGTATGGGGCGCTCTGCCCTGCCGCACCCAGTCCTTTGAACAAATGCGGGTAGACGCCCTCCAGATAGCTGAACACCTTGGGTTTGCCCAGATCAGTGAGGTCGGGCACAAGGACATCCTGGCACGCCAGATTGATCACCTGAATCTCATCCAGCAAGTTGCCACCCGCCCCGCCGTCGCTGGAGACAAAGCCGAGGAGGTACTGGGTTTGTCCATCGTTGGGCAAGGTGTATGTAAGGGTGTTGACCGTCCACGCCGCGGTGCTTGCAGTGAAGCTTGCAAGCGTTGTGGGGGGGTTGTTCCCGGAGCGGATGGTGACACTGAGCTGATTTGGAAAGCCAACCCGTCCTTGATGGGCAAAGGAGATCGAAACGGTACTACCGGGAACGCCGGTGAAGCTGCTAAACAACTGGGCACCCGTCGAGGCATTTAATTCCACAAATTTGCTGCCGGAATATGCAGAGACTCCTTGATGCCCGTTGCTCCAGAGCGCAATTTGTCCGCCGGGGGAAGGCGTTGCCCAGGAATGCACCATTGACTGCGCAAAGAGTGCGGAACCATTGGGATTCAGGGTTGGTGAAGTCTCGAATCCACCGTTGGTCAGCAGCGAAAATGCATTGCCAGTGGCGTTGTAACAATGGCCGCTCGGCAGGGTATTGCCGAAGTTGACCCCGTTGAGTTGCTGAGCGGCCGCCAGAGTGACCGTGTGTGAGCCGGGTGCGGCCGGAAAGGTCTGCACCCAAGGCGCCTGCGGTATTTCTGAAACTGTATAGGTGCCGGCGGGGAGACCGTTGATGCAGTACTGCCCTTTATCACCCGTGGTGGCGGGCGGGATGGCGGCAATTCCCACGCCGATCTGCCAATTCGCAAGACCCAGCTCGCCGGCTTCCTGCAGTCCATTGCCATTGAGATCGTTGAACTTCACGCCGCACAATTTGGCAGTGGTGGGCGGCGAGTTGACATTGACAAAGGTGCAGACGATGTTGTCCCCGGCCGCCAGATTGATCGTGACCGAGCCTGCCGAAAGGTTGGTGCTGGTGCCCGAGGACGGCGTGCAGCTGATGCTGGCCAGCGTCCAGCCGGGGACCTGGGTCTCGGTGAAGGCGTAGGTGCCCGCAGGAAGGCCGCTGTAGGTTTTCATGTTCGACAGCGTGCTGTCGTTGTCGTCATCGAGCAGGAACTGCGGCATGGTGGCCTGGCTGGGCGTGAAGGCGAAGTCCTGCGCGTCATTGGGCTGTGCATCCTTGACGATGGTGATGCTGCCCGTCCCTGGTTTGGTGTTGACGAAGGTGCAGACGATGTTGTCTCCGGCGGCCAGGTTGATCGTGGCCGTCGCACCACTCAGGTTGGTGCTGGTACCCGTGGACGACGTGCAGCTGATGCTGGCCAGCGTCCAGCCGCTGACCTGGGTCTCGGTGAACGAG
>CAZMXB010000256.1:0-7408 GCA_964569855.1 uncultured Rhodoferax sp.
ACTCCCCCCAGCCCCCTCGCCCCCGTCGGGCGTGGGGGAGCTCTTAACAGCCGATTTGATTTCGTCTCGCCGACTACGGAATTACTGGCGAGAGGTTGCCGCCGCTATCTCGTGCATAGAGTTCTGGGGTTGCAGTTCCGAGCGCCGGAGGCTTGACGTGGTTCGAAGTGCTCTTTTTTTCTACCGAGACGCCTCCGGCGCTCGGAACTCGCACTCATGAACTCTCCGAGCGACGCAATGGTGGTAACGCACCGCCCGTAATTCCCTATTCGGCGCGCAGCCACAAAATCGGCTGTTAAGGCTCCCCCTCGCCCGACGGGGGCGAGGGGGCTGGGGGGAGTGGGGAGTCAAAAACATCAGGCGTCAAAAGGACTAGAGAATCAGAAAGCAAGCCCCCATTACACTCACTCAGTGAGCCTCCTCAAATCCGCCTCCACTGTTTCCCTGCTGACCCTGGTGTCGCGCATCACTGGTCTGGTGCGCGACCTGCTGATGGCCTCCATCTTTGGTGTGAGCGCCATGACCGATGCGTTTTGGGTCGCGTTTCGGATTCCAAACATGTTGCGCCGCATGTTTGCCGAAGGTGCTTTCAGCCAGGCCTTTGTGCCGGTGCTGGCGGCCAGCAAGGAGAAAGACGGTGAAGAGGCAACCCATGTATTGATCAATGCAGTGGCGTCTTTGCTGACGCTGGTGTTGTTGCTGACCTGTGTCGTAGGGGTCGCCGGTGCGCCCATCCTGGTCTACATCCTGGCCAGTGGCCTGAAACCGGAGGGGTTTGACGCGGCGGTGGTGATGACGCGCTGGATGTTTCCCTACATTGCGTGCATGTCCCTCGTGGCGCTGGGGGCGGGTGTGCTCAACACCTGGAAACGGTTTGCGATACCGGCGGCTACCCCCGTGTTACTCAATCTCGCCATGATTTCGGCTGCCTTGTTGGGCGCGCCGTGGCTTGAGCGCCAGGGCCTGGAACCCATTTACGCGATGGCTGGGGGCGTCATGGTGGGTGGCCTGTTGCAACTGGGCGCGATATTGTGGGGGCTTCACAGCATTGGGCTCGCGCCAAAGATTGGCCTGACCCTGGCTACGGCACGCGCCGCCTGGTCGCAGCCGGCGACCAAAAGAGTCGTGCAGCTCATGGGACCAGCATTGCTGGGCGTCAGCGTTGCCCAGATTTCGCTGCTCATCAATACCCAGATTGCCTCTCACCTGGCGACCGGCTCCGTAACCTGGCTCAATAACGCCGGTCTGTTGATGGAATTTCCCACCGCCATGCTGGGTGTCGCGCTCGGCGTGGTGTTGATGCCCCAGCTCGCTGCTGCCAAGGCGGGTGGCGACTCGGAAAAATTCTCCAGCATGATTGACTGGGGGCTGCGCCTGGTGGTGTTGCTGGCCGTGCCCAGCGCAGTCGCGCTGATCACCTTTGCACAGCCGATTGTGGCGGTGATTTTTCACAATGGACGCTACACCGATGCCGATGTCATGCAAACCACGGGAGCCTTGATGGGCTACGGTGCCGGGCTGCTGGGCCTGGTCGCCATCAAGGTTTTGACGCCCGGTTACTTCGCCAGCCAGAACATCCGGACACCGGCCCTGATCGGTGTCGCTGTACTGGTCATTACCCAAGGCTTGAACTTGCTGTTTGTGCCGTGGCTGGCGCACGCCGGTCTGGCGCTGGCGGTTGGGGTTGGCGCCATGGTCAATGCGCTGTGGTTGTTACTGGGATTGCTTCGTGATCGCACCTTTGTTCCCCGTCCGGGCTGGGCTAGGTTTACCATGCAGGTTCTGGCGGCCAGCGCCTTGCTGGCGGTGTTCTTGATGTGGGCCAGTATGGCCTTGCCCTGGTTAGCCATGTACTCCGAAAAGCTCAAGAGAATGGGCGCTCTAGCCCTCGTGATTGCTGGTGGTTCAGCTATATATTTTGTAGCGATCTGGGCGGCGGGGCTGAATCTGCGGCAGTTGTTGCGGCGTTAGGCACGCAGAGAGCGCCCACCATGAACCTGTCATTCGACGCGCCGACACCGCTGGACTACTTCACCGCTCTGGTAGAGCGCGATATCGAGTTTGCGTTGTTTGAGGCGGCCATCAGCTTGGCGCAGGACGAATACCCGGACGTGGATGTTCAGTCGGTGCTCAACGAAGTGGATCATCTGCAGGCCCGTGTGCGCCGGCGCATCGCTGCCGATACCGGGCCGGTCCAGAAGTTGCGCGTCCTCAACCAGTTCTTCTTCCAGGACCTGGGCTTTGCCGGAAACGTGAACAACTATTACGACCCGGACAACAGCTTCATCCATATCCTGTTGCACACGCGGCGCGGCATTCCCATCACGCTGGCGGTGCTGTGGATGGAACTGGCGCATGGGCTGGGGCTGTCAGTGCGGGGTGTGGGCTTTCCGGGCCATTTTTTGGTCAAGGTCAATTTGCCCATGGGGCAGGTGGTGATAGACCCCATAGACGGCAAATCACTGAGTCGGGAGGAACTGTCAGAGCGGCTCGAACCCTACCGGCAGCGCAGCGGCCTGATAGACGAGTTTGAGACACCGTTGGGGCTGTACCTGCAGACCGCTCCCTCGCGCGACATCATTGCCCGCATGTTGCGCAATCTGAAGGAAATCCACAAATCCCATAGCGACTGGCCGCGCCTGCTGGCAGTGCAGGAGCGTCTGATTGTTCTGATGCCAGAGGCCTGGAACGAATACCGTGACCGTGGTCTGGCGCATGCCCAATTGGGCCACACCGAGCAGGCGCTTTCTGATCTGGAGTGTTACTTGGTGCATGCGGACGAACACGTGAATCTGGACGCGATTGCGGACTGGGTGGACGCGCTGCGGCGTTCCTGAAGGCATTGACCCTGTCGCTACGCCGTCGTGCGCATCGATGCCTATAATTTTCTTGCCCAGCCGCCCAGAAGGCGAGTGGGGCATCGCCGGTTCCCACCGGCCAATCCCTTTCAACCCGTTTTCAGGATTGCAATGAAGCTTCACACCCCGATGCTGGCGGCCTTCGCTGCTCTGGCTCTGACCCCCACCCTTGCCGCCCAGCGCGGCGAAATCGCCCAGCCCACTGCGCTGGAAATTCCCAAACTGTGCGACGAAGCCATCACCAAGGCCAAATCGCGCATTGAAAAGCTCAAAGCGCTGCCCATGGCACGTGTCAGCGTGATCAATGTGCTGCATGCCTGGAACACGCTCGATATGGGCTTGCAGGACATTGGCGGGCCGATTGGCCTGCTGTCGGAAACCAGTCCCGACCCTGAGGTGCGCAAGGCCGCCGAAGCCTGTGACCTGCTGTTGTCGGCATTACCCAATGAATACCTGCAGAGCGAGGCCTTGTTTGAACGGATCCAGGCGCTCAAAGCCACCGACCCTGTCGATGCCGTTGCGCGCCAGAGCATCCTGGACGATTTTGAGGAGCGCGGCGTCAATCTGCCACTCGCCAAGCGCGAGCGTGCCAAGGCCATATTTGAGCGCATGGACAAACTGTCGCAGGACTTCTCTCGCAATGTGCGTGATGTTGACACCAAGCTGAGTTTTTCCGAGGCTGCGCTGCATGGCATCTTGCCGGGCGCGCTGGCCGACCGCAAGCGCGATGCCAAGGGGGACTACGTGTTCAGCCTGGACTATCCCGAATACGACGCACTCATGAACAATGTGCAGGTGGAAAGCACGCGAAAGGCATTCTGGACCGCTTTTCAGCGCCGTGGCGGCACCCAAAATCTGACATTGCTGACCGAAGCCGTCAAATTGCGCCTGGAACTGGCCCAATTGATGGGCGAAGCCAGTTATGCGGACTGGGTCATCAAACGCAAGATGGCCGGCAGTGCCAGTGCCGTGAACCGATTTCTGGACGATGTGCAGGGTCGTGTCGAAGCCCTGGAGCGCAAGGAACTGGAAGAATTGCGGGCCGAGAAAGCCGGGTTCACCGGCGACAAAAACGCTGTCCTCAAGCGTTGGGACGTGTCCTTCTACCAGCAACGCCTGAAAAAGGCACGCTACAGCATAGACCAGGCAGAAGTGCGCGCCCAGTTTCCGACGGACCCCACCATAGCCTGGATGATGCAGGTCACCAGCGCCCTGTATGGCGTGCAGTTCAAGCCCAACAAGACCTTGCCGGTCTGGCAAGCCGATGTGCGCGCCTTTGACGTCTTTGATACTGCCGGTGAGCAGTACCTGTCGACCTTCTACCTCGACCTGTTTCCGCGCGATGGCAAATACAAACACGCGGCAGCCTTCCCGGTGCGTGGTGTCTCGCTGGTTGCCGCGCGGACACCGGTGTCGGTGTTGGTGACCAATTTCAGCCGCGAAGGCTTCAACCAGGATGAACTCGAAACCCTGTTCCACGAGTTTGGCCACATCATGCATGGGGTGCTGTCTCGCACCCGGTATGTGCTCAATGCCGGAACCGGTGTCAAGCGTGACTTTGTGGAAGCGCCGTCGCAAATGTACGAGGAGTGGTCACGCCGTCCGGAGTCGCTGGCCCTGTTCACCCAGGTTTGCCCGACCTGTAAACCCATCGATTCCAAATTGATCGAACGCATGAATGCCGCCCGATCGTTTGGCAAAGGGCTTCAGTACGCGCGCCAGCGTCTGTACTCGGCATGGGACATGGCCTTGCACACTCCGCAGTTGGTGGACCCAATGAAAACCTGGGCGCTGCTGGAAGGCAAAACCCCGCTGGGTTTTGAGGCAGGCACCATGCTTCCCGCCGGTTTTGGCCATGTCATGGGTGGATACCAGGCCGGCTACTACGGTTATATGTGGTCCGAAGTGCTGGCGCTGGACATGCGTTCGGCGTTTGGTACCAATGTCATGGATACCGCGGTGGGCGCGCGCTACCGCAAGCTGATTCTGGAAAGTGGCGGACAGCGCCCGCCCGCCGAACTGGTGGAAGAATTCCTGGGTCGCAAACCTTCAGCGGACGCTTTTTTCAAAGAAATATCCGGGCAGTAGGCCGACCAGCGCCGCCAAACCATGCTGCACTGCACCCACTCCATTCCCGGCCTGGTCTTGCGTGACCACACATTTGACCTGCCGCTGGACTACCAGAACCCCGGTACCCGGTTGAGCATCTTCGCGCGTGAAGTGGTAGCCCCGGGGAAGCGGGATGCGGATTTGCCCTACCTGGTGTATTTTCAGGGTGGACCTGGCTTCGGCGCGCCGCGCCCCATGGGCAACACCGGCTGGTTGGCGCGGGCTCTGCAGGATTACCGCGTTTTGCTGCTGGACCAACGGGGTACCGGCCGTTCGACACCGGTCACAGCGCAGACCTTAGGCAATTTTGCTGACGCGAGGAGCCAGGCCGACTACCTGATGCACTTTCGCGCCGATAACATCGTGCGCGATGCCGAGGCCATTCGCCTGCACCTGGCCGATGGCAAGCGCTGGAGTATTTTTTTTGGGACAAAGTTATGGCGGTTTTTGTGCCCTGCGCTACCTGAGTGCCGCGCCCGGGGGCTTGAAAGAGGTGCTGATTACGGGCGGCATTCCGTCATTGAACCGCCCGGTAGACGACGTCTACCGGGCCACCTTCGCCCGGGTGATTGCCAAGAACCGCCAGTTTTATGCGCGTTACCCGGGCGATGCCCAAAGGGTGCGCGACATCGTTGACCATTTGCTGCAACACGATGTGCCTATTCCAGGGGGTGGGCGTTTGACGGCAGCGCGTTTTCTGCAACTGGGCCTTCAGTTTGGCATGGGTGATGGTTTCGAGACCGTGCATTACCTGGTGGAAGACGCTTTTGTGGTCATGCCGGACGGCCAACGGCTTTTGAACTGGAATTTTCTGGCTCAGGTGGCGCAAGCCCAGACTTTTGACAGCAACCCGATTTATGCGTTGTTGCATGAAGCCTGCTATACCCAGCAGGCTGCGAGCCAATGGTCCGCCAATCGTCTGATTGCCGAATTTCCCGAGTTCGGGTTGCAGGGAACAGGGCCGGTGTTATTCACCGGGGAAATGATTTTTCCCTGGATGTTTGAGTGTTACGCGCAGTTGCAACCCCTCAAACAGGCGGCCCATCTGCTAGCCCAAACGGCGGCGTGGCCTGCCTTGTATGACCTAGAGTGCCTGCGCGAAAACACAGTGCCAGTGGCGGCGGCGGTGTACCACGACGACATGTATGTACACCGGCAATTTTCAGAGGAAACCGCAGATACCGTACCCAACATGCGTTTGTGGGTGACCAATGCATATGAGCACAACGGTCTTCGAGTGGATGGCGGTGTGGTGTTATCCCGTCTGCTGTCCATGGTGCGGGGAGAAATCTAGCACGCCGACCGTTTTGCCTGCTCCAGAGGTTGTGGGACGGTGGCGTCACGCGCCATGGAAGCTTTGGAACCACCGCAAGGCGGCCCTGAAAACACCGACAAACGGCTGCCATGGACCATAGACTCCTGGGCTGGCATCAGACTGACGGGTCGCGAGGCCCGGATATGTTCATTGGCGGGCCGGGTCTGGGTCGATACCGTGGTCGGGGCAAAGGTGTCATGCCAATGGGGGTCTGGAGTGAGGGTGCCAGAGGCTACCTCACTCGGTGGAAGCGCGGAAAGTTGGGTCACCGGTTGCAACCATTTGAGTACCGGGGTCCACTGCTCCAGATCGGGTTTTGTGGCATTGCTGCGGATGTCGAAAATGGTGTGACCACTGTCCAAACCGCGCACATACCATTGGGTTTCACGCAGCACACCCAGAAATGGCACTCCCAACGCCTGGGCCCATTCGCGCAAGGACTGCGCCCCATGGGTGCGGGCATCAATGCGCATGCCAACCACGCCCAGCAGGCAGCGCCCATTGGCTAGCCGTGGCAGGGCCATCAACTCGGCAATGCAGGCCGCCGCAGACTCGCGATCAAAAATTGAATGGCATACCGGGATGATGATGGCGTGGGCCGACATCACCACCTTTGCCAACTCAAAACCGTGCAAACCGCCCGGTGTATCCAGGACCACATGGGTTACGCCCGGGGGCACCTTTAAAACGTTTTTTTGGTCTATGGTCCAGGGCACGATGGACGGTAGCGGGGGCTCGCGGCGTTTGAGCCAGGCCCGGGTCGATTGCTGGCGATCAACGTCGCCCAGCATGACGGCTGCACCCTGACGCGCCATCCAGGCAGCCAGGTGGGTGGCCAGTGTGCTTTTGCCGCTGCCACCTTTGCGATTGATCACTGCGATTACCGGCATGGGAACCCATCACATCTTCTACAGAGAGACGGATTCTGGTGCAAAAGCCAGCGAAAGTCCAGTCGATATGGGCGCTGATAGCTATGCTTTTTCTAGCATTCAACGTGTCGTGCGCGTCCTTTTTTGCGGCGCAGAACGCTGTTTACGCCACGACGACCGCTGCGCCGTCTCCCCGCAGTGCAATGCGGCCAATGGAGAACACCGTTTCCCCGGCGCTGCGCAGGGTTTTGGCGCAG
>CAZMXB010000257.1:0-7399 GCA_964569855.1 uncultured Rhodoferax sp.
TGGACGACGTGCTCTACACCGGACGCACGCTGCGCGCGGTCATCAACGAACTGTTCGATTACGGCCGCCCGGCCTGCGTAAAACTCGCAGTGCTGGTCGACCGCGGCGGGCGCGAACTGCCGGTGCAAGCCGACTTTGCTGCTGCCCGGGTTACCCTCGCGGCCAGCCAATCCCTGGCCTTGGCCCGCAGTGAAGCAGGGGTGTTCAGCTTTGACGTGGAGGAAAAAACACTATGAGCACCCACATTCATCACTGCGTGTATTCACTGCCCCCCGCGCGGGGGCAAGCCTCCCTTGGGGCGGCCCTGCGGAAGGCTTGATATGCTCTACAAACGCAACCCCCAACTCAACCAGCACGGCGAACTGGTGCACCTGCTGTCGGTCGAAGGCCTGCCCAAGAGCATCCTGACGCACATCCTGGACACGGCCGCCAATTTTGTCTCGGTCAATGATCGTGAGGTGAAAAAGGTGCCCCTCTTGCGCGGCAAAAGTGTGTTCAACCTGTTCTTTGAGAACAGCACCCGTACCCGCACCACGTTTGAGATCGCCGCCAAGCGCCTGTCGGCCGACGTCATCAACCTGGACATCGCGCGCTCTTCGGCTTCCAAAGGTGAGTCGCTGTTGGACACCATTGCCAATCTCTCGGCCATGGCCGCTGACATGTTTGTAGTGCGCCACAGTGAATCCGGCGCACCCTATCTGATTGCGCAGCACGTGGCGCCGCATGTTCACGTGATCAATGCCGGTGACGGCCGCCACGCCCACCCCACACAGGGTTTGCTGGACATGTTCACGATCCGGCATTACAAGAAGGATTTTTCGAACCTCACAGTGGCCATCGTCGGTGACGTGCTGCATTCGCGCGTGGCGCGTTCCGACGTCCATGCATTGACCACTTTGGGCTGTGCGGAGGTGCGTGTGGTCGGCCCCAAGACCCTGGTGCCGTCCGACCTGGCGCAAATGGGCGTGCGGGTCTGTCATACACTGGAAGAGGGCATCAAGGACTGCGACGTCATCATCATGCTGCGCCTGCAGAACGAACGCATGAGCGGCGCGCTTTTACCCTCCATGCACGAGTTCTTCAAGAGTTACGGCCTCACGCCCGAGAAGCTGCAACTGGCCAAGCCCGACGCCATCGTCATGCACCCTGGACCGATCAACCGTGGCGTCGAAATTGACTCCGCCGTGGTCGACGGCAAGCAAAGCGTGATCTTGCCGCAGGTCACTTTTGGTATCGCCGTGCGCATGGCGGTCATGAGCATCGTGGCGGGCAATGAAGCTGATCCCCGGAGCACACGCATATGAAAACACTGATCAAGGGCGGCCGGGTCATCGATCCCGCTAGCGGCTATGATGAAAAAGCTGACCTAGCCCTCGTGGATACTGCGATAGTAGCTATCAAAAATATAGCGTCTGATTTCATCCCCGACACCACCATTGACGCAACCGGCTGCATCGTCATGCCTGGCCTCGTTGATCTGGCAGTGCGCCTGCGCGAACCGGGGCAGGAGCACGCCAGCATGTTGGCCTCCGAAATGGCGGCTGCCGTGGCGGGGGGTGTGACCAGCGTGGTCTGCCCGCCAGACACAGAGCCGGTGCTGGACGAAGCCGGTCTGGTCGAGATGTTGCGGCACCGTGCCGAGATGCTCAAGTTGGCCCGCCTGTTCCCGCTGGGTGCCTTGACCCGCAATCTGGAGGGCGAGGTGCTGACCGAGATGCTGCACCTGACGCAGGCCGGTTGTGTGGGTTTCAGCCAGGCCGAAGTTGCGATGGCCAATACCCAGGCCTTGTTGCGCGCACTGCAATATGCCAGCACCTTTGGCTACACCGTGTGGTTACGCCCGCAAGAGCGGTACCTGGGCAAGGGGGTGGCAGCAAGTGGTCCGCTGGCAACCCGCATGGGTCTGTCGGGCATTCCGGTGGCGGCTGAAACCATCGCACTGCACACCATCTTCGAGCTGGTGCGCGCCACGCAGGCACGCGTACATCTGTGCCGCCTGAGCAGCGCATCTGGCGTGGCGCTGGTGCGCCTTGCCAAGGCGGAAGGCCTGCCCATCACCTGCGACGTCAGTATCAACTCCCTGCACCTGACCGATGTCGACCTGGGTTATTTCGACAGCCGCATGCGCCTGAATCCGCCATTGCGCCAGCAGCGTGACCGCGACGCGCTGCGTGCCGGCCTGATCGACGGCACGATTGACGCTCTGGTGTCTGACCACACGCCGGTGGACGATGACGCGAAGGCGCTGCCGTTTGCAGAGGCTGAGCCGGGTGCCACCGGGTTGGAATTGCTGCTCAGCCTGACCCTGAAGTGGGCACAGCAAGGCGACGTGCCCCTGGCCAAGGCGCTGGGCGTGGTCAGCAGCCAGAGCGCCGCCGTGGTGGGCTCGGCATTGGGTGCCATGCCGGGAGGCGCGGGCCGCCTGGTTGTCGGCGGTGTGGCAGACATTTGTCTGTTTGATCCGCAAGCCACCTGGGTGGTGGAGCCATCCGCCTTGCGCAGCCAGGGCCACCATACACCCTTTGGCGGTTACGAGTTGCCAGGGCGCGTGCGGACTACCTGGGTTGGCGGACACCTTGCCTACCAGGCATAAAAGCGGTGCTAACGGGCACCGCCCCGCCGCGCGGTACGCCAGTCCATGAACCGCTGGCGCGCTGGCCGGCGCCTGTTGCGCGTGGTGCTGCACATTCTGGGTGGCGTGTGGACCATCTGGACCGTGTTTCCGCGCCTGTCCCCCGACCAAAGGCATGCACGCGTTCAGGCCTGGGCCCGAGAAATGCTTGGGTATTTAGCTATCAAATTGATAGTAAAAGGGAGCCCGCCCGCGAATGGCCCCATGCTGCTGGTGGCCAACCATATCTCGTGGGTAGATATTGTGGTCATGCACGCCACCCGCCACTGCCGCTTTGTGTCCAAGGACGAAATTGCGCGTTGGCCTGTGGTGTCGACACTGGCCAATGCGGCCGACACGCTCTACATTACCCGCGAATCGCGGCGCGACGCCATGCGTGTGGTGCACCAGATGGCCCAGTGTCTGCGAGACGGTGATGTGCTGGCCATCTTTCCCGAAGGCACGACCGGTGATGGCTCAACACTTTTGACTTTTCATGCCAACCTGTTGCAGGCCGCCATATCGGCCGATGCGCCGGTGCAGCCGGTGGCGCTGCAGTTTGCTGACGCCACCAACGGGCAGATCAGTTTTGCCCCGTGTTACGTGGGAGATGACACGTTGTGGCAGTCACTGTGGCGCACGCTGTGTGCTGACAATGTGCAAGCAGTGGTGCATTTTGGAACGCCGGAGTTGGCGCAGGGGAGGGACCGCCGTGCCTGGGCGGCGGACCTGCGTGAAACGATTGCTGCATTGCGGGGTTAGGCGTCGCGCTTGAACGTCACCACGTGGTCCACCTCGGCGCGGATGCCGATCCATTCACCCAGGCGGTGGTCGTGGTGGCTGGGCACGTGGGCCTGCACAATCTGGCCGCCTGCCAGGCGCAGGGTGTACAAAAATTCCGCACCGCGAAACGCCTTGCGCAGGATTTCGGCTTTGACTGGCGCTTCGTCGTCATGCACGATATCGTCGGCACGCAGCAGCACGTCGCATTCACCCGAGGCGTAGGCTGAGGGCAGCGGGCACTCGGCGATGTTGCTGAGTTCGCCCAACGCGGTGCGCACCACAGTCTGACCGTCCACTGCGACCAGCGTGGCCGGGGCAAACACGCCGTGACCAATGAACTCGGCGACAAAACGGGTGGCGGGGCGGTGGTACAGCGAATAGGCGTCGTCCCACTGGTGCAGTGCGCCTTCGTGCATCACGCCAATCATGTCGCCAATGGCAAAGGCTTCGAGCTGATCGTGGGTCACAAACAGTGCCGTCGCGCCAGCGGCTTTCAAGATGCCGCGTACCTCATGCGCCAGGCGCTCGCGCAGGTCCACATCCAGGTTGGAAAAGGGTTCATCCAGCAGCAGCAATTGGGGCTGCGGGGCCAGTGCCCGGGCCAACGCGACGCGCTGTTGTTGCCCACCCGACAGTTCATGCGGAAAGCGCTTCTGCGTCTGCGACAGCCCTACCCATTCCAGCACTTCCGCAACGCGTGCATCACGCTGGCCCCGGGGCCAATCGTGGATGCCAAAGGCTATGTTGTGCGCCACATCCAGATGTGGAAACAAGGCGAAGTCCTGGAACACCATGCCGATACGGCGTTTTTCGGCCGGTACATGGGCTTTTCCGCTGCTCACGGTGTGCCCACCGAGTTTGATCAATCCGCCACTTGCAGCCTCCAGGCCGGCGACGGCCCGCAGCAGAGTCGTTTTACCGCAGCCCGAGGGGCCGATCAAAACGCCAATGTCACCCGCGCGCAAAGCAAACGATACGTCCCGCACGGCTGCGTTGCTGTTGCCAGGGTAATGGACCTGCAATTGGGACAACTGAAGAAACATGGTGGCGATTTTAGATGATTACAATTCTCATTTAGCCAAGGCCGCAGGCCGCAATGACCACGTCGCACTTTCCATTGTCCCCCTCCCGCTGGATGCTGTTACTGCTGGTTGGCGCTTTGATGTCACCGGTGTTGGCGGTCTTGGGCTCCTGGCTCCCCGTGGGCGATGCGTCCGGGGTGGCCATGGGCATCCTGCGTGAGATGGCCCAAACCGTGCTGCCGGATTACCTCTGGACCACCCTGCAACTGTGTCTGCTGGTTACGGTGGGAGTTGCCACCGTCGGTTTGTCGACGGCCGTCGCCGTGACGCTGTTTGAATTCCCTGGCCGACGCATATTGGAGTGGGCCTTGTTGCTGCCGCTGGCGATCCCGGCCTATGTGGTGGCCTATGCCTACACCGACTTTCTGCAGTTCAGTGGGCCCCTGCAATCGGCTCTGCGCAGCGCGTTTGAAACCGAAGGCCGGATGTTCCCCGAGGTCCGCAACCTGGGTGGCGCTGCGTGGGTATTCACGTTTGCGCTGTATCCCTACGTGTATTTGCTGGCACGCACGGCCCTGGGCGAACGCACGGCGCATCTGATGGAAGCGGCCCGGCTGATGGGGGCACCCCTGCGCCGACGCATGCGCGAAGTTGCGCTGCCCATGGCGCGCCCGGCGGTGTCCGCAGGCGTCGCGCTGGCCCTGATGGAAACGCTGGCCGATTTTGGTGTGTCCAGCTATTTTGGCATTCAGACCTTTACCGCAGGCATCTACAAGGCGTGGTTGGCCATGGACAACCGGGTCGCTGCCGCGCAGTTGGCCACCATGTTGCTCGTCTTGGTGGCCGTGTTGCTGGGTTTGGAGCACCGGGCGCAACACCGCATGCGCTTTGCCGTCACCAAGGGCATGCGTGCCGGTTCGACCGATGCGATGGCAATACGGCTGGAGGGCTGGACGGGTCGCTGGGTGGGCTTGTTGTGTGCCCTTCCCATCCTGATGGGATTTGTGCTGCCAGTGCTGTTCATGTTGCGGCCCCTGACGGCCGACTGGGCGATGTTGCCCTGGGCTCGTTTCGGCGAGTGGGCTTTCAACAGTGTGCGGCTGGGCGCGATCACCGCCGTGTTGGCGGTGGGCGTTGCGCTGGCCCTGGCGTTTGGCGTGCGACGCATTCCGAGTCGGCCGGTGCGAGCGGCCGTGCAATTGGCCAGCTTGGGTTATGCCATTCCTGGCGCGGTGGTGGTAGTGGGTCTGTTGTTGCCGGTGGGCTGGCTACAGGCTTGGGCACCGCAAACCCAGGCAGCCTACTGGGTGACCGCAACGTCAATTGGCGTTGTCTGGGCCTATCTGGTGCGATTCTGTGCGGTCGCGCTGCAGTCGCTTCAAAGTGGCTATGCGCGTTTGCCCCAAAGTCTGGATGACTCGGCCCGCATGCTCGGCGCCAGCGCCAGCCAGACGCTGTTTCGCGTGCATTGGCCCTTGTTACGGCGCTCAGTGGCTGCCGCGGGGCTATTGGTCTTTGTGGATGTCATGAAGGAATTGCCTGCCACACTGGTTTTGCGTCCCTTCAACAGTGACACCCTGGCAGTGGTGGCCTATCAGTTGGCCCGCGATGAGCGCCTGGGAGAGGCCGCCTTGCCCTGCCTGGCGCTGGTGCTGGTAGGCTTGGTTCCGGTAATCCTGCTGAGCCGCACGCTGCGTGTTTCCTTTCCCCGTAAAGACTGAGACTAGAGCGGCCCCGCTGTGCTGCAGTGCACAGCCAGCGGCCAGCAAATGTGGGCTCTGACCCACGACGCCTCAACTTCGCTGCCTGAAAACTTGTCTCAGGGCAGCCACATTATTGATGTAGCTCAAGGAAGTTTCAATGATCAAAATCCGGGGCTTACCCTATGCTGCAATGCAGCGTACAGTTTTGCCTATAGTGGATTTGCGCCAAATATCGGTGATTGCCGTGGCCACCGCGCAGCGAGTCCGGAGTTCAGTAGCGCGGATCCCATGAAGTTCAGCAATCTGCAATTCAAGAAGGAAAATCCATGATGGAAGCAACTGAGGTCAAGAAATCCCCCTATGTGATTGAGTGGCGGGACGGATTCAAGATCGGGGTCCCGCAGGTCGATCAGGAGCACCGCCACCTGTTCACGCTGGTGCGCGCGCTCAATCTGGCATCGGTAGACCAGACGGTGGAAGAACTGCTGGACTATGTGGTCACCCACTTTTCCAATGAACAGGAAATGATGGAAAAGAGCGGCTATCCGGCGTTCGAGCAACACTTGCGTTTGCACGAGGAGTTTGCCGCCCAGGTGGCCGACTTTCTGGGCAATGGCGAGACCTGGACCGAAGACCGCGTGCAGGAGCTGCGCCGCTTCCTGAACAAATGGCTGATCGGGCACATCATGCCCCACGACCTGCGTTTCGGAAAGTGGCATGCCAGCCACGCCGTCGGCGCTCCACCAGTGGTACAACAAACCACTCCCGCCTCGGTGGGGTTTTTTGCCCGTCTGTTCGGAACGGGCAGCAAAAAGAGTCGCTAGCCCTTGAGAAACAAGCGCGAGCTGCTATTCATTTAATAGTAATTGTTTGTTGAACCGCTTGACCGCTCTGTGGCCTTTGGCGCGTTGATCTGGGGCAAGCCTGGTCCCGCTGACAGGAATCGAACCTGTCTCTAGCACTTAGGAGGCACTCGTTCTATCCATTGAACTACAGCGAGGGGCAAGGGATTGTAAGGGTGCCTGTCCGGTCCGTTGGGGATAGAGCGGAAGGTCTGCCCCGCAAAGACCTTACTTTGTCAGATGTCGCATCGCTTCTTCCAGGCCCTTGAGGGTCAACGGATACATGCGGTTGTGCACGATTTGTTGCACCACGGCGATGCTCTGGCGGTATTGCCACACGCCCTGGGGCTCGGGGTTGATCCACGCAAATTTTGGGAACGCGTTAATCAGGCGTTGCAGCCACTCGGCGCCGGCCTCCTCGTTGTTGTATTCGACACT
>CAZMXB010000258.1:0-7379 GCA_964569855.1 uncultured Rhodoferax sp.
ACCGGTGAGGGTGAGGCGGACGGGGGTGAACGGGACGGCGATGGTGACGGTGCCGCTGACCGTGCTGACAACATCGACGGTGCCCGCGACGTCGACGAGCGCTGTCACGGTGCCGGTCGTTCCGCTGACGACCGTGACTGACCCGGAGGCGGCGGCCAGGAGGGACGCGGCTCCGCCGGTCGCGGCTGTGACGACGGTGGTCCCGGTGATACCGAGGCGGGCCGTCACTGTTCCCGCGGTGCCACTGACTGCCGCGGTGGTCCCCGCTGCTGTCAGGCGCGCGGTCACGGTCCCGCTGGTGGAGCTGCTGACGGGGACGGTGCCGGACGTGCCGAGCGTGGCGGTCACAGTGCCGGACGTGGAGCTCACAACGGTCACGGTCCCGACCGCGGCATACCGGCCTATGACGCTGCCCGAGGTCGCCGACGTGATGGCGACGGCCCCAGAGACGCTGTGGATCTGCGGTCCGCCGACGAGGGTCGGTGACCCGCTGGTCGTCGAGACGACAGCGACAGTCCCAGACGCAGCCAGGAGTGCTGAGACTGCTCCGGTGCTGGCCGATTGAGCGACCGTGGTCCCGGCTGCGGGCAGGAGTGCGGTGACAGCTCCCGTCGCACCCGATACGGCGGTGACGGTCCCGGACACCTGGTGGACGGTGCCGGTTGGCGCAGCGCCGAACGTAAGGTCACGCTGGACCTGTCCCCACGTCGCTGACGCCCGAACGTAGAGCCCGCCGAGCGGCTTGCGCAGGAGGGGCCACAGACGCCACGGCTGCACTGAGGCCATACCGCCCCCTCGCTAGCCGTTGATGACGGTCATGAGCAGGTCAGGCACTCCCGAGGACGTGGAGTCGGCAGCGATGATCGGCCACAGGGCCGTCGTCGCGTAGACGATTGGCAGGCCCGTTTTATCAGGTCCATGCACATCGCCAGCGCCGACGACAGGCACCCTGCCGCCCTCCCACAGGGGGCGGGCAAGGATGACGTTCACGCTGCCGGTCGTCGCGACGGTTCCTCCGATCGTCACAGAGTCGATCTTCTGAACGCCGACGTCGCCCGCCTGTAGGGGCATCTGGATTAGGCGGCCCGTGGCGTAGGAGGCGAGGGTCGCAGTCGCCCCCGTGGTCCGTCCTGCCGTTCCGGCCGAGGACGTGTAGCCGACAGCGACAGTCGTCGCGGTCGCGGAGACGGCCGCGTTGATCTCGATCCAGATCTCAGCGCCGACCCCGGCACCATCGGGGAAGCGTCCGAGTGCGCTCGGCTGGCCGGTGAATGTGGTCGTCGCAAGCGCAGTCATAACGACCGACCCCGCATGCCAGATGCGGTCCTTGATCTCCAGTCGGGAGGCGACCGTGTTGGCGAACGCCACCGAGTGCAGGTAGCCCGTCGCGCCGCCGCCGAAGGCGTGGAGCAGCGGGAAGCCTGCCACCGTGTTGCCGACGAGGATGCCCGCGGTCGTGTTGCCGATGGACAGCGACCCGGCTCCAGGGTTACCGGCCCGGTCCAGGAGGGTGTGCCATTGCGCGGCGGTGGTGGTTGCCGTGGCGGTCTTGGTGATGGGGACGAGTTGCCTCGCCGCGGCGATCAGTCCGTCTCCGGTGGTGATGGCCACGGATCAGTCCAGCGTGATCGCGCAGGCCCCGACAGCCCACTGGAGTGAGTCACCGATCGCCAGTGTCTTGGACGCGGCGAGCGCCTGCCAGTCGGTCCGCTGTGTGCCGCCCGTCGACGCCGAGTAGACGGCGAAGTGTGTGACGGTGACGGCCCCGGTTGCGGTGGCGCTGGTCAGGATCGCGTTGTTGGCCTTGACGCTCGGCGTCGCGGCCGTCGCGGCAGCCCAGCCGGTCGCCCCGATGGCGGTCCGTGCGAGGCTCGCGGTCTCGCTCGTTCCGTTGGCGCTGTAGGCGACGTAGTCGGTGCCGCCCGTGGTGGGGAAGCGGGCGTCGAGCGTGGCTTGCTGCTCGGTCTGGGTGAGTCCGGCCATGAGGTCTCCTGGGGGTCAGATCTGGTGGTCGTCGAGCCCGAGGCGGGCAGCGGTGTCGATCGGTGGGTTGTCGTCAGCGGCCAGCCAAGGCGCGAACCGCCGAAGCCATGCCTCCACGCCGGGCAGGGCCAGGACGCGGGTCACGGCAGCGCACACGGCGAGCACACCGGCCAGCCACGGCAGGCGGGACGGGTCCAGCCCAGCGGCGTCAACGAGCACGGGTGCCATCGCCGCGAGGGCAACGAGCGCGGCGAACGCAGTGCGCAGGGTGGCGCGCCACGGGCGGCGGACCTGGGTCGGGGTCATGCGAGCCTCCTACAGGCTGTGGTCGGTGTCTTGCTTGCGGATCTCGTCGAGAATCCACTCGTCGGCGCGGTGGGCGAGCGCGAGAAGCCCGAGGATGAGCCCGCACGCGGCGAGGGCGATGACGACGGACCCGACGACGGCCAGTGCCTCAGCCACGGCGGCACACCTTCCGAGCCACGAGGTAGAAGGTGACGAAGGCGTGGATGCCGAGCCCGACGACGGCCCACAGGCCGTCCCGGGCGAGCCGCTTCACGGCGATCCCAGCCGCTTCGCGAGTTCGTCGGCGACCTGACGCGCGATGTCGTCGGGGATCGCGGCGGCGATGGCATCAGCGTCCAGCTTGGCCGCCCCGGTCTGTGCGGCCACCAGCGTTGCGGCGATGGCCGAGAACGGGTAGGGCCAGGCGGGCGAGCCGAGCCCGGCGTCCTGCCGGCCGGTGAGGAGCAGGTTCTCGATCCGCCTTAGTGCGGCGTCTTGCTCGGGGGTCATGTCGTCCTCCTCGGACAGTAGGTAGGTGATGTCGATATCGCCGGGGTCGCCGTGAGTGTTCTCGGGGGCGTGCTGGTGGCCGCACCATCCGGCGAAGTTGTCCCACTCGGGTCCGGTCATCCGGGCCGGGGACGCGCCGTAGGAGCGGGGGTAGGGCAGCCACGGGCGAGAGGTTGAGGCGCGCGGGATGCCGTGCGCAGCCTCGATCCACCGCATGAGCCGGGCGAGCCCGTCGAGCGCCCACTGGGGGGCGTCGGGCCAGTAGATGTAGTCCACGCCCGCCCGGTAGGTGCGGGTGCCGAGAGTCCACGTCGAGCGCTTGGCCGAATCGGTTGTGCCGACGAGCTCGATCTGCACGACTTGCTCGCGGTTGGTCTCGCCGGGGATGTTCGGGTCGCTCGCCAGCGCCCGGCTCGGGCGTGACGTGTCGAAGTGCTGGAAAATCTCGCTGGTCTGCGCAGCGATGTTGGGCCGCAGGGTGAAGTGCGGGGCAGAGCCACCCTTGCGCCCATCGGGGGACAGGTAGCCGGGCAGGGTCAGGCCCTCCGTGGAGTGCAGCAGTCCACGCCACGGGCCGCTCGTGTAGGACATCGGCCACGCGGTGTCGTAGCGGTGGGTCTGGTCGGCGAACGTGTAGACGGCCATCAGTCCTCCATGTCTTCGATGAAGTCCTCGATGCGGGTCACGTCGGTTCAGCCCGCTCAAGGGTGGGCAGGGCGAGGTACGGCCGAAGCATGGTCGGGATGCTCGGCGCGGGCGGTGTCGCCCCAGCCTCGATCCACTCCCACAGCGCCTCGACGTGGGCGACGAGCACGTCGTGCAACGCACCGAGCCGGGTCGCCTGGGCCTGCGCGTCACGGGCTATCTGCTCAGCCGCCTCGGCGCGCTTCGTCGCCGCGGTGATCCGCTCCTCGGCGGATTGGATCGCCTTGTGCAGGACGTCGAGGCGGTCCTGCATCTCCCCAACGAGGATGACCCACCCGCGGATCTGAGTGCGGCGACGGCGGTAGAGGGCCACCGACAGCGCGCCGATCACGCCGACGATGACCCCACCGAGGCCGGTCCACTCTGCGGGGGTCATAGGGTGTCCAGGCTCAACGGGATCGCGTCGGCGATGAGGACGTGCGCCCACGTCGACACATGCAGCCCATCGCCGGAATCGCACTCAGGGCGCAGGTAGCCGTCCGCGCCAGTCAGTGGGCCAGCCGTGGCGACGTACCGGTTACGCCCACCCATCGCCGAGGCCAACCAGGTGTTCATCGCGTTTCGTCGCGCGACTAGATCGGGCAGCCACGCGGCTGGATACACCGACCCCGCCCGGAACGGCGGCACTTGCAGCCACGTCGTCCTGATGCCGTAGTCGACCTCTAGGCGGGTGTGCAGACCCTCCCACGCATCGAGCAGCGCAGGAATGTCGGCCGTCGCTGTCGCGTGCACATTGTTCGCGCCGGCCATGGCGAGAATCTGCGACGGTCGGGAGGCCGCCGGGGTTGCGTCAAGCAGCGCCGGCAGCCACCGTGCAATCTGGTCGCGGGCCGGGGACGCGTGCCAGACCACAGTGCCGCCGACGCCCTTGCCGATGATGAGGGACGCGCCAGCCGACTCCCCGACACGCCGGTCGGCATACCTCTGCCACCACGTTCGGGATGTCGTCCCCTGCCCCACGGTCATGCTGTCGCCGACAGCCCAAATGGTTGAGGTCACAGTGGCACCGCCGCGAGAGTGATGGGGATGTCGCCAGCGCCCTTGACTGTGCCGTTGTTGCTGCCCATCACCCTGGTGTGGGTGACTGAGTATGTGATCGCGCCCGCAGGCGGAAGGTCGTAGGCGACGACGTGGATGCGGTTCACGTTCGCGCTGGCGATCTCAACCCGACTGATGCCGACCTGCGTTCCGTTGCGCAGAATGCGGAAATCGAACACCTCGCCCGTTGTCCCCCACAGCGACCAAGCGAAGAACTCGACCCGGAACGCCCTCGCGTTGTCACCAGTGACGGTCACCGTCAGGAGCGTCACTGGACCCGCCCCGTTAGCGATGTCCGCGGACCACGTCGCCAGTTGGTATTCGTGCCCGAGGTAGTTGAGCTGGTCGCGGATTTCGGCGTTCATGTCCGCGACGGACACCGTTGTTGCGGTCCACGTCTTGGGTGTGGCCTTGAGTTTCACGGGGGCCTCTCAGTACGGGGCGAGCACGTTGGCGTTGAGGACGGACAGGGTCGGGTGGTCGAGCGTCCACACGGCATCCGTCGAGGCCTGGGACGTGTTGAACGTCATCTGCCAGTCCGTGACAGAGATGGACTCGGTCCAGCCCTCGATCTCCAGCGAGACGGTCGCCGTCGCGGCTTGGCCCGGCAAGGACGAGACGGTGACCTTGTCCCCGATCTCGACATCCAGCAGGGCGGCCACCGTGGCGGCCGGGAGGGTCAACAGGTCGACAGGGAGGGCGGTCACCCGTGGTTGCGGGTTGGCGTTGCGCGTGGCCAACCAGGCAGCCTGCGCAGCGAGGTCATCTGCTGAGGTCGTGAGCACTTCGACCGTCGCCGCGTACCGCCCATGCAGCGCGATCGAGGCGTCATCAGTGACGCGCACCGACGCCCCACGTGGCATGGTCGCCGTCACGTCATTGACGATGACTACGCCGTCACTGACCTGCGCGTCGGGGCTCACGTCGGCGGACGTGAGAGCGGCGACGACCGGGCGGTTGTAGCGGTGGTGCCGGTCCTGCAGGACGTAACGCCCCTGGCCGTCGACAAAGAGGCGGCCGGCCTCAGACTCGGCAATCCTCGCCATTGCCGACGAGACGCCGAGGCCCGTGGTGTCCAGGTGCGCCGTGGCCAGTACGCCCGGCTCCAGCGCCAGCGCAGTGATCCCACGCCAAATGGCATAGCGCGAGATGCGGTCGGCAGGCGACTGACCCATGAAGCCGTTGAGCACGGCGTTGGTCAACGTGATGATGCGCGCCGACGAGACGACCGTAGGGTAGACCGCGAAATGCGACATGGTGCCAAGGAAGAGCGGGTAAGCACCTCCCGTCGTGGACCCGCCTGCGGCGGAGCCATAGACCCCAGGCACGGCACCGACCGAAACCTCAGCGACCGGCCACGGTGCAACAACGGTGTAGGTGGTCGGGATGCGCTGGACGCTATCGAGGTAGACGTCCGCGTTGCCGGCCGCATCCACCGTGAGGACCAGCGAATGAGTCTCGCCCTGAGCCACCGACCCCGCGAAGACCTGTGCGCGAGGCGATTTGGTGGGGTCGGCGCTCCACGTCGCAGGGTCCTTATCAATCATCGCCAGGCGCATCGCGCCAGCGTCGTTCCACAAGTAGAGGGCCACCATCCGGTCCATGCCGTAGCGGCCGATGCTGAACAAGGTTCCGGGGTGGTCGCCGTCCACGATCGAGGCGTTGAACGCGACATGTACCGACATGCCGGCAGACCCGCTGATCGTCTCGGTCAGGAATCCCCGTAGGTAGCGGCCCTCACTCACGGTCTTCCGGGTGAACATCACGGCGGGGGAACCGTCAGTCCAGGGGCCAGTGCCCGCGCCGAACGCGATCTCGCCGCCAGCCCCGAAGTCGCCGATCGTCAGCGACCCCGCTGCGTGCGTCGACTGGTCCCCGGCAGCCACCGACCCGGACGGCTCCGACAGCGGCCAGTAGCCGTAGGGGTCGGCGTAGAGGATCTCCTCGGCGACGATCGAGCGCAGCGTGTCGCGGTCATCGGCGGCCATGCGGTCCACGGCGACGATCTCGGCGACGGCATACTCCTCGCCGCCACTGGGCCAGCGCAACGGCCAGCCGTCGATGAAGCCGGTAAAGCGGTAGGAGGTGCCGCCCCCAGGGCGCGCGATCGAGACGCGGACCTTCCTGCCTCGCGTGACGTTCGGCCAGTAGGGAGACCCCGCGTCGCCCGAGGTGAATCGGCCATCGGTGTTGTCCAGGGTCATCGACATGCGCGACGGCGAGATGTCGCCGTTGTCGTCGGTCCGGCCCCGAGTGATCGAGATCGGGAACTCTCCGCGGACGTATGCCGACACGTCGGTCCACACGTCGACAGCGGCGTTGGGTGCGGAACCGAACGCGATCTCGACCGTGTATGTCGGCGCGGTCATGTCAGCCCCAACGCTCGGCCGCCGTTGGTGCGCTTGAGTTCGACGAGCCCACGCCACACGGTGCGCCCGTCCATCTGCAGCACGATCGGGGCGATCTCGCCGCCACCGCCGACACCGCTGGATCGAGTGCTGTTGGCGATGGCCTTGGAAGCGTCGGCGGGGATGACCTGCGAACCGCGGGGAAGGTTCACGATCTCAGGGCCTTCCTCGCCCACCCACGTCAGGCCACCGCGCCAGTAGTCGGTTCCGCGAGCGTTGCCGGGGAAGCCGTCGAGACGTGCGCTGAGCTTTGCGGACGTCCAGCCGGCGATGCCATTGATCGCCCGCTGCACCGACTCGACGCCAACGACCGACATCGAGACCTGGACGGGGATGTCCGTGTCGATCTTCCCCAGGTTCTTCGCGATGCGGTCTGCCTGGTCCGCCGCCCCCGACATCTTGTCGGCGGCGTCCTTTGCCCAGCCGAAGCCGGGGACGTTGGCGAGAGCG
>CAZMXB010000259.1:0-7369 GCA_964569855.1 uncultured Rhodoferax sp.
GACTTTTTATGCCATTGCTCAGGCTGTCGTGCTGTCTCTTGCTGGTGCTCTTTGTTCAACTCGGACATACCCAGACGCCCGTTGCCTGGCCTACAAAAGACTGGCGGGTCTCGACACCGGAAGCGGAAGGCATGGACTCCGCGGCCCTGTCCACTTTGTACGAATACCTCGCGACCGCTGGCTTCAACACGGACAGCGTGCTGGTAGTTCGGCACGGACGCATCGTCAGCGAAACCTATGTGGCACCCTTCAACGCCGAACTCCGCCACGATCTGAGGTCTGTCACCAAGAGCGTGGTGGCAACGTTGGTTGGAGCGGCAATGCAAGAGGGAAAGATTGCATCTCTCGATCAAAAGGTCCTCAGCTTCTTCCCAGACCAACCTGCCAATGGCCCGCTGCAGGAGACGCTGGCCGTTCGCCATTTGCTCGACATGGCATCCGGCATCCAGTGGCATGAGCATCCATACAACGATCAGTCTGATGCATTGAAGCTTTGGAAAAGCAAAGACTGGGTGAAGTTCATTCTTGATCGCCAAGTCAGCGTGACGCCCGGTGAAAAGTTCCAGTACATCGCGGCCGCGCCCCATTTGCTGTCCGCCATCCTGACCCGCAGCACGGGTGGCAATGCTGCCCAATACGCTCGGCAAGGTCTTTTCAAGACCCTGGGCGTTGAGGACTTTGCTTGGTCGGCCGATCCCCAAGGGCACACCGTTGGCGAAAGCGCGCTGCGCCTGAAGCCGCGTGACATGGCCAAGCTGGGTTTGTTGTACGCGCGCCGGGGTCGATGGGAAGACCGTCAGTTGTTGCCTCCGGACTGGACAGAGGCGGTTTTTGCAGGGGAGTTACCGAATGGGAATCCGACAAGTGTTCCGCCGACCTACAGTCGGCTGTGGTGGACGGACGCCTCGGTGCCCTATGCGGCGGCAATTGGCCGACATGGTCAGCACATCATTGTTCTGCCCAAACAGGACGTCGTGCTTGTCGTGACGAGCAAGACTGCCGACACCAGCCGCAGGTCGTCAGCAGTGGACATGGTCAAGCGGCACCTGCTGCCCGCTATCAAGGGGGACACCGCACTGCCGGAGGACTCTGCTGGACAAGCCAAACTGGCTCAGGCCGTGCGGGGCTTGGGTGCCGTCGGCAAACATGAATCTCAACAACCCAACCCGCAAGCCGAAGCCCTGGCCAAGCGCACCTTTATTCTGGAACCGAACGACTGGCGGCTTCGCGAATTCACGCTGGCGCTTTCTGGCCCTGAACCCAGTTTTCGGCTTGAACAAGCCGCCCGGACCTTCCCTTACTCAAACATGTCGCTCGGCGGTCCAATGGGTTTGCGGGGTGACTACGTGGCGTCGCGGAATACGTTTGAGGGTCCCATGGCGTTTCGTGGGCGGTGGATCAATGGAGACACCTTCCTGGGGGAGGCTCAACGATTGGAAGGTTCCATCATCGCGGAGTGGACTGCGGAGTTTCGCGATGGGGGAGTGGCGCTTTCCTATGTGGACGGCGACGGTCGTGCATTCAAAGTCCAGGGCGTTCCGAAAGAGTGACTGACCCGCACGAAATTGGGCAAACAGATAGCTGATGAGCTTGTATGCTGCCAGCGGATAGTTCATTTACTCCTGAGTTGATAGCTGCTTGCGCACATTCCACGAGGGCTGGGGGTAGGTTTTACTCACAAGCCCAGCGACTCGAAGATGCCGTCCATGCGCGCCTGCTTGGCGCCAAGGGCGACATTGCAGCCAATGTGTTGGGGATTCTGGCACTGACGATGCTGCTGAGCGTGCGTTCGGTTCCGGCGGATGTGAAGCACTGACAACGTTCAAAAAAAGAGGGTTACCAACCGGGGCGAAATTGGACTAGGCTTGCAAGCTTTTGCACCAACCAAAGGCCAACCCATGACGACTTCCCGTTTGACGACTCGATTGAGTAACACGAAAGACGCTACTTGGATGTGGATGCAAGTCGCGACGATCGCTGCGATTGACCGGGCCGATTTGCCGCCGCCGACGGCGGCCTGCATGGTCATGTCAGGCAAAGGGAGCAGGCGTACGATGACCGGCAGAAAGATGGCCATGGCAATAGCCGTGGCGGCGACAACGTTCATCAGCTTCGCGGCACAGGCCGATGGTCTAGTTCTGGTCAACCAGACTGGCTGGCCCCTCTACTACACGGTCGAGGACTCGCGGGGCCAAACCGTTCCCGGCGGCACCGGCTGCATGGATGTCATCCGGTCGGTCACCTTGGTTGGGCCCGCCTACGCCAACCGGGAGCTGATCTATGTCCGGGGGCAAACAAGAAACGGCGGCCGCGGCTCGAATTGCCATGGTTCGACGGCGGCAAACACCGGGAATGGCGCTCCCATCCGGATGCTTGCCGGCGGGCCCAAGACCCTGACCTTCACCCTTTCTGACCGCCAGTTGCAGGTCCGATAGGCTCGGCGCATTCGCGCTTAGGCTCAGGACTCATTGCCCGAACCAGAAGATGCTGGTCGCGGGGCTGGAGATGCTGACGACGCACTTCAGGCGGACGCCGCGGACACAGGCTGCGTGCCAGGGCCCGCGGCTATTCCGTGGCCAGGATGTAGGCGACGGCCTCGGCGATCATCGTAAGAGGCACGGCAGGGTGCCGCCTTGCTGGGGTACGTGGTGCTAAATGAGCATCACAATGGTCTGCAGTGGACCGCCATGGGTGCCACCATGCTGGCCGCCGCTGGAAGTGCGGCCACTGCGCAAAGGTCATTGCCACGAGGTGAGCCAGCTGAAGTACTGACCTAATCACCTCTTCCAATACGCACAACTGCCCATATTGAAAGCACTTGGCAGGTTTTGTTGCTGCGAAAATAGCTCTGTATCTACCCTCAGAATCGTCGTCCAACAATGACAACACCCCAAACGCTGACCATCACCGCCAGCGATGAGCACCGCTTCAACGCGACCTTGTATCCAACGTCAGATTCCATCGCTCCGGTACTCATATTCATGTCTGCGCTGGGCACGCCGGCCAAGGTTTACCGCCATCTTGGCAACGAAATGGTTCAGCATGGCGTGCAGGTCTGCACGCCTGACTGGCGAGGCATTGGCAGCAGTTCGATTCGCGCCGGTCGGACAAGTGACTTTGGCTACCACCACTTACTGGAAATAGACATACCAGCCCTGATTGCAGCGGTTCGGCAACGCTTGCCTCATGCGCCAATATGGCTAGGTGGTCACAGCCTGGGCGGGCAGTTGGCATTGACAGGCGCCGCAGGGAACCCAGGGCCGATTTCCGGCGTCATTCTGATCGCTAGTGGCAGCGTTCACCTGCCCTGCTACCAAGGCAAGTTGCGCTGGGGCGTCCGTCTACTGGCGTTTTTGTCCTCCATCACTGGCCCTGCACTTGGGTACTTTCCAGGCGGGCGCATTGGTTTTGGTGGTCGTGAAGCTGCGGGCCTGATGCGCGACTGGAGTCATGTCGCCTGGACGGGTGAATACCGT
The DNA here is from genome assembly GCA_964569855.1 of uncultured Rhodoferax sp. GTDB lineage: Bacteria > Pseudomonadota > Gammaproteobacteria > Burkholderiales > Burkholderiaceae_C > Allorhodoferax. Next base: position 3,477 of record CAZMXB010000259.1, read on the forward strand.
CCAACAGGGTCCACGTTGGACTATGAACGACTATTGCAAGCGCTCGACAAGCCGGTAATGGCAATTACCTTCGATGCGGACAAATGGGCACCCGCAGCGGCGACACAAGCGTTGCTGAGCAAAGTTTCGAAGCGAAGACCAACCCACCGGCATTTGAGTGCGGCCGACACGGAAGGCATCGCGGTTGATCACTATTCCTGGATTAAGAGGCCGTCCTTTATCGCGCCAGCGGTAGCGAAGTTCATTCGAAAGTCTGGTTAAACGATGATTGCCGCCTTTGGGAGTTAGACTGGTCTCAAAACCCCTGCAGCAAGGCAATCCTGTGAACCCCAATGCACTCCTAAGTCACTATGACACCGGTCACCTGTGGCCTTCGGCGCCCAGCGACGAAGCGTCTTTCAACATAGGTGAGGCATACCAGATTGCCCTCGCTACAAGAAGCTTGCGCATCGCTCGTGGAGAGGTGCCACGGGGATTCAAGATCGGGTTTACCAACCGCAATATCTGGCAGCGATATGGAGTCTATGGACCCATCTGGGGCACGGTTTATGACTCCACTCTCCGCTTTTGCGACGACAAGGGCACCGTATCTTTGAAAGGTGCTTGCCAGCCGCGTCTGGAGCCAGAAGCCGTATTTGGAATGCGGGCCACACCAACCGCGAATGCATCGCTTGATGAGTTATTTGATGCCCTGGATTGGGTAGCCCCCGGCTTCGAGGTCGTCCAGTCTCACCTGCTGGACTGGAAATTCAAGGCAGCAGATACCGTGGCCGATGGTGGCCTGCATGCCCGATTGCTCGTTGGCACCAGAGTAAATGTTCGGGAGATTGCAACCAATGCCGCCGAACTCAACAGCGTTCTGGCCGCAGCACAGGTCAATTTGATGAAGGGCACAAAGGTGCTGGAGAGCGGATGCGGTGCGAATGTCCTAGATGGACCTTTGCTCGCGTTCCAGCACTTTCTAAAGGAACTCGGAGCCTGCCCAGGAGCGCCAGATCTACAGCCCGGAGACGTGATTACGACTGGTACCTGGACGGATGCCTGGCCTGTCTTGTCAGGGGAACAATGGATTGGTGACTTTGGGTATCCGTTGTCACGATTGCACATTGAATTTGCGTAGTCCCATGGTGCAGCCTTTTAAGGCTTGTACTTTGCAGCGAATGGAGCAGTTGTTGCGACCCAGAAAAGTAGGACCCTCGGTTGCGCAACGTGCGACTGACCTGCTCGCAGCCATTAACGCTGGCGGTCTTCGGTTGCATGCGGGAATTGTGAACGACATAGCCAGAAGGCTGGGACGAGAAGTCGCATTGGATGCGCCGATGGAGGCCACGATTGCGCGGGTCAGGGACAAGATCGCCAAGTAGCAGAGACTTCTATCTATGCAATGGCCCCCGAACATAACTGTCTAATCTCGCTCGACAAGTCATATCGCCTTATGAATCTTGGCCCCTCCATAGCTGTATGCTGCGCGACTTGATTGTTGGTCGCGGGGGCGTAGACTGGCTCCACACCAACTCATTCATGGACGGCGCGGTTGAAGCCAAGCCTCTTTTTTGCCAACCTTATCCCGCGTAGCGTCACTGTCGCCCACAGGCATACGCGCATGCGTATATTTCGGCTACCGGCCGTTTGGCGCGGAATGCTGTGGGTCGCTTTGAGCGGGCTGTTGTTTTCCTGCCTGAATGCAACCATGGGCAACATTACATTGTCGCTGGACCCATTTGAATCTCAGTTTCTAAGGTATCTGTTTGGCGTGTTGGTGATGTTGCCATGGGTATGGCGCCAGGGCTTAAAGGCGTATCGACCCGTCAACATGAGCGGCCAGTTTTGGCGTGGTGCGGTACATACTCTTGGCCTCATCCTCTGGTTCACAGCTCTGCCACATCTCGGGTTGGCTGACATGACGGCAATTGGTTTTACCGGCCCGATCTTCATCATGCTTGGGGCTGCGTGGTTCTTAGGAGAGAAGATGCGTGGCGACCGATGGGTCGCAGCGGCAATAGGTTTTGTCGGCGTACTTGTGGTCGTTGCTCCTAAATTCACCGGTCAAGGTGGCATTTATGCCTTGTTGATGCTGGCATCTTCCCCGGTATTTGCGGCGTCATTTCTAATGACAAAAGCGCTCACCCGTTACGAAAGTCCCGAGGTGATTGTGCTGTGGCAGGCCATTTCGGTAACCCTGTTGAGTTTGCCCCTGAGCTTGATCCACTGGACAACACCAACCGGATGGCAATGGATTGGCTTTGCAACCGCTGGCATTTTTGGCTCGCTGGGACATTACTGCCTGACTCGTGGTTTTCGTGTTGCAGACATCTCTGCCACCCAGTCCTTACGGTTCTTGGACTTGGTTTGGGCGTCGTTATTGGGGTGGCTGGTCTTTTCTGATGTACCAAGTCACACTACTTTGATCGGTGCCATGGTTATTCTGGCTTCAACCGTGTGGATAGCCAGGCGTGAACATGGGCGCTGAACCTGGTTGTCTGGTTCGTTCTGTTTGCTGTGAGCTGGTCCTTGGCGCTTCTGGCACTGGTCGGCATGGGCGTCGAGGCCGTACTTGTCCTCATCAAGTCCGTTCATTACTTGCCTGCCAGAATTCTGGGCTACAGAGCGTGGTAGAACAGGTTGGCCGTGACCTACCAGCGATGCCTGGCCAGGGCCCCCGGTCAAATCTCTGTTTGCTCCGACATTTCAAGCGCATCCTCCACCTCGATACCCAGGTAGCGGACCGTACTTTCCAGTTTGGTGTGACCAAGTAGAAGCTGAACCGCCCGGATATTCTTGGTCCGACGGTAGATTAATGAGGCCTTGGTCCGCCGCATGGAATGGGTGCCGTAAACGGCCGGGTCCAAACCGATTTACTCAATCCACGAGTCGACAATTCTCGCGTACTGTCGGGTTCCCAAATGGGGCGCGTCGTGGACCCGACTGGGAAACAGGTAATCGTCAGCGTGCAGGTTTGCCTCTTTGACCCAGGCCCCCACTGCTTCTCGGGTCGGCTGGGTAATTTCGAACTGAACTGGCAGTGAAGTCTTCTGTTGCAGGACGATTGCCCTCGTGGAGATCCGGTCGCTGTGGCTGATGTCACGTAACCGCAATTTGACCAGATCACAGGCTCGGAGTTTGCTGTCCAAACCAAGGTCAAACATTGCTAACTCCCGCGTCCTGTGGCCAAGTTGGAGGCGAATTCTGATCGCCCATATGTCTTTGAGCCTCAAGGGAGCTTTTTGACCGACGAGTTTGCCCTTGTTCCAGGGGACTCTGGTGGGATTGACAGGGACGGATTTTCCATGAAGAACTCCAAAAAAAAGGGAGTTCAACTGTGGTCAACGCACCGTAGATTTCAACCGCGCTATTGGGTCTCGGAGTGCCGCGCAGCGGGCAAATCACTTTGGGTGGCCGAAGTCATTTTATGGCCCGCAGCTGCGATCGCTTCCAGATGCATAACGTTAGCCGGAACCTGCCTGCTCAAAACCCGACGCTCACCAAACCAAAGGAAATTTCAATTCCATTGAAAACAATGCGACAGCCCGCATCTAAACCACCAGATGTTCAATTTCCTTCACCCCCAACCAGTGGTCAATCGCAAGCCAGTCGCGGAAATGATCGTGCGGCAGGAGGCAAGGGTTGCAATCGATGCAGACACGGTGCTATTTGCCAAATCTAGTCACCAGCATCGAGAAGCTCCATCGGATGAGGCAAAGGTACCAGCCCTTTGGAAGGAGCCGTGACGGTCCTGTGGGAAACCGCCTGGCTCCAAAAGACGCATAGCCGACAGAGAAGACTCCAGACAGCGGTCACACAGACCACCCGATTTTCAACTTTGACGTTGGCGCTATCCGGCAAGTCTCGAGCGCCGCACAGTGGAATTCTGCTGCTGCGTGTCCGCGCCGAGC
>CAZMXB010000260.1:0-7292 GCA_964569855.1 uncultured Rhodoferax sp.
CAGGACATCGTCGGCCTGATCAACCAGGCCGGCGGCAAGGCTGTGGGCCTGACCGGGCGTGACGGCGGCATGATCCGCGCGCAAAAGCTCAAGATGATGGACAACGCCGACCCCAATGTTGAGCACGACGTCGGCCAGGTCGGTGACATCGTGAGCATAGACCCCAGTGTGGTCAAGGCGTTGCAGGACGACGCCTTCATCCCGGTGATCAGCCCGATCGGTTTTGGTGAAAACAACGAAAGCTACAACATCAATGCAGATGTGGTGGCCGCAAAGCTGGCTACTGTGCTCAAAGCCGAAAAGCTGCTGATGCTGACCAATATCAGCGGCGTACTGAACAAAAACGGAGAACTGCTGACTGATCTGACGGCGCGGCGCATTGACGAGTTGTTTGCTGACGGCACGATTTCCGGCGGCATGTTGCCCAAGATTGCCGGCGCGCTGGACGCCGCCAAGAGTGGTGTCAACGCCGTGCACATCATCGACGGGCGGGTTCCCCATGTGCTGCTGCTGGAAATTTTGACGGAACAGGCGTTTGGCACCATGATCCGATCGCACTGACTGCGCCAGGGCAAGGCCGGGCTCGGGTTGAATGTGCTATTGTTTTTGTAGCTAGCTGCGCCTATTTTACGAGGGCTGGAGGCCAATTTCATGCGACTCTTATTGGTGGAAGACGATGTCATGGTTGCCAGCGGCATCAAGCTGGGACTGACTGGCGCAGGCTACGCTGTCGACTGGGTGGGCAGCGCCGAACGCGCGTTGGACGTGACCGGTTCTGAAACCTTTGACCTGGCGGTGATCGACATCGGTCTGCCGGGCATGGACGGTCTGACCCTGACGCAAAGCCTGCGCAAGCAGGGACACGCGATGCCGGTACTCATCTTGACCGCGCGTGATGCGCTGAAGGACCGGGTCCAGGGGCTGGACATGGGCGGCGACGACTACATGGTCAAACCCTTTGAGTTACCTGAGCTGCTGGCGCGCCTGCGCGCGCTCCTTCGCCGCTCGCAAGCCGCGACTTCGGCCACATTGAGCTTTGGCCCGCTGGAGCTCGATACCGCGATGCGCCAGGCCTGTATACGGCCGATTGGAGCGGGTGGCGCGCCCGGTCCGTGTGTACCGATTGAACTGGGCCCCCGCGAGTGGACCGTGATGGAATACCTGATGCTGCAAGCCCCCAAGCCCGCCAACAAAGACAAGCTGTTGCAGGCACTGACCGGCTGGGACAAGGAAATCACGCCCAATGCGGTGGAGGTCTATATTTCCCGCCTGCGTGGCAAGCTTGAACCCCATGGCCTGGCCTTGCGCTCGATTCGCGGCTTTGGCTACCGGCTGGAAATGCTGCCGACACCGTGAGCGGGGCAGCGCCGGTCGCCATGGCATCGGGCCTGCAGCGGCGCCTGCTGCTGCTACTGCTTCTGCCGTTGTTTTTACTGGCCTGCATCAACACATGGTTCGACTTTCGCACCGCAGACAACGCTGCGCTGCAACAGGACCGGCAACTGTTGTCCATGGTGCCCCTGATGGCGGGTTCCGTCATCGCAAAAGGCGCAACCGACGGAGCCCCGCCAGTGCTGTTGTTGGCTCCCCAACTGGAAGATTTTCTCAACGAGCGCCCCGGTTTGGCCGGTTTTGCCCTGGTCGGACGCGACGGCAGTGTGCTGGCCGGCACAGACTGGTTAAGCGGCATGCCACCGGCCACCTTTGATGCGGAGTTTGTCAGCCAGGAGTTTGAAGGGGTGACCTACCGCATTGTCAGCCAACGCATGCAAACGGCGGGTGGTGAACTGGTGCTGCGCCTGGCCGACGGTTCCGACCCGCGCCAGCAATGGCTGCAGCGGCTCTGGTTCAAGGTGGCCCTGCCCAACCTGGTGCTGGTGATCGCGGCTTTCTTCGCCGTCAATTGGGCCGTCAGGCGCGCCCTGCGGCCCCTGATCGAGCTGAAGGAGGCGGTTGAACGGCGTTCGCCCCGGGATCTGTCGGCGCTGGATGTCCTGAGCTCTCCCGATGAGGTGCGCCCCCTGGTGTTGTCCTTGAACCGGCTGTTTGACCTGGTGAACGCCCAGGCCGAAAGCCAACGCCACTTTATTGCCGACGCCGCCCACCAGTTGCGCACCCCGCTGGCCGCCCTGCAAGCGCAGGTGGAGGCGTGGGCCATGGCCGTCAGCGCCACGGCGGCACAGGCCGATCCGGGTCATGTGTATAAGGAAAATAGCACTCCAGCCCTCGTGGATATTCAAAAGACTGCTATCAACTTGGGAGCGGATCAGGTTCTCAAGCTGCGCCAGGCGGTGCGTCGCACGTCCCAGTTGGCGAACCAGTTGCTGGCGCTTTCGCGCGCCGATGCACGCAGTGCCCATACCCAAGCCATGCAGCGGGTCGACCTGCAGCAACTGTGTGAAGTCATGCTGGAAATCCACCTGGATGCAGCCTCGGCGAAGGACATCGACCTCGGTCTGGACACAGCCGCCGCCCACGTTACCGGTCACGCCTGGCTGTTGCGCGAGTTGCTGGGCAACCTGGTGGATAACGCGATCCGTTACACCCCGGCGGGTGGCCGGGTCACCCTGCGCTGTGGCTGGTACCGGCCCGACGGCGAAACGGCGGACCGGGCGTTTCTGGAAGTGGAAGACAACGGCCCTGGCGTGCCCCCGCACGAGCGCCCCCGTATGCTGGAGCGGTTTTACCGCATTGCCGGTACCCAGGGTGAGGGAACCGGTCTGGGTCTGGCGATTGCCGACGAGATTGCCCGTGTCCACCACAGCCAGTTGCAGGTGCTCGATGCCCATGAAGGCACGGGTTTGCGCATGTTTCTGGGTTTGCCGGGGTAACTTACTTCACCATGCGCCGGAGCGCCAGACACCGTCCTGGTAGTAGTGCACCTGGTCGTTCCACAGGACGGAGCGGTCGTTACTGATGTCGCGCTCGGCAGCCAGGCTCGACGGCAGGGCGGGGCGGGGGCTCAGGCTTTTCTGACCCAGGTCGATGTCAAATTTTTGCAGTTCGCTACGTGTAAAACGGTAGTAGTCGTTGGCCGCGCCGGTCATTGGCTGCGGTGCCGTGTCGTGCAGATTCACCGGCAAACCAACCCGCACCTTGCTGCCACTGGTGGCAATGGCGATGCCATGGTGGTTGTGCAACACCGTGGCGTCCGTTCCGCGTTTGCCGATGACGCTGCGCGCTGCCTCGCGCGGGCGGCTGGGGTCGGTCAGGTCAATCAGGGACAACTTGACGCCCTGGTACCAGGCAAAGCGGCCATCACCGCCACCGGCCTCTGAAATGGCTTCCTTGCCCACCCCTAACAGTAGCGTTTCGGACAGCGGGAACAGGTAGTCGGAATAGCCGCTAACCTGCAACTCGCCGCTGATGAAGGGGTCTTGCGGATTGCTCAGGTCCAGCACGTACAGCGGGTCGGTCAGGCGGTAGGTCACCAGAAAGCCGCGCTTGCCCAAAAAGCGCGAAGCATACAGTTGCTCCCCGGGCTTGCCCAACGGTGCCGGGCGGCGGGCATTGGGCAATTCTCCACTGAGCACAAGGCTGCCATTGTTTTCCTGCAGGATGCTCAGGTGTCCGGGCGATTCAACCGCTGGTGTGGGGTTACCCGTCACCGGCGCGGCCAACCAGCCGCCCCAAGTAGGGGCCGACTGGGTGATCACGCGCAAAGCGCCCTGGTGCTCACCCATGCGAAAGGATTTGCGGTTCTGATCGAAGCCCAGGTGGCCCATGACGTTGCCCGAACCCCGGTAGACCATGTCCAGGCCATTGAGCGCAAACTTGTGCAGGTCGGTGCTTGACTGGCCGGAGTAGACCGGGAACGCGCCGTTGTAGGTGTAGACGCTGCGGGTTGTTGCCAGGTACAGGCTTTGGTCAGACATGTAAAAAGCTTCTGTGCCACCCGTGAAACAACGGGCGGCGTGGCGGTGGGTGCCGGCCGCCAGATCAATTGCCACCAGGGTAATGATGTCGGCACTCTTGAACGCGTTGTGCGGCTGGGTCAGACAGGCCGTGGCGTCAACCAGAGGTTGGGTGGCCCCGCCGTTGATGGAGAGGGTGGGCAACACCGCAGACACAGTCATGCGGTCCAGCAGGGTCTGATTGGCGCCGAACTTTTCGCTGGGCCACCAGGGGTCCAGGCCGGGTAGCTGGGCATAACTGCGCAGCACCAGGTACAGCGTGGGTCCCAGGCGGCGCGAGCCGATCAGTGTGGCATTGATGCGCAGGGTGCGCCGGGTTTGCATGGCAGATGTGCTGGAGGTGTCGATCAGGGCCACTTCGGTGGCGCCCTGGGTCCAGGCCTGCGGCGCAAACCAGCCGTCATAAATGCCCCAGCGCGAGGCCGATTCACCCAAAACGGCAACCTGCTGGCGCGTGCTGTCCAGATACAGGCCGGTACCCACTACGTCCGGCGAGAACGCGAGTTTCACACTGTCGACCGGCACCAGTGCTGCATCTGGCGCATTGGCGGCCAGTCGCTGGCGTTGCAATACACCGGGGTTCACGCCTTTGACGCTGTTTTGCGCCAGGCTGAAGACGACCTCACCGTCGGTCTTGACCCGGTCGGCCTCGTCCACACCGGCCTCCTGCAAGGTGGTGCCGGATACGGAAACGGGAGCGCCAGATGTGGTCACCGCGCCGGTGGTAGGTGTGGCCGTAAAAATGCCGTCAGTGGCCCAGGGCGTATCCAGATAGCTTTTCCCGGCCGGGCCCAGTGCTTCCAGAAAATAGGCCTTCAGTCCTTGCTCGGTGGCGGGTTGCAGGCTCCACTCGGTCACGGCGGGTCCGCTGGCGAAGGTGTAGACCAGGCGGTAACGGCCATTGCGCAACATGTCCGCCAACGCGGATTCGCTCCCGCTGCTGTCCACCCCGTATCCCACATACATGGTGGTTCCCGCCAGGCCGGTTGCGTCGTCGCCTTGCGCCAGTCCCACCGCGTGGCTGCTCTCGGCCAGTACCGGGCCGATGGCGCTGGGGGCGGTATTGGCAGTCACGGCCTGCCATCCAGCAGCAGACCTTGCATAGAGTTTGCCACCTTGATCCGAAGGCACCAGTGCGATGGCAAAAATACGGATCGACTTGCCCAGGTCTTCACTCGCCGGTTGCAGCAGGGTTTGCAGCGTGAGGCTGCGCTCGCTGCCGGAGCCCTGGGCGTCGGCAATACTGAAAGTCGTTGCGCTGGCGCAAACCGTGCAGGCCAGCCATACGCCGATGGCCAGGAAGAAACGGACGCCAGCAAGCCATATTGTCGGAATCAACGGGCGCATGGGAAACCTCCGTGGTGTTCACTGCAAGCATAGTCCTGAATCGTGGCGATGTGTAGGCAGGATCGCCCTTTACCTAGGCAAAAACCCTTGCAAGTGCTGTGCGAGAATCTTTCATCACCATCGCTTTGCGCACCATGCCAGACGAATCCAACCTCTCCACCGGGCCTTCTGGAACTGAGCCACTGGCGCAGGAAGCGCCTGCGGGCTTGGTCATGGTTCGCAAACGCCCCAAACCGGGTGAGCGGAGGATTCAAATACTCCACGCCTTGGCCGGCATGTTGGAGCAACCGCTTGGGGAACGTATCACCACGGCGGCACTGGCGGCGCGGCTGGACGTCAGCGAGGCCGCCCTGTACCGCCACTTCGCCAGCAAGGCGCAGATGTTTGAGGGGCTGATCGAGTTCATTGAGCAGTCCGTGTTCTCGCTGATCAACCAGATCCTGGCACGACAACCCACTGCGTCAGAACTGTCGCAGGATGCGGGTGAGCGCCAGGCCGCCAGCATCGTCTCGATGCTGGTGCAGTTTGCAGAGAAAAATCCAGGTATGGCCCGTGTCATGGTGGGTGATGCTTTGGTTTTCGAGAACGATCGCCTGCAACAACGCATGAACCAGTTGTTTGACAAGATCGAAGCCACGCTCAGGCAATGCCTGCGCGACGGTGCGCGTGCCAGCGCATCGGCTACACCCACGGCCGATGCCCAGATGCGGGCGTCCGTGCTGATTGCCTTGGTCGGCGGGCGCCTGCAGCGCTTTGTGCGCTCGGGCTACAAACGCCTGCCGTCGGAACACCTGGACGCGGGTTTGCACCTGTTGCTCGGGTAAACCCGCCCCCCGGTTAGAAAACTTGCTCTAGAAGCTGAAATCTTTGGGGGTGCAGCACGGAAATGCTGCAAAATAGCACGATCGTACTATTTTTTGGTGCCCCCAATCCATGTCCATCGCGTCCCTTTCCACCAAGTTGACTCGAAAAGCCCGCCCCGCAACCGGGCGTGCCGCTGTTGGCGGGAAATCCGTTGCCGGCCGCGCCTTGCAAAAAGGCCAGCAAACCAAAATGGCGATTGTGGACGCGGCCCTGGGGTTGGCGACCCAGATCGGCCTGGAAGGCCTGAGCATTGGGGCCCTGGCAGAAGCCACCAGCATGAGCAAGTCGGGGGTGTTTGCCCACTTTGGTTCCCGCGAAGAGTTGCAAATCTCAGTGATCCACCAGTACTTCGCCCAGTTCGAACAGGACGTTTTCTATGCTGCCTTGTCGGAGTCGCGTGGCCTGCCACGCGTCAAGGCGCTGTTTGCCAACTGGATGAAGCGGGTCGCCATCGAAATCCAGTCCGGTTGCATCTTTATCAGCGGCGCTGTCGAGTTTGATGATCGCCCGGGTCCGGTGCGTGATGCGTTGGCGACTTCGGTGGAAACCTGGCTGGGCGCGATGAACCGTGCCATTGTGCTGGCAAAGTCCTGCGGCGACTTGCGCGCCGATGCCGACGAAGAGCAAATGGCGTTCGAGATCCATGGACTGATTCTGGCCCTGCATTACGAGGCACGCTTCCTGAAAAAGCCCGGTTCCATAGCACGTGCCAACAAAGGTTTCGACAACATTCTGGCGCGTTACGGCGCGCCTTCCAAATCCTGATTTTTCTGATTTACCGTTCCACAAGGAGTTTTCACCATGCCTACCTACAACCCGCCCCTGCGCGACATGCAGTTTGTGATGCACGAAGTGCTCAAGGTGGTGGACGATTTCAAACAAATCCCGAAACACGCCGAAATCGACGCCGACACGATCAATGCGGTGCTGGAGGAAGGCGGCAAGTTCGCCTCCGAGGTGATTTTTCCGCTCAATGTCTCCGGCGACGCAGAAGGTTGCACGATCGACCAGACGACCCATGCGGTCACGACGCCCAAGGGTTTCAAGGAGGCTTACAAGACCTACATCGAAGGTGGTTGGGCGGCCTTGGGCTGCGACCCCGAGTTTGGCGGGCAGGGTTTGCCGCTGGTGGTCAACAGCATGTTTTATGAAATGCTCAACAGCGCC
>CAZMXB010000261.1:0-7289 GCA_964569855.1 uncultured Rhodoferax sp.
CGGAAAGGGATCAAGCCACCCTCAGCATGGGTGGTTACTAGAACTGTCGCATTTTCAATTACCACAGCGACAAGGATCAAGCCACCCTCAGCATGGGTGGTTACTAGAACATACCTTTTGATCTGGTGTGTGACTTTATGGATCAAGCCACCCTCAGCATGGGTGGTTACTAGAACTGTTTCGGTGACGAAGTGAATGTTGAAGGCGATCAAGCCACCCTCAGCATGGGTGGTTACTGGAACGAGGAGTTCAAACACTGCTTCGGATGGGTGGATCAAGCCACCCTCAACATGGGTGGTTACTGGAATAAGACCGACGAGCCGAATTTTCAGACCGTGGATCAAGCCACCCTCAGCATGGGTGGTTACTGGAACAGCGCCAGTATGACGCCATTCGGAAGTTTTGGTCAAGCCACCCTGAGGATGGGTGGTTACTGGAACAGGTTGTACGAGTTTTGGTTGGCCGCCGCTGCTCAAGCCACCTTGTGAACGGGTGGTTACTGGAACAGGTTGTAGCTGTTCTGATTCGCCGCTGCAGCTCAAGCTACCTTGTGAATGGGTGGTTACTGGAACGTTGTCACCACGACCGGCGGATGGCTGTATCTCAAGCCACCCTATGTGTGGGTGGTTACTGGAACCTCAATAGTCGTTGCGCCGCAAATCCAACCGTTCAAGCCACCTCGTGAGTGGGTGGTTACTGGAACTTCACGGTGATAGTCTCGGGGGCAATGCGGACTCAAGCCACCCTGAGAATGGGTGGCTACTGGAACAAGCACAAGATGACGCTGACCGATGCCGAGGCTCAAGCCACCCTGCGAAGGGATGGTTACTGGGACGTGATTACGCCGGTGGTGCAGATCGTGCCCGCTCAAGCTACCCTGAGGATAGGTGGTTACTGGAACGTCGAGACTGAAATTACACACGCGACGCCTGCTCAAGCCACCCTGTGAATGGGTGGTTACTGGAACTACGTCTACCATCGCGATAACACGTTGCCAACTCAAGCCACCGCCAGAGCTGGTGGTTATTGATTACCGGTTCGGCCTGAAATTTGTGATCGTCCAATCGTCACGCCCCATCTTGGGCTCGCGGTTTGGTCCTTGGGAGCTCATTGATGTTTCGTTCGTCGGAGCAGCAGCACTTCAATAGCGTGCTGATCAAACACCTTCGGCACCCTGATGCCCCACTTCTGCTTGAAGGCGGTGTGGGCCTTGGAAAGACCCGCGCATATTTGGCCGCGCTGGCATCTACCAAACGAACAATCGCCCTGGTGCTACCAACCCATCAGTTGATTGATCAGTTGCTTGCCAGCACGGACCTATCTGCCGTCGGGCTTGGTGTGACAGTTTTCAGACCTGCACGGATGTTTGAAACGCGAGCAGGGTACCAAGCACAGCGGCAGGATGCCCGCGAATCCCGCGTCATGCTCTGCACCGCCGCCAGCGTGATCATCGACCAACGCCTGAAGGGTGAATACAACGGTGCCACCGAGCGCGATGTCCTATTGTTCGACGAAGCAGACCAGTTGCCGGACATGACCGCGCTGCAAAGTGACTTCGTAATTGATGCCGCACTTTTGCAAGGCCAAGAACTACAGGTTGGGTTGGAGCGCATCAGCACAACTCGGTCGCATTTGATTGAAGCCGAACAAAAGGCCGCCGCACGGGTGATGTTGGAAATACTGGCAGAGCCGGTAGGCTATGCGTCAGTGGGTATCGATGACAACGGCAACGCCCGGCTCCACCATCGCTTACCCGGGCGCCTTCTCAAGAAAGTCAGCAACAGGGTAAGCACCGTTTTCATTTCGGCAACACTGTCTCACGCTGGCAAGTTTGACAATTTCAAACATGCGATCGGGCTGGACTCCATCAGCAGCCTTTCAACCAGCATTGAACCTGAACACCATGGCGAACTAGACTTCGTCGTGCATGGGTATGAAGTGGAAACGGATGAGTGGTTTTCTGCGACCACACAATGCATCAAAGCCGCCCATCGCCCGACACTGGTAGTGACCCCAAGTCATGATTTGACCGTGCGCCTACAAGCGGCTGTGGGCGACCAAAAGGACTTGCTTATTAGAGCAGGTGCATGGGCAGGTCTGGATACGCCAACCCGGTGGAGAACCGTAATCATTCCCCGCGTCCCGTATGGCGCACCTGTTGTCGTTGACGGTCAGGCGGTAACGTCCTACTTGGACGCCAAGGTCACTGCCAGTCGCCGACTGCGACAGGCCATTGGCCGTGGGCTAAGAACACCAGACGCAGTTTGCACCGTAGTTTTGCTTGATGCCCGGGTCTCAAATCTGGGCGGCTTTGTTCCCGAGCGTTTTTCACATAAGTGGTCGGAAAGAATGGTCTTTGAGGAAGGTCAGCGGGAGCAGTTAGAGCTATCGAAGGCCGAACGCGATCCGGCCCTGCGCAAGGCTGCGCTCAATCACTACGGCACCAAGTGTCGGCATCCCGGGTGTGAAGTTAACCAAACACACTTGCTGGACGTACACCATCTAAACCCGGTGAGCGAAGGCACGCGGCGAACCACATTACAGGACGTGACTGTCCTTTGCGCTAATCATCATCGCCAGGCGCACTTTGAGATGAAGAGTTGTTCGGCTGTCACTGTTCTTTCGCCACCAGCCAACGCTTAATTGCCTCACCGGTCCGCTTCCCGGTAGCACCTATAAGGAAGACTGCCAGAATCTGGAAAAATCTGGCGTCAAGGCCTTCGATGCAAGTGGGTCCGTGGTTTAGGGTACAAGGTTCGATGACGGTGTTTATCGGCGCTGTCAAGACACTTTGCGCAAATGAGGCGGTCACTCAGGATGTGATTCACCTGAGTCGGAGTGAATGGAGTCGATTTTCTTGCTCACCCTGCAGTGAGGGTGGTCACTTGCTGCTTTTATGCATTTCACGGGCTTGCGAAGCAATGAATGTAGGGAGCTGACCCGCAAGAAGATTGACCTCTATGGCGGCGCATTGAGCATTATGACCAAGAACGGGAAGCACCAATCCCTGCCCATGACGCTGCTGATGCGGGAGATTCTGGACCGCCGGTGTGCGGGTTTGCAGCCTTATGATCAACAGTTCAAGGGGGTTTCTGCTGAAGGCGTTACAGCATGGCCAGGCGACGAGGTCGCCTGTAGGCGAGGAGCGGGTTAGCAGGAATGCCTGGCCGGGCGGTCACCGAGCGCAACTGCGGGAGCTGACCAAGCTGGTCAATGCAGAATGTAGGCAGGCGCGGGAGTTGGTGCTACGCCAAGCTAAAAAATAACATATTCCTTGAGCGATCCAGTTGCTTCGCGGATCATGAACTTGCTTCCTGCTTCTGCCTCTGCGATTACGGCCTCATAGAGGCGAAGAGCATTTTTAACTACTTCAGCATACGACACGGCTTCCGTCTTAGTCTTCAGGTCTTTGAGCCTAGACATAGACTTTTCTGGAAGTTCAAACTGAACCCGCGTGAAGGAGTGATCATTTTGAGATGTATTCATTTTTTCAATAAGCCTTTAGCAATATCTACCGCTATGTCATGCATAGATTTGGTGATAGTTTCCAGAAGAGAAAAATCGTCTGTGAAATAACCGAACGTCGTAGCAGATGCGATCGAGGCAAAAACAAGAAGGCACATAGACGCAAGGGCAATCATCAAGAGGCTCGGCTTCTTGCTCTCTTTTTTCTCGGGGTGCTGCTGGACGCCAATTTGAATGACCACCTGAGTGTTGGTCACAGAAGCGCCATTTTCCAAAGTCTCTCTGACGTCGAATTCTTGGCCTACCTTTACGCTGAACTTGCTCATGGAAACCTCCCGGGTGAATGTTAAAAATTGATCGCTGGAGAAACAAAAAATGGCGTGGTTCTGCCATTTGCAATTTTTTATTTCATCGGGCTCGGGCAACCTCCTTCAGGGGTGCAACACAATTAGCCTCTGCGTTTAATTTTCAGACTCACCCCGGACATGTTCCGGTGTACAGCCGGGGTCACCCCCAAGCAGACTCAATTAGACATCAAAAAGACACTGCAACAATAGGTATAAACCCTATATTTTTTGAAATTGAGCTGGGGCATCCAGCCGTAACAGGCGTTCCACGACAAATTTCCAATTTACGGAAGCCGCTGCGCCAGAAAAGCGGCAAGCATTCGGCAATGTCGCCAAGCAAAGCCTAATTGAGCAGGTAGCAGGGCAGTCTGTGGCGGTCGAGTGGGTCAAGGTTGACAAGTACGGGAGCAAGGTCGGCAAGGTGCTGCTGGCCGGTCTAGATTGCAACCTGGTGCAGGTCAAGCGCGGTCTGGCATGGCACTACAAGCAGTATCAGCGGGAGCAGTCACCCACTGACCAACAGAGCTATGCAGCGGCTGAGATCGAGGCCAGAGCGGCGAAGCTGGGACTATGGCGGGATGCTGACCCAATGCCACTATGGGAATATAGGCATGGGCACCGATGAATCGTGCAAATCAGTCAGCCATTGCCGCCGTCGTTTGATTCTGCGCCAGACTTCGCGTCTGGAGAAGTCGACAAAGACGAAGTCGGGCTGACTGGGGATGTAGAAGCCGTTGAACTGGTCAAATGCTGGGTTGGTTGCCGCAACTGGTCGAACGTCTCGCCCGAAGGCAGCTCGAATCGCTTCCCGGATTCCAGAAAAGGTGTCCGGCCATTCAACGGCTTCATAGGAATTGCTCCATTCCTGTTCAAGTCCATACCGCCAATGGCGACCCGCTCAGTTGTATTTCACCGGTTGTCCATCAGAGTAGCCAAAACAAATCCCGGCATTCGGCAACCCGCTGCACTGAGCTTGTAGCCGCTTCGACCTCTGTCGCGTATTCCACTGAAACCGGCCACCGATTCCAACCCAAACCCAGCCACTGTTCCAGTGCAAACCAGGCCAGCGTTCCAATCGCAACCCCTGCCACCTGTACCAATGAAAGTAGGTCACTGGCGTCAGCATGTGGAGTCGAAAAGATTTTGCTGAAATTAGCACTATGAACGTCAGCAAAGGAGCGTGGTGTAATTCGCCATTGCGGCGGGAGCTAACATTCAGTTGCGTGGTCCAGTGGGCTATAGTTCTGGAGAAATGAGCCACGGAAGGCGTGCACGTGTTGTCCGTCAATCATCGCCAAAGTTAGGCAGCAATGGAACCCTCGTTTCCCACAAAGGGCAGTATGAAAGATTTGGTCCGCAATCCGATAGGAATAGTTGCTCTCTTCATCTCGCTGATTTATGCCTTTGCCAACCTGTTGCTTGGAGCGACCGTCTCCTCACTTTCCGAACAGGAAAGGTATCCCCTAATCATCTTCATCGTTCTTTTTCCTGTTGTCGTGCTCGGGGTGTTCTATCGGTTGGTGTCCAAGCATCACGGAAAGTTATATGCGCCAGGTGATTACAAGGATGATCAGTCATTCCTGAGAACGTTGTCTCCTCAAGAGCGTCAAGAAAAGCTCGAACTGGAGGTTGCGGAGGCATTGCCAGATCAACGACCGCAAGTTGCCATTCCGCCTGCGTCGGAGACACAGCCTTCGCAGGTGAAGACACGTGCGTTTACCACGGACGCGATGGCCCCCAGTCTCTCCCGCCTTTACGACGACATAAGAAACACTGAAGCTGCGGCACTGGCATATCTTGAGAAGCAGTATGGTCCTGCCAAGGCCCGCGAAGTAGCCATTCAAGACACTGGTGTCAACTTCGACGCATTGCTGAAAAGCACAGACAAGCACACCTTTGCGGAGGTGAAACTCCTGCGTGCTCCCACCCCAAGCATGGCTACACTTGATCGTGTCCTCTACAGCGCAGTTGTCGCTGACAAGTTCTTCAAAGGCAGATTCAAGCTTGTGCTGCTAGTCGTGTTCCGCTTTGACAAAGAGGAACTGCCTAAGATTGAAAGTGTCTGGCGCAGACGAATTGAGCGTTGTCCCGCGGACATTGAGCTGCAGTTTATATCCGCATCCGAAATTGCAGCCTAATTCAAACGTTAGGCTGCAGCGCTACCACGCCGCCAGCACTAACCGCAACAAGAAAGACCAAAAATGCTTGCCGAATTTCTGACAGCGTTAATTCAGATTATTGACCTGACGCTAAAGAGAAGCGATCACCGGAAGAAAGTCGACCAAAACAGTCTGGCGAGGGATTTAATTTCCATTCTTATTGATCTGGAGCGAGTGGAGAAGAATGCCGACCAAATTCGCTGGTACTTCTTCAACATGGAAAGAGACGCAGCCTCTCCGAACCAAGTTGAGAAACACAAGGAGGGACTGCGAAACTTTATTCCGACTCAGATCGCTGCGCTATCTGATCTAAACGAGAGATATGCAAAGTTCCGCCCACTCTTTGAGATGTATATGGAGGAACACGAGCTTCCAGCGAGCATCGCAAAACACGTCTTTGAGAGCAAACAACTCTACTTGTATGACCTGATTGTTTCGCTAGACCAAGACAGCGAAAATTTCTCGTTCACCCGAGTAGAAAACAGCGTGGTTCAACTCAATGCGATCCGATTGTCCAAACAAGGCATTGCAAAGCTGATCAAGGAGAACGTACCGATGGTAGATTTTGTTAAGTGGTATGCGGAGCCGGAAATCGACTATTCGCGGAATGAACTTGACCAGGCCAAAGCGATGCGGCTCCAAAGGTAGCCACGCATCAGCGTTGCATCATGCAGCCTAACTTCAACGGTAAATCTACACTTTTAGCAACCGCGATGGAGCGAAACCGTTAACCGCTTGACCTGTAAGAGACGACCATGAGCGCAGTCCAATCGCGGTCGCTGGTAGGGTTTGGATCGGAACAGTGGCTGGGTTTCAATTGGAATGGGTGGCTGGTTTGACTGGAATATGCACTCTGTTGCGAGTTCTCGTCGTCGTACCTTTCTTTGATCTTCGACAGCTTCATCTTATGACAGTGGTAGCCGTCGGAGCGTGACTCATGGCAACCATATCTGTCGACGCCACCCGGCGTTGCTTCAACACTGATTACGGCCATGCCCATGACTGCCACAAGCGCCAACCTTGAAAATGATTTCATTGATTCCCCCTGATGTTGGTGCCACCCCATCACGCTACGCTCATTTGAGGTGCCGCTCAGGATACCAAACCACCTGTTCCCATTTCCGCAACAACAATTGAGCGGTTGCGTAGCAGAGCCACTCCAGCAATGGACGCGCCAAGCTGCGTGCATATTTGGACAATCTGCAGCTTGTGTGTCGGCGCCAATCGAATACTGGCCACCTGTGCCAATTGAATTCTGACCAGGGGCTAAAGCTGGCAGCTTGAATGCCAACTGTGGATAACTATAGCGGTTTGCTGG
>CAZMXB010000262.1:0-5214 GCA_964569855.1 uncultured Rhodoferax sp.
ACATAACTTCCAAAAATAGATGGTGCCGTTAATGTAGGAGTGGAAACATCTAAATAAGTACGTGAGAAATTGGTCATTCCCGTACCGTTGCCATTGATATCAGTGATACTGGTAACAATGGTTATTCCCACCGGATTACTTTGTACGATCACCAGTTTGGTTGCTGCTCCTGAACTTACTGTAACGGTCATTTCATCAAAAGATGAATTGACTCCGTTATTGGAAGTCAGACGCAGAACATACGTTCCCGGAGCCGAGAAACTTACCGTAGTAGTCAGTGAGTTTTGATTGGCAAATACTACTGTGCCTGGTCCGGAAGTCTTTGTCCAGATATTTGTTAAAGTAAGAGAAGGCGTGTTGGTATCTGTGGCTGTTCCTGCCATGGTCGCTACACCGGGAAGAGTGATCGATTGATCAGGTCCCGCATTCACAATCGGAGGAATAGTAGTAGCTACCGGAAGGGAAGCACAATCAAGTACCACTCCGTCATTTCTGACAAAGCAGACATCCACACGATCATTGTATAATGTTAAGCGTGTAGCTCCATTGTTAGTGGCTCTGTATCCGATCGCTCCGGCTAAATAACTTGCGGCAAATCCAAAAGTGGCTGTTCCTCCTGTTCCTGAGATCACCTGATACACTCCACCTCCCACTACCACATTACCGGCAGCATCACGCATGTTCATGCGCTGATAGTTGTGTACCCGACCAGAAAGAAGGATCATCGCCTTATTCTGCATCGCATCCCATACCGGTTGCATATTGGCATTATCGCCATAGGTACCGTCAGAGGAGAATCGTGGATGATGACAGAAAACAATTTTACGTCTTCCGACTGTTGAATCATTTAATTCATTCACCAGCCAGTTATACATGGTACTTCCTAAAGTCACACCACCATTTGGAAAACCATCTTCCATCGTATTGATAGAGATAAATTTCCATAGTGTGCCATCGTCAGCAGGAAGATAGAAAGAGTAATAATGAGGATTGGTGATTGTCCGGTCTCCATCCCAATTCGGCTGAACAGAACCTACGCCGGCAAGTGAACCATTCCAATATGGATCATAACCTACCGATCGGTTTGCCCATTCCCGTTGTCCTGGAGTAGCAGAAGTTAAGATCAGTAAGTTGTGAGAACTCTGTGTTCCGTATAATTTATCAAAAGAAAAAGTATTCTGGATAAATTCAGCCTGTGTTCCGGTATTATACACATCTCCCAAATAAAGGAAACGTGCTGCATTCTGAGGCACAAGTCCCGCTACCTGCTGGGCTATTGTAAATTCTGCTGCATCCTGCGGAGAACCGTCACCAAAAGCAAACACCTGATTGGTATTGGCATCTAAGATCCGAGGTAAATTAGGGTTAAGGTCATCATCAAATACCTGTATCCCCATCCAATTGATATAATTGGTGATCGATGCCGGCTCTGAATTGAAATCAATAGGAGGAAGACCCACGGTACCGTTGTGAGTGATCTTGTCGGCTAACTGATTATAGTTTTTGGCAGAAGTGACAATTGGCTGCGGATTAACAAAAGGAGCACCGATTCTACGACCTTCCGCCTGATAACCGACAAAGTTGGAAGCCGAATCATTTCCCCCTGTTTTGTTATAAGAATAACTTTCTAAAGAAATCAGTCCACCGACTTTAATCGGAGTAGCAGGTAATGTTGCTGCTAATTCCTGTATCCATGGACGGATCTTGTCATATCTGATCTGATTATCTCCACTGGCAGCAGACAAGTACATGGTCATCCACCAGATGTCGATATAAGGAGCAAGTTGTGCTGCTTCTCCCGGAGCATTCCTTACGTAATAAACGTCATTAGAGACTCCTGCAGGATGAAGGATATTATACGTTGCCTGACACGCAGTTTTAAACTGAGCAAACGTCATATTTCCGGCAATCTCTCTCCAGTATTCTTCTTCTATTAAAAAGTTTTGAATCTTTTCATCAAATGCTACTCCCGCATTGTAGTTCACTACCCGCTGGGCAGGTCCGGGATTGTAGGCTGCATCCCCATAAGCAGGGCCGGTAGAATAAGCAATTCCACCCACCACACCAATAGTGATTCCCTGATCATAACATTTCTTGATGAAAGCCTTCAGTTTGGCTTTTCCGGCAGTAGTATAAGTACTACCCATAAAACCACCCGTAGAAATAAAATTGGTATTGGTAAGATACACCAAATTGTTACCACGGGCTTTCCACAACGCAATGCGCTGATCCTCCGCCGCTGAATTTCCAATATAATTGGAACTGAACGTATTGGTAGATGCTGATGTAAAGGCTTTGGACCCATACATTGCAATTAACTGTATCTTATCCGGTGCTTTTCCCACAGATTAAAGAGGTGTTATGTAGTAAATTACTCGTACAAGTAAATCTGAATTACCTGTTGTGATCACTCCGGCGATAGAAGGTTTTATATTCAATGCTACACCAGGAATAGCAAATGGAGGTGGTGAAATACCCGCCATGGCAATTCCGCTTGTATTGGACTGAATAAAAGCAGCACTCCAGTTAGCCAGGAATGTATTCGCATTATCATTATACCGCACAGAAAGTCCTTGTGATGCCTGATAAGGAATGGAATTGTAATGAAGCGATCCTGTGATAGATATTGGAATGATCGCATATCCGGCAGGAGGTGCTTGTGTAATAATTGGTGGAGTGGCCATGGAATTTAAAAGCTGAGAAGAAGTAACCAATGTACTTTCTGAATATAAAAATCCATTTCCATCCAATCCCTGCAAGCGACCAATCAATACCCACACCCCCGCTTCTTTATGATAAAAGTTCAGTGGAGCATTTCTATCTATATAGTAATCGTCATCGCTGAAGTTAGCGGGATCTGGAGCACCTGTTCCGATCTGGATCCGATTTCCATCGATACCATTTCGACCGGGCAGCCCTGTTAACACCGTTACATTCCGAAGGCAATCATCGCATGTTCCTGTTGCACACATTTCTTATTTCGTTTTTAGTTACAACCTGCACATCCGCAATCTTCGCAGAGTCCTGTTGCTGTTTTTAATATTTCAAGGGCTTTATTTGGCTTTCCACATTCATTATTGGCAATCACTCCTTCAAGTCCCAAATTGATCAGCATGATCTTATAGAACTTTTCACGACACGGAGCACAATTCACATCACTCATATCCGCATTGACGGTTGCTTTTTCAGAACAGCATCTCAGCTGACCATAAAAGCACTGTACGGTAGAAAAAGTCTGAGTAAAAGCCACTGCGTTAAAGACACCGGTAATGGTGATATCAAATTGATAGTTCCCATCGATCAGATCAATATCCGCATCAATTCCAAGAGAGGTATTTGGTATAATTCGCTTGTTGCCAATAAGATTTGGAAGCGGAGAACCTGTTAGTGTAAACCGAAGTGCCGGATCGGTAGACACCTGACGAGTGGCAGGATCAGGCAGCGTAACTACAATACTGCAAGTACTTACATCTGCTATGGAAGGATTTACGCCTCCCCATCCCGTAGGATTATTGGTAGAGTGATAAAATCCGGTAGTATCATAGACCCAGATCGCATCTGACTCAGGTGATTCTACTATTTGGAAGCTCGTTTCTAATGCCATTTGAACAAATGTATATTCAAAGACTTTTGAAATTACAACCCTTTACAAATTTTGTCGCTTGATTTTTACTGAAAAGTAGACCTTCTTTTCTTCTTCTTTACAGGTTTCGGCTTTTTCTCTGTTTCCTCTTTCGGTCTGTCCTTATAAGTACTTGCACTAATACCCAACACCGTAGGAACACCGGTAGTTAAAAATGCTTTAGCACCTTCTTCACCATAAGCAGATGTTATATCCTGCCATGCAAGAGGAACAATCATACGCATAATTTCTTTCTCTACCGTAGGTTCTGAATAATCCATCATCCGTCCCATACCAAAATCGGTAAATGCCGCCGGCACTGGAGAAAGTTTTCCTCTAATGTGCTGTAATAATACCGCCAAACGTTTTTGTTCTAGCAATCGATTTGGAAGTGACTTGTCCGAATCGGTCAATTCTGTAATTTCCCCTGAATCGATATCTTTTTTCTGTCCTGTTGCATATTGACCAAGTGTTCTGATTGGCTGTTGAAAACCTCCCAAAATATCATAACGCTTCTTTCCATCACGAATCTTTAAAAAGTCTGAAGACCGAATATCCGTTTCCACCTGCTGACCATTCATTTTTGAAAGGAAATAAGCCGTTGCTACTGTTGCCGTAAATTTACCCATATCTTCCCAATAGAATCTGCGGACTTCTTTGGGAACATTCTTATACCACCATGGATTTGCCCAATTTGATAAAAGTTTCAGTCGGGATGCCCATAGACGAGGAGAGAAGAAAGCAGCGTTCAATGCCGGAGCAAGACGCTCAATTCCTTTACTTACATTTCCTCTACCGGTAGAATCGTTGACATAAGAAGCCAGTTTTTTATACAGTGTCGGATTGTTTTCATAGGTAATTCCATTTGCTTGTAATCGTTCAGCAAACTGATTGTATACATCCCAGCGCATTTTATTAAGGAACCCCACATACGCACGCTCACTGGCTTTCACCAATCCACCGTATTCTCCTTCTGTACGAACAAGTTTGCCATCTTTAATCTTTGCAAGCCGGATACCACTACCATATAAAGGAATTTTCTCTACGATATTTCCCATAAAAGCCTCTTCTCTGGCTGCAAGTTTTGGATCATGCGGATCCACAATAGCAAGTCCGGCTTCTTTTACTTGCAGGTAACGGGGATCATTCTTTGTTTCAAAATGCCAACGGTCAAAATCTTTCTGCGATTTAAAGAATTTCAGCATGCGCTTACTTGCTCTTGCTGCAAGTATCGGATGTGAAGTAGAAGCAACCAATCCCTGACGTAACACTGCTGACAAGTCACCGCTACTCATTAATGTCATCGGAGCATTCATGATCGACATACCAATATCGGCGGCCTTCTCTCCCATTGACCTCTGAGCATATTCTTCTCTCAAAAGACGAGCTTCCCGTTCCATACTTAATTGCATGTACTTGTCCTGAAGTTCCAGTGTCTCTTTATCAAGTTTTAACGGCTCTTTCTTTTCTTCTACTGCAAAATCACCGGTAGCAAGCTCTCTTTCCACTTCTGCAATCTGAGCATCGAGTCTCTTTTTGTATTCCGCCGTTTTAGTCAAATCATGTTCTTTGATCTGTTTGCGTAGTTCTTC
>CAZMXB010000262.1:5224-7238 GCA_964569855.1 uncultured Rhodoferax sp.
TTGGCTCCTTCCCATTCTGAAGATCTGTTAGCTTCTGTACTAACTTGGCTTCCTGCTTTAACTCATATAAATTCTTGGCTGCATCTGACCGCGTTCTTTCCGGACCATGCTTTCCGGCAATGGCAGCAATGATATCCTCTTTGGAAATACCGAATTCGCCTACTTTCTCATGCACTGCATCCACTACTTCTGAGAGTGTGATCACACCTTTCTCTACACGGTTTTTCACCATTTTTAAGACAACCGGAATCAGTTCCGGATTGATACCGGCATTCAGTGTGTTCTTTGCAATGGAAGAGAATTCTTTTGCAAGTAGATCAAAATCCTCATCCAGCTTTTCTTTGGCTATTCGCTTGGAAGTTTTCTTAGCAAGTTTTTCAAGTTGCTTTTCGGCTTTTAACCGGTTGTTATCTTCTAAAAGTTTGGCAATCCGTTTCTCGTAAGCATCCTTTACCTTAGTAATTTCTTCAAATTCCTTCTTGTTGGTAGCAGTCTGCTTTTCAGTAAGTGCACCTTCTTTATTGACCCTTCGCTGTTCCTGAAAATAACCGGCAAGAGAATCATCCGGCACTACTTTTAAATGTGAAATCGACCCTAAAGAAGAACCCGCAGCAGAATTGGCAATAGCAGCCGCTTTAGATATTGTATTAAGTTCTTCCATTTTCTTTGCATACTCAGGAGAAGCGGTATCACCTTCCAAAAGTTCTTTATTCAAAATAGCCACACGCTCTGCAAGTATCGCACGTTCTACCGGAGTGATTGTTCTTTCCTTTTTTAAAACATCATTAGATAGCTTTATAACATCAAAACCTTTTTTAATTATCTTTTGTGCTTCAGCACGAGTCTTTTCAACAGAAACCGGATCATTGATCTCTCTTTCTTCCAGTCCATGTTTTTCTCTTAAAGCATCTATTTTTTCGTGAGACAACTGAATTTCTCCGTTTTCCTTTAAAATATCACGCAGTTCTTTCTCTGGGAATTCACCAAAGGAATCATCCCACTTTTCTTTTAAGTGATCAAGTCCTTTGCTGATCGCTACATCAATCTTCTCTCCTGCCCGGATTGCGCCGATGATCACTTTCTCTGCTGCATTAAGCAGGTCTTCCAGACCTACGCCCATTTTCTGAGTGCCTTCGGGAAGTTTTGGAATTAGCTTTTCTCTAAGTTTTGCAAATGTATTTATAACGCTCTTTTCAGCAACAGCATATTTATCTACTTTCTTTGGTAGTTCTTTGTAAAACACATCCTTGCCATCAAAAACAATAGCCTCGTATCCGCCGTATTCATCATTTTTGTCTATAATCCCTTTATACCCATCTTTCTTTATTTGTTCATTTACTTTATTTAAAGGAACGTCTTCTGCATCTAAATCAAGTTTATCCATAAACTCTTTTATGTAAGAAGAATACGACCTTTTATCAGAAGATTTTGCTCCCAATAATTTTTCAGGAAGATATACTTCGAACAACTCACCACCATCAGCCCTATCCATAATAGCATCTGATTTCCCACTCCCAAAATAAACCCCTTCGCCAAACTGTTCGGCATTGCTAGGGCTTAATTCCTCTATTCCTTTTTTACCTGACCCATGATAAAACACCATAGGATCTCCATTTTTATTTAAATGTAAATCAGACTTATTAACTGTTATTAGGCCTCCTTTATTATAAACAACCGTCTTGCTTTTATCAGACAACGAGGCTTCAGCAAGTTCCCTTTCTGGTAACTCGCCAAACTCTTTCTTCCAATTATCCTTAATATAATCAGAACCTTTCTTTACTGCCGATTCAATAGCTTCCCCCGCTTTCAGTGCAGCCTTTACTATTTTCTCAGCAGCGTCCAGTACTTCTTTTGCTCCAACACCACTTTTCTTTGTTCCTTCCGGAAGATCAGCAATCAGTTTTGCTCGAAGTGTATCAAAGATTTTAGTAATTTTCTTTTCCGCTCCGACATACTTATTCTCTTCAGCCTTTACACTTTTAGCTTCATCCTTCTTTTTCTGAGCTTTTTCTCC
>CAZMXB010000263.1:0-2666 GCA_964569855.1 uncultured Rhodoferax sp.
ACGACACCTACGGCGACATGATCGAAATGGGTATCCTGGACCCCACCAAGGTGACGCGCACTGCTTTGCAGAACGCGGCATCCGTGGCATCCCTGATGCTGACCACCGAGTGCATGGTGGCCGAGTCTCCAAAGTCTGAGTCCGGCGGCGGCATGGGCGGTGGCGACATGGGTGGCATGGGCGGTATGGGTGGCATGGGCGGCATGGGCATGTAAATCTGCTCCTTGCCTGGCGACCTACAGCGTCGTTGTTTGGGCTTGCCGTAGCGCTGCTACTGTCTGCGCCCAAACGCCTAGCTGTAGATCACCATGCTGCGTCGAGGAGCGCTATTGCTCTCGACGGCAAAAGACAAAAAACCCGCCAGGTGCGAATCTGGCGGGTTTTTTTGGTTCTGCAATTTGCTGCTTATTCGATAGCTACTCAAGCAATATCTGCGAGGGCTAGGTCCTGTTTTTGTATAGACCCATTGCCACCAGCCGGTCTTCCAGTTGCTGCGGCGATTCGAAAAGGATGCCGTGCCAGCCTTGGGCATTGGCGGCGTTGACGTTGGCTTGCAGATCGTCAATGAAGACCGTTTGCGCCGGCTCCAGCGCGTAGCGGTCTTGCAGCAACTGGTAGATCGCCGGATCTGGTTTGATATGCAGCACGTCACCGGAAAAGATGCCGCCATCAAACCACTGCAGGAAAGCGTGGCGCTGCTCCAGTCCGCGGGCGTAGGGCACCGGCATATTGGACAGGTAGTACAGGCGCAACGCGGGTTGTTCGCGGCGCAGGCCGTGCAATTGCGCCAACAGGTCCCGCGTGGCGGCGATCGGTGCGAGGTGGTCACTGATGCTGGCCATCAACACCCCCAACACCACCGGGTCCAGCGCCAGGCGCTCGGCGGTGCGGGCGACCACCGTGTCCATGCCCAGCGCGCCGCGGTCAAAGCTGTGCCAGTCCGGGTGCCCAAAAATACCATGCGCCAACGCCCCGGCCGTGTTGGCGTCAACTGCATGCTGCGGGAAGTGGGCAGCCACCAGTTCACGCGGCTTCCAGGTGAACAATACGGCACCAAAGTCAAAAACCAGGTTCATGCCGTCAACGCATTCGCGCCAGCAATCCGGCAGTGGACCCGTCCAGCCCGGTTGTGTCGCCGCTGAGCAGGCGGGCCTCCACGTCTTTGGCCAGCACTTTGCCCAATTCCACGCCCCACTGGTCAAAGCTGTTGATACCCCAAATGGCACCGCTGACAAACACGCGGTGCTCCTGCAACGCAATCAAGGCACCCAGGCTCTCGGGCGTCAGTTCGTCCAGCAGCAGGAAGGTGCTGGGCCGGTTACCGGGAAAATTGCGATGACCCCCTGAATCCGATTTCCCCACCAACAGGGCCTGCGCCTGCGCCAGCACATTGGCCAGCAACAGGGTTTGGTGGCCCTCTAGCTGGTGCCGGGCGGTCCTGACCGCGACGAACTCCACCGGGACCACGTCCGTACCCTGGTGCAGCATCTGGAAGTAGGCATGCTGGCCGTTGGTGCCCGGTTCGCCCCACAAGACCGGCGACGTGCCATAGGGAAGCGCTGCGCCTGAGGCGTCGACCTGTTTGCCGTTGCTCTCCATTTCCAACTGCTGCAAATACGCAGGCCAGCGTTTCAGGGCGCTGTGGTAGGGCGCGATGCTGCGGCTGGTGAAGCCATGGAAATTGCGGTACCAGACGTCGAGCAGGCCCAGGCGCACCGGCAGGTTGCTCTCCAAAGGCGCTGTGCGGAAATGCTCGTCCATGGCGTGCGCCCCGGCCAGAAACTCCCGGAAACCCTGCGGCCCTATGGCAATCGCCAGTGGCAAGCCAATAGCCGACCAAACAGAATAGCGCCCACCCACCCAGTCCCAGAAACCAAACGTGGTGCTGATGCCAAAGGCACGCGATGCCTCCACATTGGTGGTCAGGGCGGCAAAATGGCGCGCTGTGTCAGTGCCCCCCTGCGCCGCAAACCAGGCCTTGGCCGAGCGCGCATTGGTCATGGTCTCGATGGTGGTGAAGGTCTTGCTGGCGATCAAAAACAAGGTGGTCGCGGGCTTGAGTTTCTGCAGCACGGCGTTCAACTCATGGCCATCCACATTGGAGACAAAGTGGAACCGCTTGCCCGCAATCGCAAATGCGTCCAGCGCCAACACCGCCATCTGCGGGCCCAGGTCGGAGCCGCCGATGCCGATGTTGACAACATCGGTGATGGCGTCGTCATCGCGCACCGTCTGCGCATAGGCCAGCATGGCGTCCAGCGTAGTGTGCACCTGCGCCAATTCAGTCGCTAGTGTTTTGATAGCACCTTGCGCATTGGATTCGAGGGCTGGAGCCGGATATCGCAACAACCAGTGCATCACCGCGCGCTGCTCGGTGGTGTTGATGGGCTCACCGGAAAACATGGCGTCTCGATGGTCTGCCACACCACATTGGCGCGCCAGGTCCAGCAATAACGACTCGGTTGCGGCATCGATGCGATTCTTGGACAGATCGGCAAAGACATGGGGCGCGGACTGGCTGAATTTGGAAAAACGCAGCGGGTCGGCTTCAAAGGCGCGGCGCACATCCAGGTCTTTGGCGTCGGTTTCAAAGGCCTGTTGAAGCGCGGCCCAGGCGGGGGTTTGGTCACATCGGATCATCGAGCATCCTTATCAGTTGAGGACAG
>CAZMXB010000263.1:2766-7223 GCA_964569855.1 uncultured Rhodoferax sp.
AGTTGAGGACAGCATTGAAGGCCTGTCCCATAGCTTATCAAGCGGCCAGCAAGAATTGATCCAGCTTGACGGCATCGGCGCAAAACGCGCGTATCCCCTCAGCCAGTTTTTCGGTTGCCATGGCGTCTTCATTGAGCGCCAGGCGAAAGCCGATTTCGTCAAAGTGAACATGCGCGATGTCAGACTGTTGGGCTGTGGCCACATCCAGTGCCCGCGTCAGTGGCGCGTCCGCAGCAGCCAGCGTGGCCAGCAAATCGGGACTGATGGTCAACAGGTCACAACCCGCAAGTGCCGTGATCTGTCCAACATTGCGAAAGCTCGCGCCCATCACTTCCGTGGCAATGCCAAATTTCTTGTAGTAATGGTAGATCTGCGTGACGGACCTGACGCCCGGGTCATTCGCTCCCGTCCTGTTGGCCTCCACCCAGGTTGCCCCGGCTGATTTCTTGTACCAGTCGTAAATACGACCGACAAACGGAGAAATCAGTTGCACCTTGGCCTGGCCGCAGGCCACCGCCTGGCAAAACGAAAACAGCAGGGTCAGGTTGGTGTGGATGCCCTTGCGCTCCAGTTTCTGGGCGGCTTGAATACCCTCCCAAGTGGCGGCGACCTTGATCAGCACGCGGTCCACGGGAATGCCTTGCGCCTGGTACAACTCGATCAGGCGCTCGCCGCGGGCCACTGTGGCGCTGGTGTCAAAGCTGAGACGGGCATCCACCTCGGTTGACACACGCCCCGGGATGATGGACAAAATTTCGCAGCCAAAACGCACCAGCAGGCGGTCCATGATTTCGTCGAGTGCTCGGCCACCGAACCGGGCCACAGTGTCGGTCAGCAGCGGCGCGTAATCCGGCTTTTGCACTGCCTTGAGGATGAGTGACGGGTTGGTGGTCGCGTCAGTTGGTTGATAGGCGCTCATTTGTTTGAAGTCACCCGTATCGGCCACCACGGTGGTGAATTGTTTAAGTGCATCGAGTTGGTTCATCGCTTGAATTATCGGTGAAACAAAGTTACATTACGAAAACCTTTTTTTGTAACTATCAAAATATGAGCTTTGATCTTGTCTTGTTCGGCGGCACTGGCGATCTGGCCTGGCGCAAGCTGATGCCCGCCTTGTTTCAGGCGTTTCGCCATGGCACCCTGCCCGAGGGCGGTCGCATTATCGGTATCGGCCGGGACGACCTGAGCAGCGAACAATACCGCGCCCTGATGCAGTCGCGCTTTGACAAGGTGGACCTGGCCAAACGCCCCAGTGCCGAGGAGTTTGCGCGTTTTGCGGCACTGCTCGACTTTATTCGCATGGACCTTTCCAAACCCGACGACTACCCGCGATTGGCGGAGTCGCTGCAAACCCGCAACGCCGACACGGTGGTCATGTATGTGGCCACGGCCCCCAGCCTGTTCACCACGGTCTGCGAGCAGTTGGGTGCTTGCGGCCTGAACACCCCCAAGACCCGCGTGGTGCTGGAAAAACCCTTGGGCCACGACCTGGCCTCCAACCGCGCCATCAACCGCTCGGTGCGGCAGTTTTTCGAAGAAAAGCAGGTTTTCCGCATCGACCATTACCTGGGCAAGCCGGCCGTGCAAAACCTGTTTGCCTTGCGGTTTGGCAATGCCCTGTTTGAGCCGCTGTGGCGGCGTGAACACATTGCCAATATTCAGATCACGATCGCCGAAGACCTGGGCGTCGAGAAACGAGGCTCCTTTTACGAGACCACCGGTGCCCTGCGTGACATGGTGCAGAACCATGCGTTACAACTGCTGTGCGCCATTGGCATGGAGCCGCCCATCAACTCCCATGCCGATGCCATCCGCGACGAAAAGCTCAAGGTGCTGCGGTCGCTCAAACCCTGGACCGATGAGTCTCTGACCCAGGACCTGGTGCGTGGCCAATATGCCAGTGGCAGCATCGATGGGGCCAAGGTACCGGGTTACCGGGACGAGTTGGGCGTCGATCCGCAGAGCAACACCGAAACCTTTGTTGCACTGCGGACCGAGATCGCCAACTGGCGCTGGGCCGGCGTGCCGTTCTACATTCGCACCGGCAAACGGCTGGTGGACCGGGACGCCCGCATTGTGGTGAACTTCCGCCCGACACCGCACGCAATTTTCAATTCGCAGATCGGCATGGCCAATCGCCTGGTGATCAACCTGCAGCCAAAGGACGGACTGGAACTGCACCTGCTGGCGCAGGGCCAGAACAACCGCCAGATCAAGGTGGGAGCATCGCAATCGCTGGTGCCTGTGCAACTGGACCTGGACTTTGACAAGCGCTTTGGCTCTGAACGGGTGGGCGCCTATGAGCGACTGTTGCTCGACGTGATCGACGACCGCCTGAACCTGTTTGTGCGCAGCGACGAGCAGGAAGAAGCCTGGCGCTGGGTGGAGCCCATGATCGACCATTGGGCCAACGATTCGCAGGGGCCGCGTCCTTATGCCGCCGGAACCTGGGGACCCAGCGCATCCAGCGCCATGATCGCGCGTGACGGCTACTGCTGGTTTGAAGAGAGCTAAAAACGCGAAGCACCACATTCTTTAGGACGAATTCCCATGCTCGACCGTATCCAGGCCGCGTTGCCCTCACTGGCCCCTGCCGAACAGCGGGTCGGCAAATTGTGCCTGGCGGACCCACGCGCATTTGCCAAATTGCCGGTCAGTGTGTTGGCGGACCGTTCACACGTCAGCAAACCCACCGTGGTGCGGTTTTGCCGCAGCGTGGGGTATGACGGCTTGTCCGACTTCAAACGCAAGCTGGCAGGCACGGTGAACGAGGGCGTGCCGTTTATCCACCGCAGCGTCGATACCGACGACAAAACCTCGGACGTCATGGTCAAGGTGATCGACAACACGGTCGCAGCCTTCCTGAAGTACCGCAACGAGGCCAGCACACTCGCCATCGACCGGGCGATTGCTGCCTTGATGGTGGCCTATGACGCAAAGAAGCGCATCCAGTTTTTTGGCGTGGGTAACTCCGGCGTGGTGGCGCAAGACGCACAACACAAGTTCTTCCGCCTGGGTGTCAATACGGTCGCCTACAGCGATGGCCATATGCAGGTCATGAGTGCATCGACCCTGGGACCGGGGGATTGTGTCGTTGTCATTAGCAACTCCGGCAGAACCCGCGATCTGATGGACGCCTGCGACATTGCCCGCAAGAACGGCGCAACCACCATCGTCATCACCGCCAGTGGCTCACCCCTGGCCAGTGCTGGCCATATTCACCTCAGTGCCGACCATCCGGAGAGTTTTGACCAGTACAGCCCCATGGTCTCGCGGCTGCTGCATTTGATGATCATCGACATCCTTGCCACCTGCATGGCGCTGCGTATTGGCAGCGACACCTTGCAACCCATCTTGAGCGAAATGAAAAACAATTTGCGCAGCAAACGTTATACCTAGCCCCAGAGTCGAACGCATAAACAAAAACCCCGCTGTGTTGCCACAGCGGGGTTTTTGACTTTAAACCGTCAGCTGGCGGATGCCAGCGTCAGATCAGAAGTTGTGGCGAACGCCGATACCATACATTTCGGAAGCCACTGCTGTCTTCTTGACAGTGGTGCCAGACTTACCGTCATTGTGGTAAGCGCCGTACACAGTGGTACGCTTGCTCAGGCTGTAACCTGCGTACAACAGGTAGTTGGTGTCGTCAAAGCCGGTGTCTTGAGCGACGTCAACTGTGAACTTCCATGGGCCCATGGGCATAGTGGCACCCAAAGTCCAACCTTGCGATTGACCTGCAGCGTCCTGGAAGCTGGCCGCAACTGCAAACGCGCCGAAATTGTAGTTCACGCCCAAAGCATAGTTGCCGTCAGAAGCGTTGCTCAGCTTGTTGTAGGACAAGGCTGCAGCCAATGGGCCTTCAGCGTAAATGATGTTGGCATCAACTTTGCTGACATTGTTGCCAGGAGCCACAGCCATGTCCAGCTCGGTGACATAACCCAGTTGACCAGACAGACCGCCAACCTTGGCAGCGTAGCTGAACTCGCTGTTGTTGCGTGGACCGGCACCAGCGAATGCAAACTGGTTGGCAACCACGGAGAAGTTAGCTGCGCCTGTCAATTCCCAGGTTGCAACGCCGAAGAAGGATGGCGACAGCGTGCGGCCAGCCTTGAAACGGCCAATACCTGTGTCCAGAGCCATGTAGGCATAACGGCTGTCAGCAACACCGGCAGCACCGTTTTCGTAGTTCAGGTTTTGCTCGAACTGGGCGGTCAGCTTCATGCCGCTACCCAGATCTTCAACAACCTTGATACCCCAGCGGCTGTTGCCGTCGTTCAACACACCATTGCCAGACATGGAAGCATCGCTGCGCACGCCGGAAGCACTGGTAGCGGACAACGACAGATCAGCAACGCCGTACAAAGTTACTTGCGCCATCGAAGCGCCGGAAGCGGCCAAAACGGCCAAAGCGATGAGGGTTTTTTTCATTTCGGGTTTCTCAAAAAGGTTAAACAGCG
>CAZMXB010000264.1:0-624 GCA_964569855.1 uncultured Rhodoferax sp.
ATCGTGATTTACATCGCCGCCATGTGGATAGCCGGCGTGATGCAAGGTCTCATGTGGCGCGCCATCAACGCCGACGGCACCTTGACTTACACGTTTGTCGAGTCCGTGAAGGCAACCTTCCCGTTCTACGTCTTGCGTCTGTTGGGCGGACTGCTGTACCTCAGCGGCATGATCATCATGCTGTGGAACGTACTTAAAACGGCGACGGCCGGACGTGCCGTGAGTGTCAACGTCACCGCTGCCGCAGCACACGCTTGAAAAGGATCACAACATGGCAAACAACAACGCAAACTCCAGCTTTTCACACGAAAAGATCGAGACCAACAACTTCCTGATGATCGTGCTGATTCTGCTGGTGCTGCTGGTCGGTGGATTGGTCGAAATCGTCCCGCTGTTCTTCCAGAAGTCCACAACCG
Source organism: uncultured Rhodoferax sp. (assembly GCA_964569855.1). Taxonomy (GTDB): domain Bacteria; phylum Pseudomonadota; class Gammaproteobacteria; order Burkholderiales; family Burkholderiaceae_C; genus Allorhodoferax. The sequence goes on from CAZMXB010000264.1 coordinate 417, forward strand.
AGCCGATCAAGGGTGTGCAGCCCTACACCGCATTGCAACTGGCCGGGCGTGACATTTACACCCGTGAAGGCTGCTACAACTGCCATTCGCAGATGATCCGCCCGTTCCGTGCCGAGACTCTGCGTTATGGCCACTATTCGGTGGCAGGCGAGTCGGTGTATGACCATCCCTTCCAATGGGGTAGCAAGCGCACAGGTCCCGACCTGGC
>CAZMXB010000264.1:634-7214 GCA_964569855.1 uncultured Rhodoferax sp.
AACCCGCGTGACCTGGTTCCCGAGTCCAACATGCCCGCTTACCCTTGGCTTGAGAAGACTATGGTGGACGCCGCCGTGATGCCCGCCCATATGAGAGCGCTGCGCACCGTGGGGGTGCCGTATACCGATGAGCAGATTGCCAAGTCGGTGGAGGACGTCAAGGGCAAGACCGAACTGGACGCAACCATTGCCTATTTGCAGGTCTTGGGCCTGGCGCTCAAATAAGCCAAGGAGATGCATATGGACATCGATATCAACACCCTTCGGTCGCTGGCCACCGTGGCCAGCTTCATCACCTTCATCGGCATTGTGTGGTGGGCTTGGTCCAAGCGCCGGGCTGACGATTTCTCTGAAGCTGCCAATCTGCCGTTTGAGCAGGACTGACCCCAGAATAAGGATTAGAAATGAGTGACTTTACAAGCGACTTCTGGTCGATCTACGTGGCTGGCATCACGCTGGTGAGTATTTTGGCCTGTGTGTTACTACTTTGGTTCAGTGGCAAGGCGAAGGCCATGACGGCCAACGACAACACCACCGGACACATCTGGGACGGTGACCTGCGTGAGATGAACAACCCTTTGCCGCGTTGGTGGGTATGGCTCTTCGTGATCACGATTGTGTTTGCTTTGGGTTATCTGGCCATTTATCCCGGTTTGGGAAGCTACGCAGGCGGACTCACGGATAAGTGGTCGCAAAAAGACCAATATGAGAAGGAAGTAGCCAAAGGAAATGCGGAGATCGCTCCTTTGTATGCCAAGTTCTCGGCCATGAAAGCGGAGGATATCTCCCGGGACCCCAAGGCCGTTGCCATTGGTGAACGCCTGTTTATGAACAACTGTTCTCAGTGCCACGGCTCGGACGCACGGGGCGCCAAAGGCATTCCCAACCTGACTGACGCTGATTGGTTGCATGGCGGAGCTCCCGAGGTGATCAAAGAGACCTTGACCAAGGGCCGCATAGGCAATATGCCCCCCATGGCCGCAGCGGTAGGAACGGCGGATGATGTCAAAAACGTAGCGCACTATGTATTGAGCCTGTCCAACAGCCCCCATGACTCCGTTCGTGCCAACTTGGGCAAGGAGAAGTTTGTGGTCTGCTCCGCCTGCCACGGCATGGACGGTAAAGGCAATCCGGCTCTGGGCGCCCCCAACCTGACTGACAACATCTGGCTGCATGGATTTGGCGAGAATGCAATTGTGGCAATGGTCAACAACGGCAAGGTCAACCAGATGCCCGCGCAGGCTGACCGGTTGAACGAAGGTCAGATCCAGGTGCTGGCGGCCTATGTATGGGGTTTGTCGAATAATGCCAAAGCCAAGTAAACGGCTGCGATTGAAAGAATAGACATTTGAACCCCAGGAGCCCATCAACGCGCAAAATTATTCCGATTGTTGCGTCACAAGAGGGAGTGGCTGAGCAGCCCTCTGGCGACGATGCCGTGATGGTGTCTCTTTACGAAGCACACAGGAAAATCTACCCCCGCAGTGTTTCCGGCCTTTTTTCGAATTGGCGTTGGGGCATGGTGTTCCTGACGCAGTTGGTGTTTTATGGCCTGCCCTGGCTGGAGTGGGGCCAACGTCAGGCTGTTTTGTTTGATTTGGGAGCCCGGCGCTTCTACATCTTCGGTTTGGTTCTTTACCCGCAGGACTTCATCTATCTGACCGGTATTCTGGTCATTTCGGCACTGTCACTGTTTCTGTTTACGGCAGTCGCGGGGCGTTTGTGGTGTGGCTATGCATGCCCGCAAACGGTCTATACCGAAATCTTTCTGTGGCTGGAAAAAAAGACTGAGGGCGACCGCTCAGCCCGTATGCGGCGGGACGCCGGCCCGTGGACGGCAGACAAGACATTACGCAAAACCGCCAAGCATTTCTTGTGGTTGCTCGTGGCTTTGTGGACCGGTTTCACATTTGTCGGCTATTTCACGCCCATCAAGGAATTGGGTGTTGAATTTGTACAGGCGCAGATGGGTTCGTGGGAAATTTTCTGGTCACTGTTTTACGGATTTGCAACCTACGGTAACGCCGGTTTCATGCGGGAACAGGTGTGCAAACACATGTGCCCCTATGCCCGTTTCCAGAGCGCCATGTTCGACAAGGACACCTTGATCGTGACCTATGACGAAGAGCGGGGTGAGCCGCGTGGTGCGCGTTCCCGCAACGCGAATCCGCTGACCCTGAATTTGGGAGCGTGTGTTGACTGCAGTTTGTGTGTGCAGGTTTGCCCCACGGGCATCGATATCCGCAAAGGTTTGCAGTACGAGTGTATTGGATGCGGCGCTTGTGCCGACGTGTGTGACACGGTGATGGACAAGATGGGCTACCCCCGCGGTCTGGTCAAATACTCCACGCAAAACGCCGTCAATCAACACTGGACCGGCGGGCAGGTCTTGCGCCATGTGTTGCGACCTCGGGTGCTGGTCTATTCCGCGATTCTGGGCACGGTGGTGTTGGCCATGGTGATCAGTCTGGCCACACGCACCCCCTTCAAGGTCGATGTGGTCCGTGATCGCGGTGTATTGGCGCGTATCGTCGAGGGCGGCCGCATCGAAAACGTGTACCGCCTGCAAATCATGAATGCCACTGAGTCGGCTCAACGCTTTACGCTATCGGTGAACGGTTTGCCGGGATTGGCCGTGGCTTCAGAGAATGCGGTCAGCGTAGACTCTACGCAGGCCCGCTGGGTGGCCGTGCGGGTGCAGGCCCCTTATGATGTAGCGGTGGCCGGCTCGCACACCATTTACTTTCAGATCACGGGGCAGGGCACCACGGGAGTCCTATCCGAAAAATCGGTATTCATTGTTCCCCGTTAAGGAGTTTTTCATGCAACCCTCTCAATCGACTCCGGTCGCCCCTTGGTGGAAGTTCGGACACGTGTGGCTGGTTATTGCGGGGCCAGCTATTGTTGTTGTTGCCTCATGCATTACCTTTTATCTGGCAGCGTCCGGCAAGGACACTCTGGTAGACGAGGACTACTATCGCAAAGGGATCGAAATCAACAAGACCCTCGCTGACAATCCAAGTAGCCTCGCACCTGCCACCCAGGCCCGCAACCATGCTGCGACCGGGGTTAAAACCACGAGGTAAGCGAGATGCTCCAACAACGATTGATGTGGATTCTCTGGCCCGCGTTCTTGATGGCAGGGGTGTTGGAGATGCTGGTGTTTGCCATGGTGGACCCGCAAGACCTGCAATGGTTTGGATCACCCTTGGCGTGGTCTCGCCAGGCGATTTACACCGTGGCGTTTTTTGTGTTCTGGGCCATCGCGATTGTTTCCAGTAGCCTGACCACACTCCTGGCTATGTCACCATTTGAGGTCAATCGCTGCCCTATGCCAGTGGGCGACCGTCCCGAAGGCTGTCCCAAAGACGGTGCATGTTGAACTTTGCAGCGAGGCCCGTGATGCTAATGGCCTATTCTTGAGTTGACAATTTCATGCAGAGAGTCAGTCTTCAGGATGCGAACATGACGCTGTTTGACTTCGATAATGCCATCCTCCACAAACTTGGAAAACGTGCGACTGACGGTCTCCAGTTTCAGACCCAGGTAGCTGCCAATTTCTTCCCGGGTCATGCGCAGCACAACTTCAGACTGGGAAAAACCCCTGGCATGCAGACGCTGCACCAGATTTAACAAAAACGCCGCGAGGCGCTCTTCCGCACGCATGCTACCCAACAGCAACATGACCCCGTTTTCGCGGACGATTTCCCGGCTCATGATCTTGTGCACATGGCGTTGCAGAGAGTTGATTTCCCTGGAAAGTTCTTCAATCCGGTCAAAAGGCATGACGCAGACTTCGGCGTCCTCCAAAGCGACCGCATCACAGGTGTGGTTGTCGTTGACGATACCGTCCAGTCCCACCACTTCACCTGCCATCTGAAAGCCTGTTACTTGGTCCCGACCGTCTTCCGACGCGACGCATGTCTTGAAAAAACCGGTGCGTATCGCGTACAGGCTGGTGAATTTGTCACCATTGCGAAACAGCAAACTACCGCGTTTGATCTTGCGCCGGCTGGCCACCACATCTTCGATGCGGTCCAGTTCGGTGGGCGTCAAGCCCATCGGCATACACAACTCACGAAGATTACAGTTGGAACAAGCCACTTTGATGGCATGAATTCCCAAGGAGTTGATTTTGGAATCCACCTTGATCACCTGTTGCAAAGGGACATTGGGGCATGCGCCGGGGGAGTTTTGGTGCTCAAGCATAGGTGTGCCAATTGTCATTTGGCTCCCAGTTTACCCACTTTCACTCTACTTGATTCATATCAAGAAACGAAAACTTCACTTGTTGCAAAGTTGGGCCCGTTTGCCCGGAATTTTCGTGATGTAGCTGAATATCCTGTGCCCGAAGCATTGTTGCTCGGGTTCGACGTTCCTGGTCCGGGCTACACGTGGTTCCCGTCCGCACCCCGGCACGGTTTTTCCGGATCATCTAGCATTGCGCTATGCAATCTTCTTTGGCATTGACGGCGCTGCTCATGGGCCTGGTCGGGGGGCCTCACTGTGTGGCAATGTGCGGCGCTGCCTGTGCCGGAATCAGCCAGGCTGCGGGGCCGGGCCGGACAACGGTGTCCCTGTGGGTGTTTCAGATCGGGCGTGTGGTCGGTTATTCAGCGATTGGAGCCCTTGCTGCAGGTTCTTTACAGGGCTTGGGGTGGCTCACGGTGCAGTCTGCCGCCCTGCGACCGGTTTGGTCTCTTTTTCATGTTGCAGCACTGGTGCTGGGTGTGATGTTGATGCTGCAGGCGCGCCAACCCGTGTGGCTGGAGAGTGCCGCACGCAAAGTGTGGGCGCGAACCCGCTCGTTTGCGTCCACACGGGGGCGCGGTGCACCGCTGGTGCTGGGCGTGTTGTGGGCGCTGCTGCCTTGCGGCTTGTTATATTCGGCTTTGATGGTGGCCGCGCTGGCTGGCAACCCGGCGGCAGGAGCCATGGTGATGGCTTTGTTTGCGGTGGGCACCAGTGTGACAATGGTCGTGGGACCCTGGTTGTGGCTGCGTCTGAATGGTTCACCGGTGTCGGCGGGTTCTGGTCAATGGGGCGTGCGCCTTGCGGGTGCCGCGCTGGCCGCGAGCTCTGGCTGGGCCTTGTGGATGGCCATGGCGCACAACACAGCACCTTGGTGTGTTACTTGATACCCCGACCCTGATCAGGCGTGCGCGTCGCGCACCGAGATCTCCAGCTCAGTGAAGGCTTCAGCAACGTAGTCGGCCAGGCGCTCCAGATTGGGCAGTTCGTCGGTCGCGATCAAGCCAAAATACAAATCGCCGGCGTAACTGAACAATGTGATGTTCAACAGGTTACTGGGTGGCAAGGTGCTGATGGGGTGCATCTCATCCATCCGAGCACCCTGAATGTACAGATGCTCCTTGGGCCCGGGAACGTTGGAGACCAGCGTGTTGCCCATCGGTGGCATTTTATTGCTGAGCTGGAGCATCTCCGCAATTTGGGCCACCAGGCCTGTGATGATCGTGTAAGACTCAATGGCCTCGGGCGCAACACTGTCGACCATGGTGCGGACATTGCGCAGGCTGTAGCCAATATTGCGCAGGCGAACATAGGGGTCGTCGGTGGGGGGTGACAGTTCGACCTGAATGATGCCGATTTTGTTGCCGGCCGTTTTTTCGCCTTCCTTGCGCAGATTGACCGGCATCTGGATCGTGATGGGGCGTTTCAGATCGACGCCCTGGTCGTTCAAGTACTTGCGCAGGGCACCATCCAGACAGGTCAGCGCAATGTGGTTCAGGGTGGAACGTGTCCGCGTTCGTATGGCATTGACCCGCTCCATGGAAACCCCGGCGGACGCAAATTGGCGCCCGGAGGTAACCTGGCCCGTGAGCGGCGTCTTGGCGCTGGACACAAACGGCAAGGCGATGGCATTCTTGGTCAACTTCACACTCTCCAGGAACAGCATGGCGGCCAACCGGCCAATGCCCAGCAGACGGCGCGTGTTGCCGGTAACCTCTTTCCAGGTCATGTGCAACAGATCACTGTTGGTTTTGTTGCGCCGCCCCGTGTAGGCCCCGTGTTTGAGGGTCCACACCGGCGTCAATTGCATATCGGTTGGCGAGGTGGAACAGCCTTCGGCCGTCCAGCGCGCCATGGTCACGCCGTCCGCGTAGGCATGGTGCATCTTCTGGTACAGCGCGAACTTGCCCTCGGGCAGGCCATCGATCACATGCACCTCCCACAGCGGACGACTGCGGTCCAGCATGGGCGTGTGCAATCTGGATACAAAATCGTATAGCGCTTTGCGGTCATTGCCGGCTTTGGGGAGTATGTGAAAGTACACATGCTGGGACATGTCGAGTTTGTCGATAGCTTGCCAATGGGGCAACGCGCCCATCGGGAACCGGATCACCCGGTTGAACGGTGGTTTGACTTCGGTTGCGGCGAGATAGGCGTGGAAGAGGTTTTTTGCAAATGGGGCACCTGCTTTGGGTGGGCGCTGGAAGATCAGCAAACCGCCCACGTGTTTGGGACTGGCAGCGGTCTCTGCAATGAAAAAGCCCAGGTCGAGTAGTGACAGTTTGCTCATGGTGTCGTGGTGATTGTTGTTGCTATAAACCGTCGGTTG
>CAZMXB010000265.1:0-7185 GCA_964569855.1 uncultured Rhodoferax sp.
GAATGCTGAAGTCGGCATTAAATGGCAACAGCACCATGGCCAGAATCCGGGCCCGCTGGGCCTGGGCCTGGCGGTGCAGGTGAAACTGGGTGGCCGGATCGGCTGTAACCGGTGTTGCGGTGGAAGTCTTGGCCTGCAATCGTTTCTTGCGCGCCGGCGGTTTGTCGATGCGCCGGGCCAGCGCCTGCAACAATTGGCGTGCGTTCTGGAAATCACCGCGCCAGAACAAGGCGGTGCCCGCACATGCAAGGCGATACGCTGCATCGGCACTCAGGGTGTCGTCTGCCAGCACCACACGCGGTGGCGGCGGAGCACCCCGTTCGGACCGCCATAACGCCGATTGGCTCAGACCGGCCTCCAGCCAATGGATGATGGGCAAAGAGTGCTCAGGGTTGGCAGTGGTGGTGCGAACGGGCATTAAAAAGTGCTGATTGAGAAAACAATTGTCGGTTGTAACAGAAGCGCGTATACGATCCATTGTCACCCCGCCAAAGCGGAACTCTTGGAGAGAATGAGGCCATATAAGCATGCCAGTCACAACACACACACAGCGCCGAATAAACCGGTTCAAGCGCCTCGGCGCTGCAGTCGCCCTGTTGTTGTATGCCTTGTTGTTCGGGACTACTCCGGTCCAGGCCGGCACGGCGGTTCAGACCCGCATTCAATATTTTCCGGTCGGCCCCATCTACGAATACCGCTGGAAGCTTCTGGAACTGGCCTTGGCGCACAGTGCTGCGAAAGACGCGAGCGACCCGGTGCGTCTGGTTCCGTATGCGGAAGACGTCACGCAGAACCGCGGCATGCAGTTGCTGCAGTCGGGTGCCATTGATGTGATTGCGCTGGGAACGAATACCGAACGCGAAACCCTTATGTTGCCCATCAAGGTCGATATATTGCGCGGCATTGTGGGCTTTCGCGTGCTGGTGATCCGGGCCGCAGACCAGGGGCGTATTGCACGCATGGACGCCAAGGCGATGCGCGAGCAGCTGACCTATGGTCTGAACAGCCAGTGGGCTGATTTACCCGTCATGCAGGCCAATGGTTTCAAAGTTGAAACGTCCTCAAGTTATGAGAACTTGTTTGGCATGCTGACGGCCGGGCGTTTTGACGCGTTTCCACGTGGCCTGAACGAGGCCGACCGTGAGCTTGGTGAACGCAGGCAAAGTTTTCCGCAACTCGCGGTGGAGCAAAGCAAAGCTCTGTTTTTTCCATATCCGGTGTATTTCTGGGTGCGCAAGGACAACGCGGCTTTGGCCCAACGCATCGAACGCGGCCTCCATGCCGCGTTGAACGACGGCTCATTTCGCAGGCTGTTCCAGACCTACCATGCCGCCGAGATTGCCAAGTTGGCCACGGAAAAGCGCCAGGTCATCCGGCTGAACAATCCCACCTTGCCCGCCGGTACACCGCAGCCGGATACCCAGTGGTGGTGGCGCTAAGATAGGTCCTAACGAACTAAAGGACGACGGATGTTTGCAACGCAAACGCTCTCCCGACGGCTGCTCTACACCATGTTCCCCTGGTACCTGGTGATTGCGCTGGGCATGACCGGCGTGCAGCTGGCCATTCAGTACGTAACAGTCAGCCGCGATATCGAAAATGACCTGCTCTCCCTGGGCCGCACGGTCGCCCCCAGTGTGACCAACGCCGTCTGGGAACTGGACCCGCCCCAGCTGGCGGCGATTGTGCGCGGCGTGCGCAACAACGCCATCGCCAGCGGTGTGGAGATCGAAACGGCGACCGGCGATGTGTTGGTCAGCGATGGCCGCCTGCCCAGCAAGACCCCTGAGTCTGGAAGTTACTTTGGTGACGCGTTCAAGCAGGCGATCGTGCCGCTGGTGTATCAGTCGCCGCGCGGTGAACCCCGTGTGGTGGGCAACTTGAAGATGTACTCCAACCGTGACGTGATCTGGAACCGCACCAAATACGGGGTCCTGGTTATTCTGCTCAATTCGGTCATTGTCACCACCGCGTTGTGGTTGCTTTTTCTGTGGACCATCCGGTTTCGGCTGTCCAACCAAGTCACACAAGCTGCCAGAGTGGTTGCCAGTTGGCAATTCAAGCCCAGCGATCGGTCGGTGGAAAGAATAAGCTACCCCTACCCGGACGAACTTGGCGAGCTGGTAACAGCGTTCAATGACAGCCGCACGCAGTTGCATTCGGCCGTGATGGAACTCGACAGCCTGAACCACAACCTGGAAGCCATGGTGTTGGACCGCACCCGGGAACTGCGGGAGTCCAAAGAAGTGGCCGAACTTGCGACCCAGGCCAAATCGGAATTCCTGGCCAATATGAGTCACGAAATCCGCACCCCCATGAACGCGATTCTGGGCATGTTGTACCTCACACTCAAAACGGAGTTGACCCCCAGCCAGCTCAACTACCTCACAAAGGCCCAAGGGGCTGCACACTCCCTGTTGGGCATCATCAACGACATTCTGGATATTTCGAAGATCGAGGCCGGCAAAGTGGAGATCGAGAGTACCGAATTTGGTTTGGACAGCGTGCTGGAGCAACTGACTGACGCCATCGGCTACCAGTCGGAACACAAGGGCATCGAGTTCTTGATCCGCTACGACGCTGCCATCCCGCCGTTGTTGCTGGGTGACCCGCTGCGCCTGGGGCAGGTGTTGCTCAACTTGTGCGGCAACTCTGTGAAATTCACTGAACAGGGCCAGGTCGAGCTGGGTTTTCGCTGCGTGACCGTCACCGAAACTGATCTGACGCTGCAGGTCTACGTGCGTGACAGCGGCATCGGCATGGCGCCGGACATCCAGCACAAACTGTTCGAAAAGTTCACCCAGGCCGACCAGTCCACGACGCGCCGGTTTGGCGGCACTGGCCTGGGTCTGGCCATCAGCAAACACCTGGTTGAACTGATGGGCGGACGTATTTGGGTTGAGGATTCGCAGCCCGGCAAGGGCACTACGATCTGCTTCACCGTGCAGTTGAAAGTCGCTCCACACGATCCAGCAAGGCGGCTGGAACTGGTCGAGCAGGCCGGGCCGCTGCTCAAGGGCATTCGCGTGCTGGTGGTCGACGACAACGCGGTTTCACGTGAGATCCTGACCGAGATGCTGCGGTCTTTTTATATGGATGCGCATACCGCCATCGATGGCCCGTCGGCACTTTCGGCGATATCGCGGTCCTCGGACAAGCCTTATGACCTGGTGTTGATGGACTGGCGCATGCCGGGCATGAATGGCGACGAGGTAACCCGCAAACTCCACGCGGATCCCGACATCACACCGAAGCCCAAAGTTGTCATGGTGACGGCCTACGGGCGCGAAGACGTGGTGCGACTGGCAGAAGAATCGGGCGTCAGCGGCTTTCTGGTCAAACCGGTGTCTCCCTCCACCATGCTCGACACCATTTTGTCGGTGCTGGGGCGTGGCCGCATTCTGGGCGGAAAGGACAAGCCCCGAGCGTTGAACCAACACCTGGCCAGCAGCGGTCAACTGGCGGGTGCGCGGCTGTTGCTGGTGGAAGACAACGACATCAACCGTGAATTTGCCACCGAACTGTTACGCAGCGAAGGCATAGAAGTGGAGGAGGCTGTGAACGGGCAGGACGCCGTGGACAAGGTCCAGCGCCGGGATTTTGATGCCGTGTTGATGGACATCCAGATGCCCATACTCGACGGGCTGGATGCCGCCCGCCAGATACGGGAGTTGGCGAAAACGCCGGGCAAGGAACGCTTTGCGAGCTTGCCCATCATTGCCATGACCGCCCTGGCCATGGCGCAAGACGCCCAAAAAAGCCGGGATGCGGGCATGAACGACCATGTGACCAAACCCGTAGCCCCGGACCGGCTGATGGCCGTGTTGTTTAAGTGGGTGCAGTTGCCCGCCCATCGCCGGGGCGCGCGCTTGTCCACACCGGCAACGGCAGACCTGCCACCAGAACTCCTGGCACTGTCCAGTCTGGATGCCCGAGAAGGCGTACGCCGCATTGGCGGCAAGCAAGACGCCTACCGCCGCCAGTTGCAACGTTTTCGTGAGCACTATGCCCACGCAGTCGACGAATTGCTGCGCCAGGCCAGCGTTGGCGGTCCGCGCGCGGCAGAAGACTACTGCCACGCGTTAAAAGGCGTGGTTGGCAACATTGGTGCGGTGGCACTGTTTGACAAGGTCGCTGAAATCGACGCAACGCTCAAGCAGGGCCAACAGCCGCAAGCCGAAGCGATTGCGACCCTGCAAACTCTGTTGCAGGACGTGATGCGGGACATCGATCACCTGGCGGTCGTGTCCAAACCGACGCCTGCCAGTGTGGTGACGCCACTGGCACCCGATCAGATTCGCCAGTGCCTGCAAAAGCTGCGCGACGCACTGGAGTTTGACCTGGGCAGTGCCGAGCCGTTGCTGGCCGAATTGCGCACCGGCGTCGCCAGCACCGCGCTGGCGAGCGACGTCGCAGCGCTGGCGGCCTACATTGACGTTTTTGACATTGACACCGCTCAAGCCCTGCTGGCCCAATTACAAGAACGCCTACAAACGCAAACCGAGTGAATCCACCATGACCGACATCACCAACGGACGCACCCGCATCCTGATCGTGGACGACGTGAACGAAAACCTGCACGCACTGATGCACATCCTGCGTGATACCTACGCCATTGTGGCGGCCAATAGTGGCGAAAAGGCGATCGAGCTGGCCCAGCGTGTGCCGCAACCAGATCTGATTTTGCTGGACATCAAGATGCCAGGCATGGACGGGTATTCCGTGTTGGCCAGCTTGAAGGCCAACCCCCAAACAGCTGACATCCCGGTTATTTTCGTGACTGCGCTGGCCGAGGCCGCCGATGAGGCGCGTGGCCTGACCCTGGGTGTCGCCGACTACATCACCAAACCCGTCAATCCCGATTTGTTGCACCGGCGCATCCACAACCAGTTGGAGTTGCAACGCCACCGCCGCAACCCGCTGACGCTGGACTACCAACAGCACGCTGATCCCGAACATCGGGCCACGCTGCTGCTGGTGGACGACGTGCCGGCCAATATCCACGAGCTACTGGAAGCGCTCAAAGACGACTACCGCATCCTGGTTGCCAACTCTGGAGCCAAAGCCCTTGAAATGGTGCAGGGACCCATTACCCCCGACCTGGTGCTGCTGGACATCGTGATGCCCGTCATGGATGGTTACGAGGTCTGTCGGCGCCTCAAGGCCACGCCGCTGGGCAACCGCATACCGGTGATTTTTGTCACCGTGGTTGATCAAACCACACAAAAGGTCAAAGGTTTCGAGGTGGGCGGTGCGGACTACATTACCAAGCCGTTTGACATTGACGAAGTCCGGGCACGCGTACGCACCCACCTGGAGCTGGCCCGCTTGCGCCGCTCCCTGGAACAACTGGTGGCGCAACGCACGGCGTTGCTCAACAAGAGCGAAGAAAAGTACCGCATCCTGGCAGATTACTCTCCCAATTGGGAGTATTGGATGGCTCCCGATGGCAGTTACCTGTATGTGTCACCCGCCTGCGAACAGGAGACAGGCTATGCGCAGGAAGACTTCTTTGCCGATGCGGGTCTGATGGAAAAAATCATCCACCCCGACGACCTGGCAGCCTGGCGTTCGAAGGGCCCGGCGGCCACGGGTTCCACGCCTGTTCCTTTGATTTTTCGCATTCGCGCGAAAGACGGCAGTGAACACTGGATCGAACATGTGCACAAGACCGCGTTGGATGCGCAGGGCCAGGTTCTAGGGCAACGCGGCTCGCACCGCGACATCTCCAAGCGCCGAGAGGCCGAGGCGCGGCTGGAATTTCTCATCAACCGCGATCCGCTCACCGGCCTGCCCAATCGCACGCTGTTCCGCGAATTGCTGGGTCACACCCTGGAGCGGGCTGAGCGCGACAAAGTGCAGTTTGCGCTGTTGTTTATTGACCTGGACAACTTCAAGACCATCAACGAGAGCCTGGGCCACAGCTTGGGTGACCAGGTGCTGATCGAGGCGGGTCGGCGCTTGAAGGAGCTGCTACCCGACCGGGATGCCATCGCGCGTATCAGCGGTGACGAGTTCAACATCATCTTGCACGATGGGGATGGCATGCCCGGTTTTGATCTGGTGACCCAACGCATGATTGATGCCCTGGCACGTCCGTTTGAACTGGACGGAAACAGCGTGTATGTGGGCGCCAGTGCCGGTATTGCCTTGTATCCGGCCGATGGCACGAACACCGAAACCCTGCAAAGCAATGCTGAGGCCGCCTTGCACCAGGCCAGATTGCGCGGACGCGGCATGTTGCGTTTCTTTTCGTCCGAGATGAGTGGCCGCGCCAAGGCCCGACTGACGTTGGAGGCGGACCTGCGGCGGTCCGTGGAACGCGATGAGTTGCGGGTGTATTACCAGCCTCAGGTTGACCTGGGCAGCGGTCTGATTGTGGGCCTTGAGGCACTGGTGCGATGGCAACATCCGCAGCGCGGCCTGATTTCCCCGGTCGAATTCATACCGCTGGCCGAAGAAAGTGGATTTGTGGTCCAGCTGGGTGATTGGGTGCTGCGCAGCGCATGTCGCCAGATCAAACGCTGGTCTGATGCCGGTCTGGCACCTCGCCAGGTGGCTGTCAACGTGTCTGCCATCCAACTGAGCCGCGGTCGCCTGGTCGAGTCGGTGCGCGAAGCGCTTCAGGAAACGGGCATCGCGCCTGACCAACTGGAGCTCGAAATCACCGAGAGCAGCATCATGCTGGACCGCGAAAAGTCGTTGCAGTCGCTGGCCGACCTCAAGTCCTTGGGTGTGAAACTGTCGATTGACGACTTTGGCACCGGGTACTCGTCAATGGCCTACCTGCAGCAGCTGGAGGTGCACAAACTCAAGGTGGACATGGCCTTTGTGCGCGACATGACCACCAACGCCAGCAACGCTTCCATCGTCAGGGCCGTGATCGCGCTGGGACACGGCCTGGGCCTGGAAGTGATCGCCGAAGGCGTCGAAACCCTGGAGCAGGCCCGGCATCTGCGCCTGCTGGAGTGTGATGTGATTCAGGGTTATCTGATCAGCAAACCCATTGCGGCAGACTTGATGACCGATTTTCTGTCGTCGTTTAGCCCGATGGCCTTGGAAATCTAGCAACGCCACCTGTGGCAAACTCCCGCCCTTGATCGACCTTCGGGTGCCCTGGGTACCCCCATTCCTGAGATAGTGTTTTTACCCCGCCATGCAGAAAATCATCGCGCAGATCGCGCA
>CAZMXB010000266.1:0-347 GCA_964569855.1 uncultured Rhodoferax sp.
CGCGGGGCAAGACACTGGGCGGCTGCAGCAGCATCAACGGCATGATCTACATGCGCGGCCAGGCCCGGGACTATGACCAGTGGGGCCAGTTGGTAGGCGATGCGACCTGGGGTTGGGAGCACAGCCTGCCGTATTTCATGCTGCACGAAGACCATTACAAAGGCGCCAGTGCGACCCACGGCGCCCGCGGCGTGGCGCCCCTGCTGATGCAAAAGGACGGCAGCCTGTACCGCAACTTGCTGCGCCACCACAACGCAGGTGGTGAATGGCGCGTCGAGAAACAGCGCCTGCGCTGGGATGTGCTCGATGCCTTTGCCCAAGCCGCCGTGCAGGCCGGCATTCCTGCG
>CAZMXB010000266.1:357-6610 GCA_964569855.1 uncultured Rhodoferax sp.
GAGGTCAACCAGAAAGCCGGCTGGCGCTGGAACACGGCCAAGGCTTTTTTGCGGCCCACCTGTTACGCCCGGCCCAACTTTGAATTGTGGAACAGCGCCCAGGTGAGCAAGCTGCTGCTGGAGCCTGCCAACGGAACCACCGCGCTGCGCTGCACCGGTGTGCAGGTCTGGGATGGCCACAGCATGGTGGACGCCACGGCCCGCGCAGAAGTCATTTTGTGTGCGGGTGCCATCGGCTCACCGCAGATTTTGCAGCTCTCGGGACTCGGCCCGGCAAGCCGATTGCAGGCGCTGGGTGTGCCGGTCGCCAGGGACATTGCGGGCGTTGGCGAAAATCTGCAAGACCATTTGCAGATCCGTGCCGTCTTCAAGGTCAACAACGCCACCACACTCAACACCCAGGCCAACTCGCTGTGGGGCAAGGCCAGGATAGGGTTGGAATACGCCTTCAAACGCAGCGGCCCGATGAGCATGGCGCCCAGCCAGCTCGGAGCCTTTACCCGCAGCGACCCGGCACAGCCCTACCCCAATCTGGAGTACCACGTGCAACCGCTGAGCCTGGATGCTTTTGGCCAACCGCTGCACACCTTCAACGCCATCACTGCCAGCGTCTGCAACCTCAACCCCACCAGCAGGGGTACGGTGCACATCCGATCGGCAAAGTTTGAAGACGCTCCGGCCATTGCACCCAACTACCTGAGCACCGACGCCGACCGCAAGATCGCGGCCGACTCGCTGCGCCTGACACGCCACATCGTGGCCCAACCGGCGTTGCAGAAGTACCAGCCCCAGGAATACAAACCCGGCGTGCAGTTTCAAACCGACGCCGATTTGGCCAAACTGGCGGGCGACATTGCCACCACCATCTTCCATCCCGTCGGCACCACCAAGATGGGGCGTGCCGACGATGCCATGGCGGTCGTGGATGCGCGCCTCAAGGTGCACGGCGTGCAGGGGCTGCGCGTGGTCGATGCCGGCGTGATGCCGCTGATCACCAGTGGCAACACCAACTCTCCGACTCTCATGATTGCGGAGAAGGCGGCGCAATGGATCATGGAAGACGCAGCACTGCAAACGCAAGGAAAAACGAAGGGTTAATCCCGATGCCAACACCCACGCCCGTGGGTACAGTTACACCTCTCAAAGGTTAGACGGCAACTGCAAGGGGCCAGATGGAAGAAGCGAGCCGAGGAGATGGCAAGCAACAAGCAATAATTTCTGCATCCACCTTGAGGTGCAGCTCACAAAAGCACTGACCACGTTCAGTGCTTTTTTTTTGCATCACTGAGACAATCGCACCAACCCCGTTGCATGACCAAGGAGTCCCCATGTTGCCTGCGGCCCATTCCTGTGTGATTGACCGAACCTTGCGAATCTTGCGAACCCTGCTTGTGGGCGGGGTTGTGGTGTGGGCTGGATGTGCCGCCCACCCGATTCAAAACGGTATGGAGCGCGACGCCGTCATCGCCCGCATGGGAGCTCCCACTGCGGTGGTCGGGCTGGTATCCGGAACCCGTTTGCAGTATTCGGGCCAGCCTGCGGGCCAACATGCCTGGATGGTGGACCTGGACCTGCAAGGCCGGGTCGTTGCGGTTCGCCAGGTGCTGCAGGCCTCGGAGTTTGCACGCATTGAAGTTGGCGCCTGGACCCGCTCCGATGTGCTGCGCGAATTTGGTCCACCCGCGTCCGTCGACCGTGTCGGCAGTTGGCCACACGATATCCTGACCTACCGCTGGCGCGGCAGCGAGGACATGTTGTACTGGGTGTACCTCGACGACCAGCAGCGGGTTCAACGCACGGAACAGGGTGTCGAATACCATGATGATCACTTGATGTAAGGGAAATGAACCTCCAGCCCTCGTAAAACATACGCAAGTAGCTATTATTTCGATAGCATTTGGTTTCTCTACGGCGGTGCGAGAATCAGTCCATGGAATTGATTGTTGTGTCGTTGGCCTCCCTGCTGGCCGGTTTTGTGGACTCCATCGTGGGCGGCGGTGGCCTTGTCTTGGTGCCGGCACTGTTTGCCACTTTTCCCGCAGCACCACCGGCAACCTTGTTCGGAACCAACAAAGGGGCGTCGGTATGGGGCACGGCTTTCGCCACGGTGCAGTACAGCCGACGCGTCAACCTGCCGTGGCGTGCATTGGGGCCGGCCGCGGCAGCCTGTTTTGGAGCGTCCATGGCGGGCGCGTGGCTGGTCACCGTGGTGTCACCCGAATACCTGCGCAAGAGCCTGCCCTTTGTGCTGGCCCTGGTATTGATCTACACACTGGCCAGGAAGCAATTGGGGCGACATCACAGGCCGCGGTTTGAAGGCCTGCGGGAAGCCTGGATCGCCAGTGGCATTGGTGTCGTCATCGGCTTTTACGACGGTTTTTTCGGGCCGGGCACGGGCAGTTTTTTTGTGTTCCTGTTGGTAAGAGTGCTCGGGTACGACTTCCTGCATGCCTCTGCCGGTGCCAAACTGCTGAACACGGCGTCCAATCTGGCGGCGATTCTGCTGTTTGCCTACAAGGGCCATGTGTGGTGGCACTTTGTGTTGGCGATGGCGATTGCGAATGTGCTGGGCAGTCTGGCCGGCACTCACCTGGCGCTCAAACATGGCACGGGGTTTGTGCGCGGAGTGTTTATCGTCGTGGTGTCGGCCCTGATTCTGAAGACCAGTTACGACGCCTTTTTGCGTTAGCGGCGTGCCGCGGCAACCGCGCTAGCAGGGGCACTTGCGGGAGGCGTGGCCGCAGCAGCAGCGGCGCCACGCGGCCAGGGCACCTCGGCAGCCACCAGCGGCTTTCCGATGGGCGCCATGGCCTGGCCCTTACGGACGGCGGCCATGTCTTCGTCATTGGGGTACTGCCCCAGCAGCCAGTAGTCGAATACGCGTCGCGCGATGGGTGCCGCAGACCCGGAGCCCCAGCCCGCGTTTTCGACAATCACGGCCAGCGCGATCGTCGGGTTTTCAACCGGGGCAAATGCGACATAAAGGGCATGGTCGCGTTTGTGCTCGTCGGCCTTGACGCTGCTGTACTTTTCTCCAGCCCGCAGGCCGATGGCCTGGGCCGTGCCGGTCTTGCCACCACTTTGGTAGCCCGCTCCGGCAAACACTTGCCGGGAGGTGCCCTCCAGCGTCACTCCGTTCATCGCATTGCGAATCACGTCCACGTGCTCGGGCTTGAGCGGCAGAGGGTCGAGCGCATCGCCGGAGGCGCGCAGGGTTGTGCGCTGGACCACGTCCTTGATCTCGCGCACCAGGTGCGGTTTGAAGCGCAAGCCACCGGAGGCGATGGTCGAGTAGGCGGTGGCCATTTGCAGCATCGTGAAGTTGTTGTAGCCCTGGCCGATGCCCAGCGAGATGGTCTCACCGGCAAACCACTTCTTCTGCTCGGGCTTCTTGAATTTCTTGCGCTTCCATTCCTGCGATGGCAGGTCACCGGTGACTTCCCCCATCAAGTCGATGCCAGTGAGGCGGCCCAGGCCAAAGGGCTCCAGTTGATCATGGATGAGATCCACACCCATCTCGTTGGCGAGACTGTAGAAATAGACATTGGACGAGCTGACGATGGCCAGGCGCATGTCCTTCGGACCGGGGCGGTCAGCCTCGGGGCTGCCGAAGACGCGGCCGCCAAAGCTGTAGGTCAGGTTGTCCTGGACGACAACGTTGGCGGCACGCTTACCGCTGTTGAGTGCCGCCATGGCCATCAACGGCTTGTAGGTCGAACCGGGCGGATAGGTGCCACGCAACGCGCGGTTGAGCAGCGGTTTGTCGATGTCCTCGTTCAGTGCGACCCAGCTGTCAACGTCGATACCGTCCACAAAGAGGTTGGGGTCGAAGGTCGGCTTGGACACGAAGGCCAGCACCTCGCCATTGCGCGGATCAATCGCCACCAGGGCGCCGCGGCGGTCACCGTACATGTCCTCAACCAGTTTCTGCAGCTTGATGTCGATCGACAATTCCACCCTGTTTCCCGGCGTCGACGGCGTACTGGCGAGCTTGCGCATGGCGCGCCCACCGGCCGATGTCTCGACCCGCTCGACACCAGTGGTGCCGTGCAACTGGCTTTCGAAGTTCTGCTCCACGCCGAGTTTGCCGATGTATTCTGTGCCCCGGTAATTGGCCTGGTTGTCGTCGTCCTCAATTTGAGCCTTTTCAGCCTGGTTGATGCGCCCGATGTAGCCAATCACATGGCTCGCCAGTTCACCATAGGGATAGTTGCGAAACAACCGGGCCTTGATTTCCACGCCCGGAAATCGAAACCGCTGGGCGACAAAACGCGCCACCTCAGTATCCGTCAGGCGGGTACGAATGGGCAGGGACTCGAAGCCCTTGGACTCGTCCATCAGCCGCTTGAAGCGTCGGCGGTCACGCGGGGTTACGTCGAGCACCTTGGACAGTTCGTCAATGGTCTGCTCCAGGCCGGCGGTCTTGGAGGGCGTGATTTCCAGCGTGTAGGCCGAGTAATTGCTGGCCAGGACCACCCCGTTGCGATCCACGATCAGGCCCCGGTTCGGCACGATGGGCACGATGGATGTGCGATTGCTCTCGGCCTGCGCGCGCAAATCATCGTGGCGCACAACCTGCAAAAACACCAGTCGCGCTATCAGCAACAGAAAACAGACAACCACAACGACACTGACCGCAAAAACGCGTGTGCGAAATCGTGCCAGATCCGCCTCAACATTGCGCAACTCGGTCATAACGGTCGATTGGCGTCCGGGTTCGGTGCCCGCAGTTGGGGTGCCAGCAGAACCATGCTGGCTACCGGCCACAAAGCCGTCTCCAGCACCGGCCCCAGCAACATCAGGAGGCCAGGAAAGGTCCCGCTACTGAGCATGCGCACTGCCAACTCGACCGCGTGGGCCAGGGCAAACAGCGGAAACACCTGGGCCGCTTGTGACACTACGGAGAACCATAACAAACGGCGGTGGATCGTGATGGCCGAAAAGCTCAACACCGTGTAGGCCATGGCGTGTTGCCCCAGCAAACCACCCTGGTGCACATCCATCAGCAGACCAAACACAAAGGCCGCACCAATGCTGATGCGCAAAGGCTGATGGACAGTCCAGAACACCAGCACCACCGCCAGAATGTCTGGACTCCAGGCGGCGCGTCCCCACAACCCCATGTTTTGCATCATGTTGAGCAACATGGCGGCAACAAGGCTGGTCCAGATAAAAAATGGATTGGCGGGCAACAGCAGTTGCTGCCCTGGTCGCATGATCATGGGCAAAGCCCCTCCGACACCAGAACGACGTGTCGCTGGCTCATTTGACGGCGCCGCGACGACTGACGATGGCCGGTGGATCGGGCACCGGACGCGGCGCTATTTGTGCGGTCGTCGGGTCCAGCACCAGGACATGGACCGCGCCCGAGACCAGGGCCAACGGAACACAGTAAATGCGGGCGAACACGGCGTCGGTACGGCGCTCGATTTTCTCGATGCGGGCCACTGGCAGTCCGGGTGGGTATACACCATCGACGCCACTGGTGGTCAAAAGATCACCCGCGGTGACATCTGCGTTGGCCGCCATAAACCGCAGTTCCATGGCATCGGCATGCAGCGAGACGTCTCCATAAGCCACGCCGCGGGCACCCGTGCGGGTGTTGAGCACCGGAATGGCGTGGTCCCGATCGGTAATCAGTGTCACCTCACTGACCAGCGGATAGACCCGGGTCACCTGCCCGAGAACACCCGACTCATCCAAAACCGGTGAACCCAGCCCAACCTTGTCGGCCATGCCTTTGTCAATAATCACTTTGCGGCTATAGGGGTCGGCGGCATCGTAGATGACCTGTGCCGCCATACCGGGCGACTGCAAGCGATCACGCAAACCCAACAAAGTGCGCAAACGGGAGTTTTCCAGGCTGAGTTGGTCTACCTGGTTGGCGCGCTGGGACTGGAGGTTGTGCTTTCGCACGATGTCGTCCTGCGTGCTTTGCGCGGCCGACAGGGTCGAAAAATACTGGCTCATATCGCGGTAGGCCAGGACCGGACGCAGGGCCAGCCACTGCGCCGGGTACAAAACCGTGGCCAGCGCCACGCGCAGGGGCTGCATCACTTTGAAACGGGCATCGGCAACCATCAGGAAAAAGG
Source organism: uncultured Rhodoferax sp. (assembly GCA_964569855.1). Taxonomy (GTDB): domain Bacteria; phylum Pseudomonadota; class Gammaproteobacteria; order Burkholderiales; family Burkholderiaceae_C; genus Allorhodoferax. Next base: position 6,450 of record CAZMXB010000266.1, read on the forward strand.
CCAGTGCGCTGCACACCGCCAGTTTCGACAGAGCGGACGGGCCCTGCCGGAAGAAGGGCGGGGGTGCTCTGTCCAGCGTACCAAGTGGCATCGCTGTGTCCGGCTACTTATTCGCTGGTGAAAATGGAGCCCAGACGTTCCATCTGCTCCAGTGCAATGCC
>CAZMXB010000266.1:6620-7173 GCA_964569855.1 uncultured Rhodoferax sp.
AAAGCAGGGCCAAGGCACTACAGACGGCCGGCTTGGACAGGGCCGAAGGGCCCTGACGGAAGAAGGGGGGAGGATCTCTGTCCAGCGTACCGAGTGGCATCGCTGCGTCCGGCGTTCAGTAACTCGAAGCGTTTATTCGCTGGTGAAAATGGAGCCCAGACGTTCCATCTGCTCCAGTGCAATGCCGCAACCGCGCACCACACAGGTCAGTGGGTCTTCAGCCACCAGCACCGGCAGGCCGGTTTCTTCGGCCAGCAGGCGGTCCAGGTCACGCAACAGTGCGCCACCACCAGTCAACATCATGCCGCGATCGGCAATGTCGGCGCCCAGTTCGGGTGGGGTTTGCTCCAGCGCGTTCTTGACGGCGGAGACGATGTTGTTCAGCGGGTCGGTGAGGGCTTCCAGGATTTCATTGGAAGAGATCGTGAAGCTGCGGGGCACGCCCTCGGACAGGTTGCGCCCGCGCACTTCCATTTCCTTGACTTCGGAGCCGGGGAAGGCGGAGCCGATCTGTTTCTTGATGGCTTCTGCCGTGGGCTCACCGATCAGCATG
>CAZMXB010000267.1:0-826 GCA_964569855.1 uncultured Rhodoferax sp.
GCCAGTGCTAGCTTTTCGTACCGTCACTTATTGCACTGAAAACGAGGAGACCCCCCATGGCACCACCAATAGCGAGAGATGGCGCAAAGATTCCGGCAGGCACTCCAGACCATGCTGTGAGCCAGGTGGTCACGAACTTGAGAAGTACATACAGGGAATTCGTATCGCCAGCGCTTTCCAGCGATGCCTTGGTGTGCGCGTAACCGCTGCCAAAGGTGTCGCCAACCGTCACCACGCCGATGATGGCTACGCTAAGGCCACAACCTGCCGCAAAGGACACCGGCCGTGCCTTGCGCTGTGCACTGAACCAATCCAGCGAGTGGCCTGACAACGACACCACCAGCAAGCGCGAAAACAAACCACCCAGCAAGCCGCAAGCCAGCGACACCAAAATACCTGGCAGCAGCGCATTCCAGCCAAAACCCTCCACCCGAATCACACCAAAGTAGCTGCCATTGCCGTAAACAGAGATACCCATCAGGCCAGCCAGTACGATTGCGGCGATGGTCAGCCCGTGGTTGCGATGTTCAGGCCTGCGGGTCAGTTCCTCAATGGCGAACATGACACCGCCCAGAGGCGTGTTGAAGGCTGCGGCAATGCCGGCAGCGCCGCCGGCCACCAGCAGGCTGTGCTCGCTGATCTGAGAGCGCTTTGGCAGCCACCGGCGAACACTGAGCATGACACCAGCCGCAATCTGAACCGAAGGTCCTTCTCGCCCCAATGAAAGCCCCCCCAGCAAGCCCCAGGCCGTCAGCACCATTTTTGCAAGGGTTAGGCGCAGTGACACAAAAAGGCCGCGTGTGGCTTCCGTAACAGCAGGGTCCTG
>CAZMXB010000267.1:836-1485 GCA_964569855.1 uncultured Rhodoferax sp.
GAGGAATGCCGGACCCGGCCGCTCCGGGGAAGTGCCGCCGGGTGATCCACACAATGGCTGCGGCAGTGAATGGCGTCCAGAGCAAGGGCGCCCACCAGTGGCCAGACTGCACCTTGAAAAACAGCGCTAACGCATGTTCGCTCAGCCAGGTGAAACTGACAACTGTGAGGCCAGCCAATGCAGCAAACGAAATGAATAAGGCACGCCCCCGCCAAAGGTGTGCGTCATACAACTCATTTTTAAAGGCCGACGGAATGTGGGGGTGCTGCCGCATCGTGTTGCCACCATAGTTTTCGCCAGGGAGGATTGTATATTGATACAAATGTAGTTTATTACATTTGATCAATTGTAATTGTGGCTCATAACAAACATGAGGAGACCGACATGAAAGTAGGACTGATCGGATACGGAAAAGCCGGTAGCGCGGTCGCTCGAGTGCTGAGCGAAGATTCACGCTATGCGCTGGAGTGGATCGCCACACGTACCAGTTCCTCGGTACCCGTTGCGGTAGGCGCTGCAAGCATTCCGGTCATCGGATTGGCGTCGGTGAACCTGAGCAGTTGGCTCGACCAGCACCCAGTGGACGCCTTGGTGGATTTCTCGCATGCCGCGACTGTGGCCGTCTATGCTGAAGAGGTGAAGCGCAGGG
>CAZMXB010000267.1:1495-6722 GCA_964569855.1 uncultured Rhodoferax sp.
GCCTCATGCTGGTGACGGCCATCTCGTCGTATGACGCCGCCCAGTTGGCCACCATTCGCTCATTGGGTGAGCATGCCAAGGTGTTGTGCTCACCCAATATCACACTGGGTATCAACTTTCTGATCATGGCTGCGCGCTTGTTGCGTGAAATTGCACCGTTTGCTGATGTGGAAATTTTGGAGCAGCACTACAGGGACAAACCGGAGATTTCCGGTACGGCCATGAAGATAGCGGAAAGTCTGGACGTTGGCGGTGAAAAGATTACGTCCATGCGTATAGGGGGCATCGTGGGTCACCATGAGGTGATATTTGGTTTTCCGTACCAGACGGTACGGCTCATCCACGACTCCATCAAGCGCGAAGCATTTGGCACTGGGGCCGCCTTTGCACTCAATGAATTGAGCCACTGCCCCAACGGCTTCTACACGTTTGAGGATCTTTTGATGAAGAGGGTCCGAGCGCAACTTCTGGCTGGCGACTGGACGTAGCTGCGATTTTGCCGCTGTCCGCTTTATGATCTGCGCACCCTGACATTTCCCGACTGCCCATGAAAACCTCCAAGCCATCTGCCAGCCAACCGGACACTGCCGCGCAGGCGTTGCGGCATTTTCGGGTGGTTTTCAATGCAGTGCGAACACACTTTAGGCAGGTCGAGACGCAGACCGGTTTGGGTGGCGCCCAGGTCTGGGCGTTGAGTTTGATCCAGGCGAGTCCTGGCTTGGGGGTGGGGGACGTTGCGGTCGGCATGGACATCCACCAGTCCACCGCCAGTAACTTGATCAAAGTGCTGCTTAAAAAGGAACTGATCACCCTGTCCAAATCAGATGGCGACAAGCGCGCGGTGGAATTGCGTGTGACGCCGCAGGGGAGAAAGGCGCTCAAGAAAATACCCGGCCCGTTTAAGGGTGTTTTGCCCGACGCGCTGAGGCAGCTAGACGATGCAACCCTTTTCAGCTTGAACCGTGACCTGGAAAAGCTGGTGCAAGTGCTCGCGGCAGATGAAGACGCTGGCAGTATCCCCTTGGCGAATCTTTAGGGAAAGCACTGACACTTATGCCCATATGCCAACCGCGGACAATTTTGGTGTGTGGGCCCGCTCAGTTCTCAACTGAAGCGATTTCATGCGCGGCCGGCTTTAAGAACCGGCAAACCGGCTTATCAGAATGTTGTTCTTGCCACCTGCCTTAACGTTGTACATAAGCTCGTCCGCACACTTGAGCATGTCCGAAAAAGGAACCCCTGGTTCTTGAAACCAGGCGACGCCGACACTTGCACGGGTCGGTGGGTATGCGTCCAAAGCGCAATTTACAGCGGTGAATAGCTTGTGCGCGGCAATGTGTGCCGAATCAAAGTCAATCTCTGGCATGGCAATGGCAAATTCGTCACCACCTATGCGCGCAACAAGATCACTTGTTCGGGTCGCTGCCTGAATTGCCCTACCTGTGGCCCTTAGAGCTGCATCGCCGAAGGAGTGCCCCATCCCGTCATTGAGTGCCTTGAAATTGTCCAAATCCATAAAAATGACCGTAAAGTGACTGGGGTACCGCTTCGAGCGCTTGACTTCCAACTGTCCCCGGGACATAAATCCCCGCCGATTGAGTAAACCTGTCAATGCATCGTGCGTTGCGAGTTCGCGTTCTTTTACAAATTGAGATTTGACCTTGCAAACCAATAGCACCACCAAACAATATGTCAAGAAACGTACGAGCGCATTTATCCAAGGTATCCAAATTGAACTGAACTCACGTGCAGAGTAGATGTCCGCAACCAACCACATGGTGGCCGCCAATACAGCCATCAGCAATCCGGACAACGTGCCGCCCAACCAAGCGATGAGCAGCACCGGCAGTAGTACCAGCGACGCGAAGGTCAGTTCGGCATCTGTCGCGGTGCGAATTGAACCCAGCAATAATATGACTGCGATACAGACTGCAAAAACAACGCCACGGCGCCAACCTGTCCATAAGGTGGCACCTAAAAAATCCAGGCTTGCAAGGCGTTTCATACTGTCCCTTACAACAGGTCCATCTCTATCTATCGACTGACACTACACTGCCCTCAGTGTTTCGAACTAGCACATGGCAGCAGCCTCGACCGGACCTTTATGCAGGACGGTCAGTGCATCTCCAAAATGCAGTGTTTGGGTGGGAAATGCAAATGCAACCTGGTGTTCTGCAAAGTCGCGCACCAGTTGCAAGTTGATTGCCTGCTGTATATCCATGTACAGGTTGTAGTCTGGTTCTCGCACATAGTAGACGATCTCAAAGTCCAGTGAGGAGGGTCCAAAGCCCTTGAAGTGGGCTCGGTCGAAGCGCGCTTGTGGTTGTGATTCGATCGACTTACGAATAAGCGAAGGGACTAGCTCCAAATGCTCCACTGGCGTTTCATAAACGACACCGATGGCAAACACCACCCGGCGTTCTTGCATGCGTTTGTAGTTGCGGATGCGACACTTGAGCAGATCGTTGTTAGAGAACACTATTTGCTCACCGCCGAGGCTACGGATGCGCGTTGTCTTGAGACCTACGTGTTCCACCGTGCCCATCAGATCATCAACAATGATGAAGTCGCCAATGACAAACGGCTTGTCAATGGAAATGGATAGCGACGCAAAAAGATCGCCCAACACATTTTGTACCGCTAACGCAACCGCAATTCCGCCGATTCCTAAACTCGTCACCAAGGCCGTGACATTGAGTCCCAGATTGTCAAGAACCAGTAGAAGCACGAGGACCCAAATGGTCACGCGTCCCAAAAAGGACAGCAGCGATCGCGTCATAGCGCGTGTACCGGCGTCTTGTGACTCTCCGTTGGCGAACCGTTGCTTCAACCAAAATCCCAGCGACCGATTAGCCCAAAGTCCTACCTGAAATATGAGCGCCGCCACAAACACCCGGTCTGTCAACCGCCCTAGGCGCTCGCCTAAGTCCAATAGATGCGTCCCGACGTAAATTCCTACCAACCCGGCAAACATAATGTGCGTCGCGGACAGCACCTCTACCAAAAAGTCGTCTACGAGTGTCTGAGTTGCCTCCGCATTCAGTGCCAATCGGCGCAGTACAAATTGACGCAATAGGTACAGAGTAAGGATGGTCGATAAGGCTGCCAATAGCGCTAGCGACCAGTCATGAAAGCTGTTACTTTCGTACAGTTGATAGATGGATTTCACTAAACCAGTCCTACTGGTGTGCCTTGTGGTGTGCCGCTAAACGCAACCAAACGGTGTCAGCGGGCATGTCTTCCAGAGCGCCCATACGTGCAGGTTGGGTCCATTCGAAGTCCGGTTGTATACGTCGGGCGGCAACGCCTAAACGCCCCAAAACAACCAAGATCCCATGAAGACGCCGCAAGCGCCCTGCACGCGATGATTTACTCGCGCCACTCAGTATCAAATCAACTTTGTTTCCAGACAATGGCTTGTCAGAAATCCATGACGCCAATTGTTTTTCCTGCTCTGCTGAGAGCGCGCTCTCACCGTCGCGAAACCGCGCGACGAGCGACCCGTCTTCGCCTCCACACTTTCCGTTGGCGGTGGAGCGCAAATCAAGCAACGCGGGCGGGTTGTTTGCATTGACTTTCATTGAGCCATTGTATTTGCACAAATATATAACCGTCAACAAGCAGGGGTTGGAACGCGGCAATCCACATCTTGACAAATTTATATTTGTGCAAACATACTCGCCTATGTCTGCAATTCAACCCCCCCAATTGGTCGCTACCCACTCTAGCGAGTTCGTGCGACCAAGAAGTCTGGACGCTCAGTCAATGGGCTATACGCAATCGGATACGAGAATCATCCTGTTTTTCCAAGCAGGCCGATGCTCGTTGGCGGATGAAGAAATTGCGACACTGCGGCGATGGATTGAAATCCGGAACCAGCCAGGCAGTGAGAAGCACCTGATAGTCGGCGGTGCTTACGAGACACCCAGACCCAACCGGTTGCGGCGCCTTCACTTTCTCATGGTGGTCATCGAAGAACTTGGTGTTCCACGATGTCGCTTTCACCAAGATGAGGACTGGACCAGGTTCACCGGAGTGAGCTTGGCGGAAGCCGCACCGGCTGATGTGGTTTGGTTGGAATCAAGGAACTACCCTACCTTGCCCCTTGCCATGTCCCAAGCAGCATCTCGCAGTGGCTTGGATCGCTTTGGCAGCCTATGAAAATTTTGTTCGCCTTCCTTTCGTTCTCAGTTTGCGCCACTGGTGGTTGACGTGCCATTTCAAGCTCCTTCACTTCTCATTGGTGTTTCGGCTCGGATCTATTACCCTGGAAAACCGGTTCTCGATTTGGGCGGCGTCTGGACCAAAACCTTGCACTACCTTGAGCAATCGGTGGCGCAATGGCTAATCCGAGGCGGTGCACTGCCTCTGATGATTCCTGCTGTGGACTCTCAGAGCCTTGTTCAGCGCGAAGAAATGGACTTTGGGGACTATGCAGAGGCCCTCGATGGACTTGTGTTGCAAGGCGGCAATGACGTCGCGCCGGAGTCCTACGGCGAAGTGCCTATGGATGCTGCCTGGTTTGGCGACCCGGTTCGTGATCGTTATGAAATGGAATTGGTCCGGGCTTTTGAGCGTGCAGGCAAGCCCATTTTCGGGATATGCCGCGGGTTACAAATGCTGAACGTGACCTTTGGTGGAACTTTGTGGCAAGACATCAAGACGCAACAGCCACAAGCGCTAGCGCATTTGAGGACCGACCTGTATGAGCGCAATGTGCACAAGGTCGAGATCCTTCCCCATACCCGTTTGTCCACTTTGTACCCGCAGTTGCGTCAGGGGTTCATCAACAGTATCCACCACCAGGCCATACGCAAGCTTGCTCCGGGGTTTGTGATCGAAGCACTTAGTCCAGAAGATGGAATTATTGAAGCAATCCGCCGCGAAGGAAGCGGTTTCATTGCCGCGGTGCAGTGGCACCCAGAGTTTCGTCACAACAATAGTGCGGTGACCTTCGATGACACTCCGATACTGCGGGACTTTTTGGACTACGCGCGTGTGTTGAAGCAATGACAGGCGGTAAACCGAGAAAGGAATGGAAATGCACTTCTCCAAATCAGACGACTTGACTTTCGGCATGGAACTGGAATTTCAGATTGTGAGTGATCGCACTGGGTTGCTTTCACCGTCCAGTCTGGAGTTTTGGGACGCCCTGCAAAAACGCAATGACGCTCCTCGATTTTCATTGGAGGCCACGCTTGCTACGATCGAACTCAACACTTCGATC
>CAZMXB010000267.1:6732-7120 GCA_964569855.1 uncultured Rhodoferax sp.
CCACAGTGACGCCAGCGAAATGTTGGAGGAAGTCATTGGACTCACAAAGACACTGACAGATTTAGCAACCCCAAAGAACTTGCTTATCCGTGGCGGCGGCACGCAACTGACGCAGTTTTGGAACGACCGCGTTTTTGCGCCCACCGCTCGCGCTGAGTTATTAAGCCAAAAGTTTGGTTTTCTTCCCAAGCGCTTTTCAACCTATGGAATGCATGTGCATATTGGAGCGTCGAACGAGGATCGTGCCATTGCAATTGGCAATGGACTTCAAGGCCTGGTTCCATTGTTCATTGCCCTGTCCGCAGCTTCCCCGTTCCTGCAGATGTCGGATACGGGATTTTGCGAATCGCGTCCATTGGGGTCTCCTCGTTTTCCGTGCAATACGTGA
>CAZMXB010000268.1:0-7112 GCA_964569855.1 uncultured Rhodoferax sp.
TCCTTGGCGCGCATGGCGGTTTTCATGTCTTCGGTGACTTGGTCTTTGAGTGATGACATTGCAGGTTTCCTGAAAGTGATTGGGGCGGAAGTGAACCGATCAAATAAAAAAAGCCCGCCGGAGCGTCCCCTAGCGAGCCTTTTTTTGCCTCGGAAGGCTGTTAGTTAGAACATCTTCTTGGGCAATTGCATACTGCGAATACGCTTGTAGTTGCGCTTGACGGCTGCTGCCTTCTTGCGCTTGCGCTCTGCAGTGGGCTTTTCATAGAACTCGCGCGCACGCAAGTCAGTCAGCAAACCCAATTTCTCGATAGTGCGCTTGAAGCGACGCAGAGCGACGTCAAACGGCTCGTTTTCTTTTACACGGATGGTTGTCATTACGTAATGTTGTCCAAAATGTGCTGCCGCCAGTCACGGGGGGAGATCGGGCCCCACATGCCACGTTCAGCGTTTTTCCCCGTCTGTAACTAGTATTGGCCGACGGGGTAATGCCAGAAGAGCCTTGGATTATAGCGTTTTTGCGCTGCCTAAATTTCCAATCTTGGTCTGCAGGGGGAACTTCATGCCGTGAGATTCCCGGGCATCGCCACCGACCCCGGCAGGCGTTGAAGGGATTCCTAAGGTGGGGTGCCCTGGCCCAAATCAATCAAACCAAATCCAAAGTTGGCCCCGGAGGTCACGAATTTGAATTTCAGCCACCAAACTTGGTTGGCGTACTGCACGCAGGGAATCAACAGGTTGAGCTGGGCGTCCAACTGAGCGACACAACCGGTGTCGGAGGATGGTATGGTGGTAACAAAAGCATCCACAAGGCCAAACGCGAGTGCCCCGAGGCGGCTGTCCGCCGACAGCGTCGCCTGAACATAACTGGCGCCCGCCGTACTCTGGAATTTGATGCAGGGAATGTTCAACGTCAAGTCGGTGGTCAGCATGGTGGCGCAGGCCGTCAGAGACGGGGCCCTGCCCGTCAATGCCGGTGCGTCGGCGACAAAGGTTTCCATGAACTGAGGCACCGCATCGTTGTTGCTTGGGCTGCTGTCGCGCAGCGTGTCGTTGAAGTTCCAGTAGCCCACCAGGCCGCTCTCGTTACCGTTGAGGGCCAGCCCCATATAGGCCTTGATTTCGCTGGCGGTGCGAGCCTTGTTCCACAGGCGCAATTCGTCAACCAGCACGGTCGATGCGGTAGAGCCCTGGTTACCCACACGCAGAGAGGAGTCCATCAGTTCAGAGACGATGGCGCCAGTCAGCGTGGCCTTGGCCTTGAGCGCTCCGTTTACATAGAGCTTCCAGTTGTCAGCGCCTGCGCTGGCGTTATAGGTCATCGCGAGGTGTGCCCAGGTGTTTTTCGGCAGGCTGGAGCCTCCCGCGCCAAGCCAGTCGCCGTAGTAGCTGCTACCCGTGCCCGCCGTTACCAGGCGGCTGAACACCTGATCACCGTTCCAGCCTGCCAGTTCCCAACTGTTTTCTCCGCTGCGACGTTTTTTGCCCAGGAAGGTTTGCAAAACGTAGTTGGGATTGCCGTCGACCAGCTTGATCCAGTATTCCACTGTCATGGCACTGCTGAACTCCATGGCCGGCCGCGCCGCCACCCAGAACTGGTCGCGCCGGTAGTCGCCGGAGGTCACCAGTTGCAAGGCCTTGTTGGTCGCACCAGCCGCCGGCGCGGGCGCGAGGGCCCTGGCGTAGACATGTCGCTTATCCCAACTGTTGTTGTTGCCCACATAGATCGGGACACCGCTGCTGGTCATGGCTGCTTGGGGTGCAGTCCAGCCACCAAAGTCGTTGACTACTTTGACACTGCCGTCAACGGTGGCTCCGCCATCCATCGAACGGAACCAGCTGCCGTTGAAGAAATGGATTTTTTGGCTGTCCGTGGGGTCGATGCCAATGTGTTGCCACCAACCGCCCGAGGATATCTGCACCGCATTGCCCCAGGTTGCACCGCTGTCCGTAGACCGCCAATAAAACGTACCGGTGCCTTCGCGGGTGGAGGTGACATGCAGCGTGCTGCCGGAGCGCACAATGGTCTCCAATCCGGCCCGCGCACCCGTGCTGTAGCCCTGAGAGTAGGTGTACAGCGTGACGGGTGTGCCCAGGCTGGCTCCCGCGTCGGTGGAGCGGGCGACACGCAAACTGGGTGCGGACCAACCGTCAAAGCTGCCCGGGTTGTCGGTATTGATCCAGACCACGCTAACCTCCGCGCCCTGGGCAGCCAGGTGGGGGGCATAGTCCACATCCTGCATGCGTGGGGCGTAGTAGCCGTTGTTGGTCGCTTTGACGTTCACGCGCACCGGTTGCTTGAAGGTGCGTCCACCGTCCACACTGCCCCACAGGTAGAGCGACGACTGGGACGAGAACCAGTTCTCCACCTGCGAGGTGGTCAGCGCATACACATAGTCTCCAGAGCGCACGCTGTCCACCACGGTGTAGCGGTAGTTCCAGTCGGGGCTGCCACTGGTGACAGAAATCAGTTCATTGCGGGTAAAGGTTTTGCCACCGTCATTGGAGCTGGAACTGACCACCAAGCCGGGCCGTGGCGCGTCGTCCTTCACAGCGGCCCACATTACCGCCACTTTGCCGGTGTCGGCCGTCAGGTAGACACCACGGAATTGGTAGTAATTGCCGTCGTGCAGGATTTGTGGCGACTGAAAGGTTTGTCCGGAATCCGCGGAGCGCACCAGCAATACCTGGCTTGGTCCCCAACCACTGGTGTAGGCGATGTACACGTTGTCGCCCTCGGCGGCCATGGGTTGCCAGGTGGCGTCATAGTCCGCACTGAGATCATTGGTGCCGGCGATTTTTTGGGGTGTCTGCCAAGTCACCCCTTGGTCCAGTGATCGGCGCAGCCACAAGCTGTGTTTGCCACTGGTCTTGTGCTCGGCCAGCCACAAGACATAAACTTTGCTGCCCGCCGTGATGACCTTGGCGTTGAGATTGCGACTTTCATCCAACGGGTCGGCGTCCTGCGAAAGATTCAGGAAGCTGTTGGAGTGTTGCACCACACCAGCATGCCCCGCATATGAAGCACACAGGGCCACAGCCACGAGCCAGAATTTCAGCCACCAAAAGAACTTACCCGGTTGCTTAGTCATCACAGCCTCCACATCTGAACATCAGTCACTTTTGATGTTAGGCACGGCTCTGGCGATATCTTTGCGGTGTGTCAAACCTTGATGGTTGGATTTCTGTCTCAGTTGCGACCGCCGGACACTTCGAAGATCAGGCGATGTCGGCCGGCCGAAAGCATCTCGTCGGCATCACGCCCGTAGCCGAGATAAAAACGGGTACCGATCAGTCCCGACAGATCGGCGGCTTCCATGATCTCAATGCGAACAAGGTCCGATGCGCTGTCCATGGCAACACCATCCAGGTAACTGCTCAAGGGCCAGCTCAGTGGCGCCCAACTCTTGTCCCGTTGGAAGGTCCACCACTGGGTGGGGCTGGTGCATGTGCCGGTGCACGCTACGACATAAACGCTGTAGCCGGTCTGTGCCGTTCTTGCGATCGCACTTGCCGCCCCGGTCGTAGCCGCAGACCCACCGCGAACGGCGAGACTCAAGGAGGTCGTGCGCAAGTCGCCTTGTTTGTGGGCCACCGTCAAGAATGGGGGGCGTTTGGCTTTAGGAATGGCGTCAGGAGCGCCAGGATCGAGGTCTACAAATCCACTTGCGCCGTCGGCCAGTGCCAGCGCCGGATCGCGTTGCACGCCCACCAGACCATTGCCCAACTGGCCAGTATCGTTCCAGCCCCAACCCCAGACCGTGCCGTCGGACTTGAGTGAAAGGCCGTGGTCATATCCCGCTGCCAGCGATGCCGAACTGTCCAAATCGGGCACTGGAGCAGGTGCCAGTCGTTCCCCTGCAATCGCCGGGTCACCGAGTTGGCCCAGGAAATTGGCACCCCACGAACAGACCCGCCCGTCCGGCGTACGTGCCAGCGAGAAACCGTAACCCGCTGCGGCGTCGGCCACCGGACCAATGCCGGTTACCTGCACAGGAGTTGTCTCCTCTGTTTCGCCAAAGCCCCACTGCCACAGTTTGCCGCGATCGTCCACCGCAAGTGAGTGGTAGACGCCCGCTGCAATCGACACAATCCCCGTCAAACCCTTCACCTGCACCGGCTTGAGCCGAGAGATCGTGGTCGCATCACCCAACTGGCCCAGGCGGTTGTTGCCCCAAGTCCACACGGTTCCGTCGCGCTTCAAGGCCAGCGCATGGCGCCCGCCCAATGCCACACTTGCCACGCCACTGAGCCCCAACACAGGCTTCGGTTGGGCACGCATAAAGCCGGTGGTACCGTCGCCCAACTGTCCATCTTCGTTGTCGCCAAACGCCAACACGCTGCCATCAGCCAACACCACCAGGGACACAAAACCCCGCGCCGCCGCGCTCACCACATTACCGTTGCCGGCAATGACTGCTGGCACCGAACGCGAGGCGGCTTCATCACCCAGTTCTCCCATAATGTTGGCGCCCCATCCCCAAAGACTGCCGTCTTCCCGCACGGCCAACGAGTGGGCTGCACCGGCCGCTACGGACTTGACCTGGTCAAGACCCATGACAAAACCGGCCGTGCTGCGCATCGTTGCCTGGGCATCGCCCAGTTCGCCGGAAGCGTTGTTGCCCCACAAGCTTCCCGCACTGCCGACATCGACCGCCAGTGACAGATCGCGCCCGGCGGCAATTGCGCGCACGTCGTTCAGCCCGCCAACGCGGGTAAACGTCGACAGTTGTTTGGTGTCGACGGCACCGGCCTGAGCCGAGTAATTGTTGCCACTGGCCCGGACGTTTCCGTCGGCGTCTAACAACAGGGAGTGGGTGAACCCTGCTGCCAGCGCTACGGGTGTGGAACCGGTCACCACAACCGTGACGGGCGCAGCGCGATTTGTCGTTGTTCCATCTCCCAGTTGACCACTGTCGTTGGCCCCCCAGCCCCACACTCTGCCATCTACCCCCAGCGCCAGCGAATGCCCGCCGCCGCCAGCGATGGCACGCATGGCGGGTAAACCGGTCAGTTTGCGCGGTAAAAGGCTCCCGCCACTTGCGCCCAACTGTCCGGCCGATCCGTCGCCCCACGTGTAGACCGTGCCATCGGCCGCCAGTGCCAGGGAATGGTAAGCACCTGCGGACACCGCGACGATGGCGGTGGGTAGTCCCGTCAATCGCACGGGCTTGGTGCGCACGCTGGTGCTTCCATCGCCCAATTGGCCATAGTCGTTGTCGCCCCAGGCGTAGACCGAGCCGTCGAGCGCCAACGCCAGTGTGTGCCGGTGGCTGCTCGAAATGGCGGTCATGACCACACCGGTTGCCAGTTGCACCGGCCGTGAGCGTGTGGCCGTGGACCCATCGCCCACCAAACCTGCAGCTCCCCAGGCCCAGAGGCTTCCATCGGAGCCCAGCGCCACCATGTGCGCGCTACCAGCAGCCAATGCTGTAACGCCGGCGAGGCCCGCTATTTGGCGCACCGCTGCGCGCCCCGCCCGCGACCCATCACCCAATTGACCGCTGCTGTTGCCACCCCAGCTATAGACTGTACCGTCGACCGCCAGTGCAGCGACAAAGTCGCTGCCGCCTACCATTTGCTGTACCAACGGTAGTCCCACGGGTGAAATGGGTGTCGCAGAGCGCAGCGCCCGGGCGCTCCCCAACTGTCCCAGACCGTCGTCGCCCCAAGCCAGCAGGCGCCCATCGCGTTGCAGGCCCAGCGTATGACCACTTCCCGTGGCCAGCATGGGTGTCGCAGCATTGCCCCCATGCGCTGTGATGAATAACGCAAACAAGAAAAACGAGAGGCGCAATACGGTGTCTGACTTCACGGCTTCCACTCGGTGAACAGCGACCACCGGGCAGCTTGTGCAGAGCCGCCCCTGTGCCAATTAAATGACTTTGGCAGCGCCACGATTTGCGCCAGATCAAAGGCGCAATCCAACCCGGCTTAAACCCCTTCTGCAGACCCCAGCATCTTCGCTGCAAGGCCCTGTGCACAGGCGAACCCGCTTGCCCAGGCCCACTGGAAGTTGTAGCCTCCCAACCAGCCGGTTACGTCGAGCACCTCGCCGATGAAGTAAAGGCCGGGTTGTCTGGACTCCATGGTTTGGGACGACAGGTTGCGGGTATCCACGCCGCCCGCCGTGACCTCGGCCTTCTTATAACCCTCGGTGCCCGTGGGGGTCAGTTCCCATCGGCTCAGATGTTCTGCCAGCGCCGCCAGCGCCCTGTCGGATACCTCATTGACCGGGCGCGCCCAGTTGTGGCCCAGTGCCGCGCCTTGCGCGACCCAGGTGTCGGCAAGGCGCGAGGGTACCAGCGTGGCCAATTCGTTGGTGATCAGCTTGCGGGAAGTCACCTTGGCGCGGGTCAGCCGTTCGCCCACATCGGAATCGGGCGCGAGATTCAGGCGGATCGGGGTGCCGGGTTGCCAGTAGCTCGATATTTGTAACACGCCGGGACCGCTCAGACCACGGTGGGTGAACAGCAGGTCTTCCAAAAAGACCATGCGGTTCTTCTTGTCGCCGGTTTCTATCTTCACCGGCAGCGACAACCCCGACAACTGCGCAAACGGTGCCCATGCCGCTTCGTCAAATGTCAGCGGCACCAGGGCCGGGCGCGGGGCGATCAGCGGCAGTTCAAACTGCCTGGCAATCCGGTAACCAAAATCCGTGGCGCCAATCTTGGGAATGGACAGTCCACCAGTGGCGACCACGACTGCTGCGCAGTGGACGGTGCCGCGGTCACTATCAATTTCATAGCTGTTTGCGCTTGTTCCACGAGGGCTGGAGGGCAAAAATCGTATGGTCTTTACGCTGCAGGCCTGCCAGCGGGTGACTTTGCCGGCACCACATTCGGCCAACAGCATGTTGATGATGTCTTCGGCCGAACGGTCGCAAAACAGCTGGCCCTTGTGTTTTTCGTGGAAGGGGACTGCATGTTTCTCCAGCAGGGCGATGAAGTTCTGCGGGGTGTAGCGCGACAGCGCCGAGCGGCAAAAGCGCGGGTTGTCGCTGATGAAGTTGGCGGGAAGGGTGTCGCGGTTGGTGAAGTTGCAGCGGCCGCCTCCGGAAATGCGGATTTTTTCGGCGACCTTTTCACTGTGGTCGACCAATAACACCTTCAA
>CAZMXB010000269.1:0-7026 GCA_964569855.1 uncultured Rhodoferax sp.
GCTGGTGGATGCGTTGAACCGCAGCCTGAAGGAGATGAACGGGCACGGTATCTGGCGCAACCCCCGGGAGCGTGGAGTTGGGGCGCACCCGTACGAGGCGCTGATGCGGGCCAGCGAGGACCCGGTTCGGATGTGGGAGTGCGAGACTCTCAAAGTGTTGCGCGATCATGTGCTGCCAGACAAGAAGTCACAAGTACTTGAAGACGAGGAATCGACTTACCGAATTCCCGTCCTGTCAGTAACGGACCGGCGCGCCTTTCTGTGGGCCATGTGGTTGCCGTACTTGCCGGATGCCAACTGGTCGGGCACCCGGAGCATTCCGGTTGGAACCACCCAGGTCTATCTGGACGTGTCGGGCTCCATGCATGCCGAGATGCCGCACATCGTGCACCTTTTGGGGCGATTGCAAACCCATATCCGCAAGCCCCTTTGGGCATTCAGTGATGAAGTGGCTGCGGCAGTGATTCGTGGCGGTCAGCTCATAACCAGTACCTCTGGCGGAACCAGCATGACGTGTGTGCTGGAGCATCTGTGCAAGACCCGCCCAGGCGCCGCAGTCATCGTCACGGATGGGTATATCGAGTCGGTTTCGAAACAACTGCTGCGCAAGGTCCGTGGCATTCGTATCCACGCCATTCTCAGCCGTGATGGAAGCGCCGTCGCGTTGAAAGATGCCGGTATCAGTTACACACAATTGGGGAGGTTGCCAACATGATCCGTATGAGTGAAATGGTGCTTCCAGGGCACCCTGACAAGTTTTGCGACCAGGTGGCCGATGCCATCATTGCGCACACCGTGGAAGTGGACCCGCAAGCCTATGGCCAGATTGAGGTCGCCACGTGGTCTGATCAGGTTTGGCTCTCGGGCGGAGTCTGCACATCCTCCCCGCTTACGATGAGTCTGGCGGAAATCGTGGTTCAAACCGGGCAGAACCTTGGCTACCGCGATGGCAACTGGATCGACGCGACGAAATACCAGACCAACAGCACGGTCTGCCAGTTGGTGGAAGACCCGAGTAAGTGGAGCCGCAAGGTCAACGACCAGGCTATCGTCGTTGGCTGGGCGGGGTACGACCACCAGACCGCGTACCTTCCACCCGAGCACTTCGCCGCCCACGCGTTTCGCGAGGCACTGGCGCAGAGTTGCCAGACTGGCATCCTCAAAGGTCAGGGCCCCGACGGAAAATTGCTGGTGGTTATGACCGAGGATGCACGAGGCTGGCGGATTGAAACACTGCTGATCACTTTGCAGCAGCTCGAAGGCAAGGACTTCATCCAACTGACGCAGGAAGTCGAGTTTGTCGCGGCGCGGGCCTACGCGGCCTTGCAGGAGGCCGACCCGCGGTGGGTCACCAAATGGTCCGATGTTGCGCTGAAGATCAACCCCAACGGGCCGCTGACCAATGGGGGTAGTGATGGGGACAACGGCCAAACCGGCAGGAAACTGGCCATGGACTACTACGGAACCCGTGTCCCGCAGGGCGGAGGCGCACTATCCGGCAAGCACCTGACCCACATTGATCGGATCGGCTCCTATACAGCGCGCCACGCGGCGGTGCTGGCCGTCCAATCCGGCGCGCAGGAATGTTTGATCAAGATCGCCTACGCCCCCAACTTGATGGATCCGCTTGAAATCTCGTGGGAGGTCGACGGCCGGTGTGAGCGGGTACCGGCGTCATTCTTCAACTTTGAAGCCATGTGCGACCGGTACAGCAGTTCGCATATCTGCCAGCGCATGGCACAGGGGCGCCACTTTTGGGACCCGCTGTTGCCCTGGAACGTATCCGCCGGTTTGCCTTCGGCAGATCCTGCTGAGCGTCATGAAAAGACCTGCATTTGATGCAAACGACAGGGGGTCAAGCTCACTTGGTGAGCCGCCATTTTGAGACCATAGGACACAGCCGAAAGGAGATTTAAATGCCAAAAAAGACCGATGTTGTGGATGTCGAGGTGTCTGTAGTGGAGGTGCAGCCAAAGACGCTCTTTGACAGGGTGTCGGACTTTTTGACATCCAAGGATTGGCAGTTCACGACTTACGAGGACAGCCAATACTATTCGTTCAACCTGCGACTGCGCGATGGAAGTGCGAGGATCTTTGTCGACACCGTCGAGGGCAACGGTTGGTCCCGGATTCTGGTGCTCACCACTTTCTCAACCTATGTTCCCGAACCGAAGCGCCATGCCGTGGCGGAGGCCATCGCACGGATCAACTATGCCAATATCTTTGGCCATTTTGAGATGGACTTTGGTGACGGAGAGGTCAGGTCCAAGGCCGTTCTGGAATGCGATGGATACCTGGGTGACGAAATGATTGACCGTGCCATTCGAAAAAGCCTGGATCTTGCTGATCAGTACCAGGCACCGCTCCTCGGTATCGCCTTCGGAAACCTGTCGCCAAAAGACGTTATCGACATGGCCAGCAGAGGCGAAGAGGCAACCTTGCAGTAAAAACACTGTACTTGGGTCGAGAGTGGCGACAGGTTTTGCTGCAGGCACTCAACCCAAATCAACAAACTTTTGAACTTCAAATTGGCGCCGTGCGCTCCTTGAATTTCGTCTGTATACTGTGATTGCATCCAGTATTTATCAAGAGCGATATGAAACAAGAAGAAGTGTACTTTTGGCAGATTCAGTGGGCTGGCCGCTGGATGACGACATTCACCAGGTTCACCGAAGAGGCCGTCAAACGCGAACACCCTGAAGCCGTTCGCATCGACGACTCGCGTCAAGTCCGGCTGGCACCGGAAACCCCTATGGAGAAGGTCTATTCGCATTTCAGAGGGGGTGCGGCAAGACCGGCCACGTGACGTCCGTCGATGCGGTACGCTATGCGACAAACAATGGTGGCAAAAAATGCCGCTGTACAACGTCGCCCTTTTCGGCGTCAAAAGTGAATAGACCATGACACCCGCGAAACAACAATTGCAACAGAAGATCCAGTGGCTGCGACCGTTTACCCGGTCTGCGGCATCGTTTTCGATGTCAACTGCCGGTTGGTTGCCGGCGCCAATACGAAACTTCCCTCTGAAAATTATCAAGCGCATCATTGCCCAATACCAAAAGGGCATCCAGCGCGGCGGCAAATTGAAGGTCGGCCTGGATTCTCGTAAAAGTTAGAGAAGTGGTTGGTTTCATCAGGCTGTTCAGTCATACGGACAACGTATTGACAACAGCTACACACGCCGCTACAATTGTGTATCTGTTGTATACGCTATCTGGAGAATCCTATGCGTGACGCCGCCATCAATCTGCGCGCTTTGCCCGAGCAACGGGATTTGATCGACCATGCGGCTGCACTGCTGGGGAAAAACCGGTCGGATTTCATGCTGGAGGTGGCTTGCGAGCGCGCACAAGGCGTTTTACTCGACCAGGTCTTTTTCGGTCTTAGTCGGGATAAGTTCCAGGAATTCACGACGCTGCTCGACGCGCCACCAGAGCCCAATCCTGGCCTTGCGCGTTTGATGGCTGTCCAAGCACCGTGGAGTGCCGCCAAGGCATGAGTCTTCAGCTATCGGCGCCGGAGTCCCTGGCAGCTGGGCACAAGCTATCCGAATTCGCGTGCGGGGAAGTGTTACTCGATGATTGGCTTAAACGCCGAGCACTGGCAAATCACTTGAGCGGCGCAAGCAGGACCTTTGTTGTGACTGACTCCAATGGACAAGTATTTGGCTATTACTCCTTGGCGTCAGGTGCTGTTGCGCATCCAGAAGCCACGAGCGCTATCCGACGCAACATGCCAGACCCAGTACCGGTGATGGTACTGGCCAGGCTTGCCGTAGACCAGCGTGCTCAAGGGCTCAAGCTAGGCGCGGCGCTTTTGCGGGATGCCGTTGGCCGTGCACGCGCAGTCGCACAGAACGCTGGGGTTCGTGCCGTATTGGTTCATGCTTTAAACGACCACGCCAAACAGTTTTACGCGCATTATGGGTTTCAGTCCTCACCAATTCACCCCATGACAATGATGTTGCGCCTTACTGGCTGAGGGATTTCGTACCAAATTGCGTAATATGTTGATGGCTGTCGACAACAGCTAAATCAGACGGCAGAGGCGTTTCCAAAGGTAACTACTGCTTGCGAAGCATGTGCGTGGTCCCGGGTAGCGATCACTTTTTTTGAGTGACTTCAATCGCGTCATGGGCCCAGCTGGACCCTACCGCTTCCGTCACCGCTGTGTTTGCGGCGATGCTCTTTCTACGCCAATGTGTACAACTGAGCCGGCCGAAATGCCACACCCTGGCGCATCTTTCCATCCAGGGCGACAACAGCACCATCCACATCCAGACGCCGTCTGAATGTCACTTTGTCAAGCTTCACGCCCAGCACCCCCTGGCTGATGATCTGCAACTCGGTCAGGGTAAATTCCTCGGGCACCCAGCCTTTCGGAAAACGTAAATTCCGTACTTCCTGCCGGACAGCATCCGCAGCCTGACACACCAGGGTCGCGTGGTCAAAGGCCAGATCGTTGGCTGCAACAACTTGCGCCACGCTGCGCCACTCCAGCGCCTGAACTCGCTTGCCCGGCGTTGTTTCAAGGTCAGATTGCACCAGACTTCGATACACCACACTCATGGCCCAGGGCGCACGCGGATCCCGGTTGGCGCCGCCCACCGCTGCAACTTGCTCCAGGTTGGGAAGGTGTCGGTTCAGTCGTTCCGAGGCGACCCGCTGCGCTCCCTCTTCAAGGGACCGGTCAAGGTCAATTCGCAGCACACCACCAGGAAGTCCCCACTTGCCTTTGTATGGCGCCTCCTTGCGATGGCTCAAAAGCACCTGCAATGCGTCATCACACACCGACAGCACGACCAATTCAAGGCGCACGAACGGCATCGGGTGTTTCAGGTGGATTGGGTCAGGTGTGTCGGTTTTCATACGCATCTTCAATAGTTCGTTGCATTGTATTACTAAGCAACTATACTTAGTTGCATGACTATACGAAGGGTAAACGAAATGACTAAATATGACGTGATTGGTGACATCCATGGATTTGCGGACAAGCTGGAGGACTTGCTGAAACTGCTTGGCTACCGGCAGGATGGGCAAAGTTACATCCCACCGAACGGGCGCAAGGCGCTTTTTCTGGGCGACCTGATTGACCGTGGACCGCAGCAAAAGCGGGTTCTGGAGATCGTCCGTTCGATGGTCGACGCGGGTGACGCCCTTTGCATCATGGGTAACCATGAGTTCAATGCCATCGCCTATGCCACAGAAGATCCTCTCAACCCCGGTGAACGCATACGGCCAAACCGGGGCGACACGTTGAAGTGCCGCAAGAACCGGGAACAACACGCCGCGTTTCTGGCGCAAGTGACAGAGGGTTCAGCCGAGTACCTGGGCTGGATCGAGTGGTTCAAGACCCTGCCGCCCTTTATGGATCTCGGAGGCATTCGTGTTGTCCATGGGTGCTGGGACGACGCATCGGTGGCGGCATTGAATGCCGGTGGGTGGGGGCAGCGTGCACCTCTGTCACAGGAAGTACTTCTGGAAGTCTGCCGGATTGAGGAAAACGGCGATGAGTCTCCGATGATGAAGGCCCGAAAGCTGCTGACTTGCGGGCTGGAGCTGCCATTGCCAGAGGGCAAGTTCATTCGGGACAAGTCAGGTCACCAACACAAAGACATCCGTATTGCCAATTGGCGCGACTGGGCCACACAGTTTCACGAGGTGGCCTTGATCCCGGCTGGGCAGGAAGAACAACTTCGGGGGATGGAGTGGCCGTCCGGGTTGGTGATTTCAGCCATTGAGGGTGCGCCCATATTTGTCGGTCACCACTGGTTCAGCGGGCACCCCGTGATTGAGAGTCCCAAACTGGCGTGCCTGGATTGGTCGGCTGCCAAAGACGGCCCGCTGGTGGCCTATCGGTGGGACGGGGAGTCCGAACTGCGCAACGACAGGTTGGCGTGGGTGGGCAAACAGTGAGTCAGGCATGAACAATATTCGACCAGGGGATTTAGCGGTTGTCGTTCAGGGACTTTGGCCAAACGTTGGGAGAGTGGTCTTTGTGTGTGAGTTTGTTCCCGACTTCGACTTCAGCGCCATGGGATTTGGTGTAGGGCAAGGCTGGCGTGTACGAAGCTGGGGGCATGGGCCTTTGACAACGACGGATGGACGGCGAAAGGTCGCCATTACACCAGTGGGTTCACTTCGAAAGCTGGAACCGCTGCCACCCGCTCAGCGGCGCGAACTGGAAAGGGAGATGGCATGCGCCGACTTTAAGGATGCCCTTGCCGACTTGGCCAAGATTCTGAAAGAACAGTACGAGTTGGCGGAGGTGTGAACGAAACCGAAAGGAACAGTCGGGGACCCTCGGTTGGGTGTGGGTAAATTGGACACAACGTTCAACCCATATAAAGGCAGCGTCACCCGAGCCGCCATCGCATCGGGCGGGTCAGCATCTCGATCTCAGCCAGTAACAGCAACTATCAGACGCACGTCACCTCGACCATGACGCATCAATTTCGATCAGCAATTCCCGGGTCAACCTGTGTATGCCTGGTCGCTTGCTTTCACGTGGGCCGGCGACATTCAGCGTCTTGATCCCATGCTGGCGTAGCCATTCGATAACGCGTGCCGCCGATTCACCGGAAGGCACGTGCTCAAGCTGAACCAGGTGGCATGGCTTATTCAACCGCTGAGCAAACACCTGGGTGGCCAGGGTTCCGCCATCCAGTTCACCGAGATTGATGATCAATGTCCCATCGCTGTCCTCAACATTGCGACGGGTGCGTTGCCGATAGCCACCATGATCCAACTCGCGAAGCTGATACTTCAGAGGTATCTTGCCGTCCTCAGCTTCGCGCCCACGGGGTGCCCACCCACCATGGGTGTAGCCGTGCTCAATGGCAAAGTCCAGCGCGCCACGATCCGCCCCGGTCTGGCCACCTGAGACGATGTGCTGGCAAAAACGCCCAGGTTCGGGGGTAGAGGCGCCAAGTGGATTCAATACAAACCGCGCGCCATCATCGAGAATTTCTGTACGCTCGTCGATCCGGTGGTTCGGATCTTCGAAGGGTTTGTCGTAGACAACCCG
>CAZMXB010000270.1:0-6973 GCA_964569855.1 uncultured Rhodoferax sp.
CGTCAAGCGATTTGACCCGGATCAGGGCGTGCGCCTGGTGAGTTACGCGCTGCACTGGATCAAGGCCGAAATCCACGAATACATCCTGAAGAACTGGCGTATGGTCAAGGTGGCCACCACCAAGGCCCAGCGCAAACTGTTCTTCAACCTGCGCTCCATGAAGCAGCGCTTCAAGAGTGATGACGCCGCCGCCGACTTGGGCACGCACCGCGACACGCTGAATCCGGACCAGATCGACGCCATGGCACGCGAGCTCAAGGTCAAGCCCGAAGAAGTGATCGAGATGGAAACCCGCATGTCGGGTGGTGACGTGTTGCTGGACCCGAGCCCGTCAGACGACGGCGAAGACGCCTTTGGCCCGATTGCCTACCTGACCGACACCAGCCATGAGCCGATCGCCATGATCGAGGCACACCAGCGCGATGTGCTGGCGACCGACGGCATTGCTGCAGCCTTGGAGGCGCTGGACGCCCGCAGTCGTCGCATCGTCGAAGAGCGCTGGCTCAAGGTGAATGACGACAACTCGGGCGGCATGACGCTGCACGAGCTGGCAGCCGAGTACGGTGTCAGCGCCGAGCGTATCCGCCAGATCGAAGTGGCGGCCATGAAGAAGATGAAGGCCACTTTGGCAGACTACGCCTGATGTGAGCGGCGCACGGCGCGCTGCCCACTTGAGACAATGCCCCTGTTTGGCCTCGGCTTTCAGGGGCATTCTTCATTCCCGGAGTGCTTTTCGATGCGTCGCCCCTTCCTAACATTTGCTGCACTTTTGATAGCTGTTTGTGTACTATCCACGAGGGCTACAGCCCAAATTGACACCAAATCATCCGCCGGGTGGCCAACCAGGCCGCTGCGTATTGTGGTTGGCTTCCCTGGTGGCTCATCGCCCGACCTGACCGCCCGCGCATTTGCCGAGCCCCTGTCCAAGGCGCTGGGGCAGCCGGTCATTGTGGAGAACAAGGTGGGCGCGGCCGGCAACATTGCAGCCGACTTTGTTGCCAAGGCAAATGACGACCACACCATCGGACTGATGATCAACGGCAACATGACCATTGCCCGGCTGCTCAACCCCAGGCTGCCCTATGACCCGCTCAGAGACCTGACTCCGGTGAGTCTGATTGGCGTCTCGCCCCTGGTGCTGGTGGCACCGGTCAACGCCAGCGGCGCATCAGCCAAAGACGTGCTGGCCAATGCCCGCGCGGCTGGCACTACCTGGAACTACGGCACCCCTGGGGTGGGCACGGTGGGCCATCTGGGCATGGAGCTGCTCAAGAGCAAAACCGGCATTGCCTCGGTGCACATCCCCTACCCCGGATACCCGCAGGTGGCCGCGGCCCTGATGGCCGGGGACTTGCAACTGTCCCTGTTGCCCCCGGCTCTGGCCCTGACGCAGATCCGCGCGGGCAAGGTGCGTGCCCTGGGCATTACGGCCAGCGTGCGCAGCAGCTTGGTGCCTGACTTACCCAGCCTGTCCGAAGCGGGGGTGAAAGACTTCAACCTCGAAATCTGGAACGCCGTGGCCGCACCCAACAGCATGCCCAAGCCTGTAGTGGAAAGACTGTCTGCCCTGTTCAGCGACATTGCCCGCACCCCGGAAATGCGGCAAAAAATGCTTCAGCAGGGTTGGAGCGTAGTGGGCACTTCGGCACAAGGGCTGGCCAACCGCGTCAAGGCCGACACCACCTTGCTGGGCAACATCATTGCCAGTCAGGCGATCAAGGTTGAGTAGATTGCTATTGACTCGGTAGCGCACTGTGGACGTTCCACGGGGGCTAAGGGGCTTTTTCACTCTTGACCAGGAATGCAGCGCCAACAGCTGCAGAGATGCGCTGTTTACCGCGAATCCTTCAGCAGCAGCTTGATATCAGCCGCCAGCGCCGCTGCGCCGCTGCCATACCGCGTGAACAGGCGCAACTGGCCCTTGGTGTCGTAGACGTAACTGCCCGCCGAGTGGTCCATGGTGTAGCTGGTGGGGGTTTTGCCGTCCACCTTCTTGAAATAGATCTTGTAGTCCTTGGCCAGATCATTGAGCTTGTCCGGCGTGGTGTACAACGCCAGGAATGTCGGGTCGAAGCTTGCCATATAGCCCTTGAGGACCTCCGGCGTGTCACGCTGCGGGTCTACGGTAACAAACAGGCCCTGCAGACGGTCACCGTCTTTGCCCAGCGCACGTTTCACTTCGGCCAGTTCATTCATCGAGGTCGGGCAAACGTCAGGGCATTGGGTGTAGCCAAAAAACAGCACGACCACTTTTCCGCTGAAATCGGTGAGCCGTCGCAGCTGGCCATTGTGGTCGGTAAGCTCAAACCCCTTGGCATATTCAGCGCCGGTGACATCAACCGAGGAAAAAGCCGGCTGCTGCGGTGAGCAAGCAACAAATAGCCCGCTAGCCCAGACAAAAACTGCGTAAGCAGCTATATTTTTAATAGCATTTCGTTTGTGCATGATGGGATCTTCAAGAAACTCGGCATTTGCCAATGAACCCGACCGGGTTCTACAACAGATAGTGGTCCAGCAGCAGCGCTGCGAACAACACACTCAAATGGATCAGCGAGAAGCGAAACGTCC
The DNA here is from genome assembly GCA_964569855.1 of uncultured Rhodoferax sp. Lineage (GTDB taxonomy): Bacteria > Pseudomonadota > Gammaproteobacteria > Burkholderiales > Burkholderiaceae_C > Allorhodoferax. The sequence goes on from CAZMXB010000270.1 coordinate 2,569, forward strand.
TTCTTGCCAGCCCATCCGAGTATTCGCGCCACAACAGCCAGGCATAGGCGCAAAAGCCGATGCTCAGCAACACCGCCGCTGCAAGATAAAGCCAACTGCTCATGCCATACACAAAGGGCAACAGGCATGCAGCAAACAGGACAAAGGTGTAGAGCAGGATTTGCAGTCGGGTGAACTCGCTGCCGTGCGTTACCGGCAGCATGGGCAGGCCCGACTTGCGGTAGTCTTCGACCCGGTACAAGGCCAGCGCCCAGAAATGGGGGGGCGTCCACAAAAAGATGATCAGAAAGAGGATGAAGGCCTCAGGCCCCACGTCGCCGGTCATGGCGGCCCAGCCCAATACCGGTGGCATGGCCCCGGATGCGCCGCCTATCACGATGTTTTGCGGAGTCAGGGGTTTGAGAATGACGGTGTAAATGACGGCATAGCCGACAAACGTGGCGAATGTGAGCCACATCGTCAGCGGATTGACCCAGATATACAACACGGCGGAACCCGCCGCACCCAACAGCGCCGAGAACACCAGCGTCTGTGTATTGCTGAGTTCCCCCCGGGCCGTCGGACGCCAGGCGGGGCGTTTCATCTTGGCATCGATGCCTTGCTCCACAATGCAGTTGAATGCTGCGGCCGCAGCGGCCACCAGCCAGATGCCCAGGCAGGCCACTGCTGCCAACCCAGTCTGTGCGAGTGTGGGAAGACCGGGGACTGCCAGGACCATGCCAATCAGGGCGCAAAACACAATCAGTTGAATCACGCGGGGTTTGGTCAGCGCATGGAACTGGCTGAACACCGAAGGAGTGGAAACGGTCACTGGCGCGGTCATGGGGTTGGTCCAGCCGCCGGGTTCACCGCAGCAGTTTGGTTGACAGGGGAACGGGTAGACATCAGAAGCCAGGTCAGCACCACCACCATGGCGCCTGCGCCACCCGTATGCAACACTGCGGCAACTATGGGCCAGCCCAGCACCACGTTGCTGAAGCCAGTGACTAATTGCAGCACCAGCAGGGCTGCCAAAGTGCGAACGGGTTGGCGCAGCCGGGTGTCTTGGTGCAACCGCCAGGCCAGCGCCGCCAATGCCATCAAGGTCACCGCCGCCATGAGACGGTGGGTGAAATGGATGGCGGTCAAGGCCTGGAAACTGATGTGGGCACCGTTGCGGTCAAAACCCAGAGGGCGCCAGATTTCGAAGCCACCAACAAAGTCCATCAGGGGCCACCAACTGCCCTGGCATTTTGGAAACTCGGTGCACGCCAGCACGGCGTAGTTGGTACTGACCCAGGCGCCGCTTGCGGACTGGATGGCCAATAACACCAGTGCCAATGCAATCCACAGGCGCAGGCGCGGCGCGACATCGGTCGCAGACTGGAGGCCTTGTTGACGCGCCAGCTGCACCGCTTGAACGGTCAGCAGGGCCAACAGTACATACCCACCCAGCAGATGCAAAGTAACAATCGCCGGAAACAGCTTCATGGTTACGGTCCATGCGCCAAAGGCACCTTGTATACAAACCCAGACCAGGGTCAGGGTTGGCCACCAGGGGCTGAGGCCTTTTGTTCCGTCCGTCCCTTTGCGTCCGCGCCAGGCAGCCACGGCCAAAACAACAATCAGCAAGCCGACGCCCATGGCTAGGTAGCGGTGCACCATCTCAATCCAGGCTTTGCCCGGGGTTACAGGCCCGCTGGGCATGGCTTGCTGGGCTTCTGCAATGTCGGCGCTGGCCCCCAGGGGGCTGGCCTCGCCGTAACATCCCGGCCAGTCAGGACAACCCAGGCCACTGTCCGTCAGGCGGGTAAATGCGCCAAACATGACCAGGTCGAAGGTCAAGAACAGGGTTACCAGCGCCAGCGCATGTATGCGCCCCAAGGGCGAGGCACGCCGGTTGCGCAAATAGACCATCAGCAAGGGGCCGGAGCCCAGCAGAAACCCCATCACCAGCATGCGCGCCAATGGAGAGAAGTCGTAAAGTGATGCTTGCATAAATGAAGCCTTGTGGCGTTCAGCGTCCTGCTTTGTCCCAATGGACCGACGCACGCAACAGGCGGTCGAGGTCGCGCCGGACCTTGACCGCTGAGCCGGGATCCAGGTGCGGTGGAAACCGCATCATCCATTTGCCGAGCGGGTCGACCAGGTACAGGTGGTCTTGCAAGCTTTGACCAGCTTGTGGCTCCAGCCAGCGTGTCAGATCGGCAGCAGGCACCCGGATGACGGTGGCGTCCTTGAGCGCAGGATGCAGTGCCTCGGCCACAGGCGCGTTGTCTGTCACCAACCAGACCCAATCGAGGCGTTCTTTCTCCTTGCCCAGACCTTCGCGCAGTTGGCGCTGGAAATAAAGATGACGGGCACATTGTTCATCACACGCTGCGGAAGCCACACTGATGAGCAGCCACTGGTCCTTCAGGTCGTGCAGGTCGACAGGTTTGCCGTCCAGCGCAACTCCCCGCAGGTCCGGCAGGGCCCGCTGCGGAGTGATCAGTTCACCAAAATTGCGACGCCCTTCGGGCCGCACCACGTAAAACGTCAAATAAGACGCAAGTACCGGTGCGATACACACCAGCAACACGGCCACCATCTTCCAGCGGCCGGTGCGGGTACGGTCGGCGAGCGCCAGGTCCTGCGGCTGAGGCAACGTGTGCACCGTCAGGCCCAAGGGCTGGTCATCACGGGGAGAAACACTAGACATGGGTCTTGGGGTCCTTGGGGCTGGTCTTGAATCGTCGAACTACTTGAAACCATACATAAAGCACTACCAACAACAATGACATACCAAACCACTGGAAGGCATAGCCATAATTCTTTTCGACGCCCAGATTGACGGCTGGCCAATCGCGGACCAAACCTTCGCTGTTGGCTCCGATTTGTTGCAACGTGATGGGCAACAGCGGCAAGCCGGTTTCAGCCCTCCATTGTGGCAGGTCGAGATTTTGCCGGATTAACCCTGTTGTGGGGCCACCCAAAGCGAACAGGTCCGACGGTGGCAGTGCCATGCGCCCCTCGATCTCGACAATGCCATCAGGTGTCGCGATGCGCGGCAATCGGGTACGGTCGTCCATGCCGCGGGGAACCCAACCACGTTGCACCACCAACGCGATCTGGCTGCTTTCCAGCACAAAAGGCATCAGAACCAGAAATCCGACGCGGCCATCCATCGGGCGGTTCTCCAGAAAAACCACTGATGTGGACTGCCAGCGCCCCCGAAGTTGCGCACGCTGGTGCAACAAAGACAGCGGCTGCCGGGCCATCTGCACGTCACGAGCGTCCAGCGGCGCCTTGGCGTGTTGGGCATCCATCGCGGCCTGTCGTGCCTGCTTCTCGGCGGCGCGCGACAATTGCCAGAAGCCCATGCTGGCAGTCGTACCCACCGCCAGCACCGTCGCAGCCGTGATCAGAACCAACTTGAGTCGCGCATTCACCAGATAATCCTTGTCATGACATACCTCGTAACCATTGCCTTTGTCGCCATTCTTGCCAGCCTGGGGGCGGCCCTTTTCTTCATGATGCGTGGGGGTCGAAAACCCGGCAACACATCAAAGAAAATGGCTCACGCGCTGGGAATTCGGGTCGGCGTGTCCATCCTGCTATTTGCGTGCATCCTGATTGCATGGAGCCTGGGCTACATCCAGCCAACAGGTATTCCGCAAGGCCGCTGAAAGAGCGATTGCAACCTCACGGGGTTGCTGATCCGCTAAGCAAAAAGGCACCGCATGCGGTGCCTTTTATTTGAGGGTCAATGTCCAATCAAAGCCAGTACACCAGGATGTACAAGCCCAACCAGACCACGTCCACAAAGTGCCAGTACCAGGCGGCACCTTCAAAGCCAAAGTGGCGCTCGGCCGTGAAATGGCCTTTTTGCAGCCGAAGTGTAATGAAAAGCAGCATCAACATGCCGACAAACACGTGGAAACCGTGAAAACCCGTCAACATGAAGAAGGTGGAGCCAAAAACACCGGAGCTCAGCTTCAGGTTGTAGGCGGTGTAGGCATGGTAATACTCGTAACCTTGGACACACAGGAACGAAAAGCCCAGCAATACGGTGATCCACATGAACCCAATGGTCTTGCTGCGGTTACCAACGACCAGAGCATGGTGCGCAATCGTCAACGTCACGCCGGAAGTCAACAACAGGGCAGTATTGATGGTAGGCAGCCAAAATGGTCCCATGGTGGTGAAAGGTTCAACAATGCCAGCAGGTGATGCGGTGGCACCCACCGCCAGACTGGGCCAGACCGCCTTGAATCCTGGCCACAACAGGGCGTTGTCCAAACTTCCCAAGGCCGGCACCGAGTGCGCCCGGGCCCACCACAACGCGGTAAAGAACGCGCCGAAGAACATCACTTCCGAGAAGATGAACCAGGTCATGCTCCAGCGGTAGGACAGATCGATCTTGCGCCCGTACTGCCCACCTTCG
>CAZMXB010000271.1:0-6124 GCA_964569855.1 uncultured Rhodoferax sp.
TCCCAGCGCCCGCACTGGTTCTGCCACTCGCGGGCATAGGGGTCGATCAAATTGCGCCAAAACAGAAAGCGCGTGACCTCATCGTCAAAGCGTATGGTGTTGTAGCCGACTCCAATGGTGCCCGGCAGGCTGAAGGCCTGCTCGATGGCGGCGGCAAACTGGTACTCGGGCACGCCCCGTTCCAGGCACTGCTGGGGTGTGATGCCGGTGATCAGGCAGGACTGTGGGTCGGGCAAAAAGTCCGCTGCCGGCTGGCAGAACAGCATGATCGGTGCCCCCAGCTCGTTCAACTCGGCGTCGGTGCGGATGGCGGCAAACTGCGCAGGCCGGTCACGCCGGGGTACCGCGCCAAAGGTTTCATAGTCGTGCCACAGAAAAGTGTGAATGGCCGGGGCCTCATGGTCTGCGTTCGGCAAAGACGGGTTTGGTGTCATGGTGGCGCAACACTACACTATTGCCAACTACACCGCGGCGCACTTTAAAGCGCGATTGAACACGCTCCCCAATCCATGCAAGAACTGGCCCCCGACGTCCTGCAGCGCCTGCTGTCCACTTCATTGGCGGCCCGCGACCATGCGCACGTGCCCTACTCCCGTTACGCTGTAGGTGCCGCCGTGCTGGACGAACACGGTGTCATCCACGCTGGCTGCAACGTCGAAAACGCCGCCTACCCCCAGGGCTGGTGCGCTGAGGCCACAGCCCTGGGCGCCATGCTGATGGCCGGTGGCAAACGCGCCCGGGCCGTGCTGGTCAGTGGCCCCGGCCCCGACGTCATCACCCCCTGCGGCGGCTGCCGCCAGAAGCTGCGCGAGTTTGGTGATGACGATTTACTGGTAATAGCCGCCGATCCGTCCGGCATCAAACATAGCTGGACGCTCGGGCAATTACTCCCCGCCAGTTTCGGGCCGGAGCATTTGGCCCACCACAAAACGAGACCAAGCTGATATGCAAAAAAACCATGGAGCCTTGGTGCCTGGGCGTTTTGCGCAGGTCAAGGAGGAGCCCGCACAGCGGGCGGGGGACACGGAGCAAAACGCCCAGGCGCCAAGGCTCCGAGCGATCGAGGACAGCGTTCGCACGCTGCAGACCACCTTCGGCCCCGCCCCCGAAGTCGCAGTGATCCTGGGCTCCGGCTGGGCCAGCGCTGCACAACAGGTACAAGATGCCCAGCACATCGACTACGCAGAGCTGCCCGCCTTCCAGGCCACCAGCGTCGAAGGCCACGTCAGCGCGCTCACGGTCGGCCGGATCGGTACACAACGCGTCGCCATGCTGGGCGGGCGCAAGCACACTTACGAGACGGGCGACTGCTCCGGCATGGCCGGTGCGCTTCGCAGCCTGCAAAGCTGGGGCGTCAAACTGCTGCTGCAAACCAATGCGGCGGGCAGCCTGCGCGCCCACATGCCGCCGGGCAGCCTGATGTTGATCACCGACCACATCAACGCCCCGCAACGCTCGCCGCTGGTGGGCGAAAGCGGCAATACGCGTTTTGTCGACATGGGCGCCGCCTACGACCCCGAGCTGCTGGCCCACGCCCGTCAACTGGCCCAAGCCAAAAAGGTAGCTTTGCACGAGGGCACCTACCTGTGGGCGCTGGGCCCGCAGTTTGAAACCCCGGCCGAGATCCGCATGTTTGCCGCCTGGGGCGCCGACGCCGTGGGCATGAGCACCGTGCCCGAAACCATTCTGGCGCGGCACGCCGGCCTGCGTGTATTGGGTTTGTCGCTCATGACCAATATGGCCGCCGGCCTGAGTGCCGGGTCCCTGACCCATGCCGCCACCTTGCAACAGGCCCAGGCCTCGGGCAGTTACGCCGCGCAATTCCTGGCCGACCTGATTGCCAGCCTGCCCGATGTGGCATCGCTGTATGGCTGATTACTATGCTTTTGATAGCTGCCTGCGTATATTTCGCGAGGGCTAGCACCACTTTTTACTAAAGACTCTCCATGCCAAACACCCTTTCCCTGCCCGAAGTTGCCCACATTGCCCTGCAATGCCTCGACTTGACCAGCCTGAACGACGCCGACACGTCCGCCGACATTGCCGCCCTGTGCCAGAAGGCCCAGACGCGCTTTGGCCCTGTGGCCGCCGTGTGCGTGTGGCCGCGTTTTGTAGCCCAGGCGCGCAGCCTGTTGCCAGCGTCGATTCGCGTCGCGGCGGTGGCCAACTTTCCGGCGGGCGCGCTGGATGTAGCACTGGCACTCGCGGATGTGAAGGCCATCAAGGATGCCGGGGGCGATGAGGTCGACGTGGTGCTGCCCTACCGCGCGCTGATGCAAGGCCAAACCCAGGAGTGCGCCGACTTCCTGCAACAAGTACGCCAAGCAAGCCAACCGCTGGCGCTCAAGGTCATCATTGAAAGCGGTGTGCTGGCCCGTCCGGAGCTGATCGGCCAAGCCACGCAGCTGGCCCTCGCAGCCGGAGCTGACTTTGTGAAGACCAGCACCGGCAAGACGGCGGTCTCGGCCACACCCGAGGCTGCCACCGTGATGCTGCGCGAAATTGCCGCCAGCGGCTCGACCATCGCCGGGTTCAAGGCTTCGGGCGGCATACGCTCCGTTCCAGACGCCAAGGTCTATCTGGAATTGGCCGCCGCAGAGTTGGGAGCCGCTGCCCTGACCCCCCAACGCTTTCGTTTTGGCGCCAGTGGCCTGCTCAACGATATCGAGGCCGTACTGGCGGGACAGGCCTCGGCGCCCTCCTCCGGCGCGTACTGAAATACGACGGCACCGCACATGCTGGCACAAGAAGTCATCCGCACCAAACGCGACGGCCAGCGCCTGAGCGTGGCCCAGATCCAGCACTTTGTGCAAGGCCTGGTGGACGGCAGCTGGAGCGAAGGCCAGGTCGCCGCGCTGGGCATGGCCATCTTCTGGCGCGGCATGGTCCGTGAAGAATGCGTAGCGCTGACCCACGCCATGGTGCATTCTGGCCGCGTCATGGCCTGGCCCGACATGCCCGGCCCGGTGCTGGACAAACACTCCAGCGGCGGCGTGGGCGACAAGATCAGCCTGATGCTGGCTCCCATGGTGGCGGCCTGTGGCGGCTATGTGCCCATGATTTCCGGGCGCGGCCTAGGCCACACCGGTGGCACTCTGGACAAGCTGGCGGCCATTCCCGGCTACGACGCCGTGCCCGATCCTGCCTTGTTTGACCACGTGGTGCGCAGCGTGGGCTGCGCCATCATTGGCCAGACTGGCGACCTGGCACCCGCCGACAAACGCTTCTACGCCACGCGCGACGTCACCGCCACCGTGGAAAGCGTGCCGCTGATCACCGCCAGCATCCTTTCCAAAAAGCTCGCAGCCGGTCTGCAGGGCCTGGTGATGGACGTCAAATGCGGGAACGGTGCCTTTGCCGACTCGCGTGCCATGGCCGATGAACTGGCCCGCAGCATTGTGGCGGTCGCCACTGGTGCAGGCCTGAAAACCACCGCACTGATCACCGACATGAACCAGGTTCTGGGCACGACGGTGGGCAATGCGCTGGAAATGGCCGAGGCCATTGCTTACCTGACAGGCGACGGTGTGCGCGAACCCCGCCAACACGCCATCACCTTGGCGCTGGGTGCCGAGATGCTGGTACTCGGTAACCTGGCCGCCAACACCACCGAGGCCACATCCAAACTGCAAGCCGCGCTGGACAGCGGCGCCGCGGCAGAGCGTTTTGCCGACATGGTCACCGCCCTGGGTGGCCCCGCAGATTTGTTGGAGCGGCCCAATAGCTATCTGGCCACCGCGCCTGTGGTGGTGCCAGTACCAGCGCCCTGCGCCGGCATCCTCAGCGCCATGCACACACGAGACATCGGCCTGGCCGTCGTGGAGTTGGGCGGCGGACGGCACAAGGCCACCGATGCCATCGACGCCCGCGTCGGGCTAAGCCGTGTTTTGCCACTGGGTACGCAGGTATCGATCGGCGATTCGTTGGCTTTCGTGCATGCAACCGACACCGCCAGCGCTGAACGTGCGGTGGCGCAACTCCAGCTTGCCTACACTTTGTCGGAGTGGGGAACGCCGTGGAGAGACACCGCTTGCATCCTGAACACCGTGGCCAACCCGGACATCGCATGAACACCAAAGCGCCTGAAGCAGTTCGCCAATACACCCACCCGCTGGTGTTCCTCCTCTTGATCATTCCATTTGGTGCAGCCAGCGGGTTCCTCGGTGTGACCATCATCTATTTGCTGGGCAAAGCAGGGGTTGACCCTGTAACCATCGCCGTACTCACGGGCCTGAGCTTTCTGCCGCACACACTCAAGTTCCTATACGCGCCGCTGGTTGATTTGACGTTGAAGCGCAAGCAGTGGTTTGTGATGTCCAGCATCACGGCGGCCATGGGGATCGCCCTTCTGGGCATGGTCCCGGCCACCGAGGCAGGCCTGCCCTGGCTGCGCATCCTGGTGGTGGTCGGCAATGTGGCCACCGCCACATTGAGCATGTCGGTCGAAAGCCTGATGGCCTATAACACCGCGCCCAGCGAGCTGGGCCGCACCGCCGGCTGGTTCCAGGCCGGCAATCTTGGTGGGGGTGGCTTGGGCGGTGGTTTGGCCCTGGTCATTGCCGAGAACACGTCGCTGCCCTGGTTGCCTGGCGTGGTGCTCGCATTGGTGTGCCTGCTGACCGGCATCGCCATTCGGTACACGCACGAGCCCGAGCCCCATTTGCCGGAACTCCGGGAAGACCAAAATGGTGAACCGCGACCGCCCCAGCTTGGGCGCGCCGTCTGGCGCGCGATCCGACGCGTTTTGCTGGACATCTGGCTGGTGGCCCGATCGCGCAGGGGCTACCTGGGGCTGCTGATCTGCTTCTTGCCCATCGGCTCAGGCGCGGCAGGCAGCCTGTTTCCGCTGTTTGCCGCCGAATGGGGAGCTACGGCCAATGACGTGGCAGCCACCAGCGGTGCGCTGAGCGGTTTGCTGTCGGCGTTCGGGTGCATGGTGGGCGGCTATTTCTGCGACCGCATGGACCGCAAGACCGCCTATGCCCTGTTCGGCATCCTGATGTCCATCTGCGGTGTGTTGATGGCGTGGGCTCCTCACACCCTGACGATGTATTACGTGTTTGTGCTGTCGTACGGCTTCATCAGCGGCCTTTGTTATGCGGCATTTACCGCGGTCACACTTGAAGCCATAGGAACCGGTGCGGTAGCCACCAAGTACAGCATCTTTGCGTCGTTGTCGAACACGCCCATTGCCTACATGGGGATTCTGAACGGCTACTTCTATGACAAATCGGGTAGCAATGCCGGCTTGTATTCGGATGCGGCCATGGGGGTTATCGGGGTGTTCGTATTTTTGCTGTTGGCGCTGGTGTCCGGCCACTTGCACCGCCGGTTCGGTTCGCGCACAGTGATTGCATGAGCAGGCGCCTGGCATCGGATGGCGCGTGGGACCGCACGCGGGGTTGAAATGCTATTACCGTGATAGCAAAGAAAGCTTATTTCCAGAGGGCTGCAGGCGAATTTGGTCTAATTACCTGCGCCGCGCGGTGCGCACACCGTTGAGGTCCAATACGAACCCCAACACCTTGTTCAGCCGCCCGGAGTCGCTGACCTCGATGGTGAACGTCATCCACGCAATGCCGCGAATCGACTGGGTCTGCACACCAATGACGTTCATCTTTTCTTTGGTAAACACCTCGGAGATATCGCGCAGCAAACCCTGGCGGTCATTGGCTTCCACCGCTACATCGACCGGGTAGACCGAGCCATTGCCTCCGGTCTTGCCGCCCCATTCCACTTCAATCACGCGGTCGCCACTGCGCGTCACCATGTTGCGCAGGTTGGAACAGTCCGCACGGTGCACGCTGACGCCTTTTCCCCGGGTCACAAAACCGCAAATGGCATCGGGCGGTGCGGGCTTGCAGCACTTGGCCAGTTGCGTCATTAGCGAATCCACTCCCACCACCAGCACGCCGCCTTTGGCCGAATGGCTCGGCGGTCTTGGCTTTTTGACCAGCAAGAACTCGTCTTGCGGCAACACGGGCTCGGGCGGGCGCAGCACGATTTCAATATTGCGCAGTGAGAACTCGTCCTTGCCGACCACTTCAAACAGCTCGTCGGCCGAGTTGAAGCCCAGTTGTGCGGCCAGGTCGTCGAGCTTGAGGGCGGTCTTGCCTTCGCGCTG
>CAZMXB010000271.1:6134-6953 GCA_964569855.1 uncultured Rhodoferax sp.
CATCAGCTTTTCCACCGCCTCGCGGCCCTTGGCCACCGTCTCGCCCATGGCCAACGCATTGAACCAGGCACGCACCTTGGCCCGTGCGCGGTGGCTGACCAAAAACCCCAGTTCGGGGTTGAGCCAGTCGCGCGAAGGCCCGCCTTCCTTGACAGTGGTTACTTCTACCGTCTGACCATTTTTGAGCGGTGTATTGAGTGGCACCATGGCACCATCCACCCGCGCACCACGGCACCGGTGGCCCAGCGTGGTGTGCACGCTGTAAGCAAAATCCACCGCTGTCGCGCCCTGTGGCAGCTCCACAACGGCAGCATCCGGCGTCAGCACATAGATGCGGTCGTCAAAACTCACCGTGCCCTGCTGGCCCTGCTGCGCACCGGACAAATCGCGCTCCCACGCCAGCAGTTGGCGCAGCACGGCAATCTTGGCATCGTATGCGCCGCTGGCGCTGACGCCGGCGTAGCCTTTGGCGCCGGCCTCTTTATAGGCCCAGTGGGCGGCCACCCCGGTCTCGGCATGGTCGTGCATCGCCTGGGTGCGCACCTGAACCTCAATCGGTTGCCCGGTGGCGTCGCGCACCACCGTGTGCAGCGACTGGTAGCCATTGGCCTTGGGCCGGGCAATGTAATCGTCAAATTCGTCCGGTACCGGGGTGAAATGGTCGTGCACCCAGCCCAGGGCGGCATAACAGTCGGGCACGGTGGGCACCACGATGCGCAGGGCGCGGATGTCATACACCTGGTTAAAGCCCAGGGACTTGCCGCGCATCTTTTTGACGATGCTGAAAATGTGTTTGGGACGGCCCTGCACGGTGGCGTG
>CAZMXB010000272.1:0-3609 GCA_964569855.1 uncultured Rhodoferax sp.
CCATCAATTAATGCGCTTCGCGTGCGTCATGATTATCCTTATAATCACGACGTATTAAAAACCATTCTAAAAGATGGATTTTGAGAATCGTTCCGTCTATTAACACAATTGTGTACCTACTAGTCACACAAAGATGACCCTACGTGAACCAATGGAGCAGCGGAGTTTTACTGGGGTCAGTGCGCAGCAGGGCAGGACGGCCCAGACCCATCAGGCGGGGGTAGCCTGAGCAGACACCCGTTAGATGCCTATGACCGCACCTTTGCCAAGTTTGCCGGCTCCGCTGTTTCACAGCGCACCCACGCGGCGTCGTAAGCCCGGGCGGCCCAGGGGATCCATATCCAAGGTCGTTCAAGACACGCGTGCCTTGGGCGTGCACCACTTCGCTTTCGTGCGCTCAAGCATCTTGGGTCTGGACCTGGCCGACGCTTTCAACCGGTACCTGGCCTGGGGCGAGTCAACGACGGACCTGCGCCACGTGCAACACCGCCGTGACGCCTTGCTCAAACACATCATTGATGCGGGCCGCCACCTAGATGCCACTCTGGCGCCGAATGCCAAGATCACCCACCTGCTGGATCTGCTGCGTAGCGATGCGTCGGTAAAACCGGCAGCGGTACTTCCTTCACTGGATGAATGGGTGCAAAGCGAGGGCATGGACCCGGACAGCTGGTCCGAGGCCGATCTACTGGTTGAGTACAAGGCCGCATTCGGTCTGGACAATGCCGATGCCATCGATGCGGCCGTTGGCCTGAAGGACCCGGTTGGTGAACGGGTGAAGGCGCTCAACTACCTCGAAACCGTGCTGGCCACCACTGCGTCGCCGACCGACAGACTGGAATCCTGGTTTGCGCGTCCGGTCGTCAAATGCCTGCGCAACGTGGGACTGCTGACCCTGGGTGACCTGGTGCGCTTTATCAATGTGCATGGCTACCGCTGGCACGGCCGCATCAAGGGATTTGGCGTGCAGCGTGCCCAGCAGGTCGTGGCTTGGCTGATTCTGGAGCAGGACCATCTCAATCTGATGGTGTCGGGTCGGGTGCATGAACCCCAATCCAAGCTGGAACTGCGGGTGGCGGGCTTGTTGCCAGCGTTGGGTCCTGGCGCGTCCGCGGTGAGCCCGTTCGGCGCCGGCACGCTGGTGGCCAGCAGCCTTGCGCGCATGCAAAGCATCGCAGGGTTGGCAGGCGGGCAGGGCACTTTCAGAAGCCACATGGCCAACACCTTGGGCGCGAAGAACGACCTGGAGGCCGTGAGTGCATGGTTGTCGCGGTACCAGGAAAAGCTTTCAACCCTTCGCAGCTACCGCAAGGAGACCGAACGCTTTTTACTCTGGTGCGCCCAGGAACTGAAGAAACCCTTGTCATCGGTGACGTCGCCGGATTGCCAGAAGTACCGGGATTTCTTGAAAGCCGTGCCCTCGACGTGGATAGAGCGCCGCTCTTTGAAGCGCACCGATCCGGGCTGGCGGGCCTTCCGCACGCAGCCGAGTGCGGCCTCGCAAAAGCAGGCCCTGGTGATTCTGCAAACCCTGTTCGGCGGCTTGGTGGACGCCGGCTATCTGGTGGCCAACCCGATGCGCGCGCTGATGAAAGGCTTTGATCTGCCGGCCTCCAAAATGGATATCCGGCGCTCGTTCACGGAGGCCGAGTGGGCACATGCGCTGGCCTGCGTCGATGGGCAACAGATCGGGCCAGCGCGTTTGCGTTTGAAGTGCATTCTGGAACTACTCGTCACATCGGGCATTCGACTCGATGAACTGGCCAAGGCCCGGCACAGGCATTTGCGCATTGAAACGCTGCCCGACCTCCCGGAGACCTGGATCCTGACTGTTACTGGCAAGCGCAACAAGACGCGCGAAGTGCCGCTCAACCCTGATGTGGTCAGGCTGTTGGCCCTGCATGGCGCAGGGTTTATGGACGAGGACCAGGGTACTTTCGACAGGGACAACCTGCCATTGATCCGCACCCTGGGCGCGTCGGTGCCGCAGTGGAAAAGAGGGGAGGGCGGTGAGTTAGTCGTCTGCGCTAGCTCGCAAAAGGCTGGTTCGGCACTGTCTGCACCTGGGATCTATGCCGTGCTCAAACGCTTCTTCCTTCAGGCTGCCAAGTCTGCAGCTGCTGCTGGGTTGGACGCGCAACGGTTTGAGAAGGCCAGTACGCATTGGATGCGACATACCTTTGTGCGCCAGGCGTTGGTTGACGGGGTGCCAATTGAGGTGGCCAGTGAGCTGGCAGGGCACGCCAGTATCGATACAACATCCATTTACTCAACACAGGAGCTGTCCCGAAAAATCAAAGCGATCAGAGGGATGAAGCGCCGGATTGCTGCTTGAGTTTGACGATGAATGCAGCTTGCTCACCCGGATCGCTATCCAAGCAAAGTGTCAGTTCATTGTTGACTGCAATGCCCAGGCTCCATTGCGGTTCACGGTTCATTGCCAGTAGCACTCTGTCCAGCACTGTGCTATCCGACGATAAGTTGTATTCAGCAACACCAGCGGCTGATCGCCAAAGTGTCAGGAGCCCAGCGGCACTGATCCAGCGTGCAATCCACAGTCGAACAAAGTCATGATCGCCTTGATGCCGCTTTCGTCCAAGGTTCGCAGTCCACACAGGGATTTCCTCGGAAATGGCAAATCGTATGGACCTTGTATGAAGGCCCGCCTTTGGGTTGAACTCATGGGCGCTGACATGCCGTGACCAGGTGAGGAACAACCAAGCGCGCCGGGCAGGGGCATGGCCGCGCCTGAGCAGTGTGTCAACCTCTGACGGAGTCGTTGCACGGGCAAGGCGGGAAAGCCAGCGACGACCCCTTCTTCCCAAGACGCGGCCATGGAGATACCGCCTGATTGCCTTGAAATCCCCAAAAATCGTTTGGCCATAGATGCTCAGGTCAGTCTGATGTCTGATCGCACGCCTGTCGTTGATGCCGACCAACTCAGTCATATGCACCTTCACTGAACCGAACGCAGTGATTTCGTGGCTTGCTGAATGGCTTCCAAGCCGGACATCGGCATTTGCCCATCGGGGGACGGTGTCCGTCATACCCAGAGCAACCCCGAGTTTGGCCACCCGATTGGAGAACGCATCCAATGGCGTGGGTCGTCGTACACCATGCTGTCCCAGCCAGCACCGCGTGCCAATACCCATCAGCCAGTCTGCCGCCTCGCCAAGTATTCGATCACGTTGGGGATGCGCCATTGGCCTGCGTGCCGCAGGGAATCCCAGAAGGTCCTGCAGGTACTGGCATCGTCCAAATGGGTTGAGCCGCGCGTGGGTGAACAGGTTGCTTTCGATTTGGCTGCAGTTTTGCAGGTTTTCCAATCTGGTGCCGTGCAATGGACAAGCCTGCAGCCCGGCAAACGAATACAAAACAGTGTGAAATCCCTCTCCAAGGCAATGAGGGCAAACAGCAAACTCACCAAAGTAAGGGCGCACCAGTTCCGAGAACTGCCCAAGGTGACAAACGCGAAATGCCTCGTAGGGCTCCTTGAGTACCCTGGCAAAGCGCGTCAGACGCATCGACCGTTGGCCCCAAACAAACGGATGGTCGTCCAGTGACGGGCGCGGCGGGCAACCTGTCGGTCAACAACTACTTCCTGCCGTA